>JBEVIG010000230.1:0-16074 GCA_040510855.1 Solirubrobacteraceae bacterium
CGGCCCGCGAGCGACTTGCCGTCGACGGAGACGATCAGGTCGCCCTTGCGGATGCCGCCGCGCTGCGCGGGCGAGTCGTCGTAGACGGTCAGCACGCGGAGGCCGCGCGCGACCTCCGTGACGCTCATCCCGACGCCCTCGAACGCGCCCTCCGTGGCCTCCTGGAACGACTTGTACTGCTCGGGGTCGAAGTACGTGGAGAAGCGGTCGTCGAGCGACTTCACGCCGGCGTCCAGCCCGGCGTCGAGGAGCTTCTCGCGGTCGACGGGCTCGTAGTAGTTGTCGGCGATCTGGTCGACCGCCTCCTCGAACATGCGGCCCTGGTCGTCGTCGACGAGGGCGTTGCGCGCGAAGCCGGGGAGGTACTCGGGATGCCCGCCGAGCCAGACGCCGCAGGCCAGGAGCAGCAGGAGCGCGGGGACCACCATGAAGGGCGCGAGGAAGCGAAGGCGGTTCATCACGCGACCTGACCGTAGAGCCGGTCCGTAAACGAAAGCTCTAGACGCGGAGGAAGCGGCGGAGTGAGAGGCCGGAACCGAGCGCGGAGACCGAGACCGACGCGGCCAGGAGCACGGCGATCAGCAGGCCGAAGTTCATCGTCTCCGGCGCGGCGATCAGGCGCCACTCGTTCGCGATCGGGTCGACGAGCGCGACCTTGGCCACGCCGAGCAGCGCGATCGCGACGAGGCCGCCGAGCGCGCCGACGATGACGCCCTCGATCACGAACGGCCAGCGGATGAACCAGTCCGTCGCGCCGACGAGCTTCATGACCTCGACCTCGCGCCGGCGGGCGTACATCGAGAGCCGGATCGTGTTGGCGACGAGCAGGATCGAGGCGAGCGCGAGGAGGACGGCGAGGCCGCCCATCGTGAGCTTCACGACGCGCGTCGCGGTGAGGATCTTGTCCGTGCTGTCGCGGCGGTCCTTGACCTCGTCGATCGAGGAGTCGGCCACCGTGCGGGCGCCGGAGGGCGAGACCGGGGCGAGCGCGTCGCGCACCTCGACGATGTTCTCGGGGTGGTCCGGCGTGACGCGGAAGGAGTTCGGCAGCGGGTTACGGCCCAGTTCGTCGTAGAGCTCGCCGCGGCCGGCCGCGCGCTCGCGCTCGAGCGCCTTCTCCTTGGAGATGTACTCGACCTTGCCGACGCCCGGCGTTCCCTCGACCAGGCGCTCGACGCGGCTGATGTCGGCCTGCTTGGCGTCGTCGGTCATGTAGACGTCGACGAGCACCTTCTCGCGCACGTCGTTCGCCGCGCCCGTCGTGGCCTGCACGACCGGGATGAAGACGCCGAGCACGAGCACCGTGACGAGCACGGTCGCCATCGCCGCGAACGACGGCACGGCGTTGCGGCGCAGCGCGCGCAGCGCCTCGCGGATGAAGAAGCCGAACCTCACTCGAGGCCCTCGCGCAGCATCGCGCCGAACTCGCCCGTCGACTGCACGTCGACGTGGTCGTAGCCGCCGACCCGCTCGTCGCGCACGATCTGGCCCTTGGAGAGCTCGAGCACGCGGCGGCGCATGCGGTCGACCATCGCCTTGTCGTGCGTGGCGACCACGACGGTCGTGCCCGTGCGGTTGATCCGGTACAGGAGCTGCATGATCCCGACGGACGTCTCGGGATCGAGGTTGCCGGTCGGCTCGTCGGCGAGGAGCAGCGGCGGGTGGTTGACGAACGCGCGGGCCACGGAGACGCGCTGCTGCTCGCCGCCCGACAGCTCGTTCGGGTAGGAGTGCAGCTTCGTCGAGAGGCCGGTGAGGCGCAGGATGTCCGGCACCTTCTCGCGCACCTCGCGGCGGGTGCCGCCCGTGACCTGGAGCGCGTACGCGACGTTCTCGTACACCGTCCGGTTCGGGAGCAGCTTGAAGTCCTGGAAGACGACGCCGAGGTTGCGGCGGTAGTAGGGGATCTTCTTGCGCGTGATCCCGCCGAGGTCGCGCCCGGCGACCGCGATCGCGCCGTAGCTCGGCTCGATCTCCTTGATCAGGAGCCGCATGATCGTCGACTTGCCCGAGCCGGTCGAGCCGACCAGGAAGACGAACTCCCCGGGGTGGATGGCGAACGTCGCATCCTCGAGGCCCATGTCCCCGCTCGGGTACTTCTTGGACACCGAGCGGAAGTCGATGACGGCCCCGGGCACGGGGTCGCCGACCACGCGCTGACGCGGCGTGGCGGGCTCGGTACGACGGCGGATGTGACGTTCTGTGGCGGCCATGGGACGACCGGAAGGGTATTCGCCTCCGGCTCTGGCTCCCCTGCCTGCAACCGGAATTGCGCGGCGACTAGGCTACTCCACCATGGCGAAGATCCACTCCTCCACCCTGCCCAACGGGCTGCCGCTGTACCGGGTCGACCTGCCGGGTACCAGGGCCGCCACGATCCTCGTCGCCTTCGAGGCCGGAGCCCGCACGGAGCGGCAGGACGAGAACGGGATGGCCCATTTCCTGGAGCACCTGGTCTTCAAGGGCGGGCAGAAGTACGACGACTACCGCAAGGTCAACGAGACGGCCGAGCGGATGGGGGCGGTGCTCAATGCCTACACCTCGCACGATCTCGTCGCCTTCCACATCACCTGCCGGGCCGAGGTCGTGGGCGACGCCATCGACCTGCTGACCGACTTCGTCGGGCGCCCGAAGCTCGACCAGGAGGAGCTCGATCGCGAGCGGGGCGTCGTGATCCAGGAGATCGCCCGCGCGAACGACCAGCCGTCGGTCGTCGCCGAGCACCTGATCGACAAGGCCGCCTTCGGCGACCACCCGCTGGGCCGCTCCGTCCTCGGCCCCGAGGAGCACCTGCGCACCTTCAGCCGCGACGCGATCGTCGCGTTCCGGCGCCGCCAGTGGGCGGGCTCGCGCGGCGGGGCGTTCCTCGTCGGCAACCTGGAGCACGTCCCCGAGAACCAGGAGCTGGTCGAGACGTTCGGCCGCTTCCCGTCGATCCAGGCCAACGGCGGCTGGGAGAAGGCGCCGTCGTTCACCCCGCAGACGCTCGTGGAGCCGCGCGACTCCAACCAGTCGCACCTGCGGATCTCCTACCGGCCGTCGATCGACCCCCGCAGCCAGAAGGACCGCGCGGCGCTCGCCGTCTACGGCACGCTGCTCGGCGGCTCGATGGGCTCGCGGCTGTTCGACGAGATCCGCGAGCAGCGCGGCCTCGCCTACTCCGTCTACTCCGTCGACCACTCGTTCGCCGACGTGCCGATCCTCCAGCTCTCCGCGGGCCTGGAGTCGGGCAAGTGCGGCGAGGCCTACCGCCGGATGCGCGAGATCGTCGACGAGCTGCGGACCGCCGGCCCGACGGAGGAGGAGGTCGAGCGGGCGCGCGCGTACGCCGCCGGCCGCCGCGTGCTCGCCTTCGAGAACACGAACGCGGTCGCCCGCCACGCGGCGTCGCAGACCGTCGTCTACGGCCAGGAGGTCGACCCGGACGCGGCGATCGCCGCCCTCGACGAGGTCAGCTTCGACGAGGTCAACGAGGTCGCGCACGGGATCTCGACGGAGGCCTCGGTGGCCTGCGTCGGCCCGCACGAGGTCGCCGAGTTCGCCTGAGGCTCAGGCGACCGCGGCGGCCCAGGCCGCCGCGTCGAGCGGGACCTCCGGGTCGGGGCTGACGAGCACGGCGCAGTCGGCCCCGGCCTCCTCCAGCACCCGCAGCGTCTCGCGCTCCGAGCCCGGCAGCAGCGCGAGGTGCTCCAGCGGCGCGTCCATGAAGCGCTCCTGCTCGCCGCCCTGCGCCTGCCGCTCCGCGATCTCGCGGCGGACGCGGTCCGGGTCGCCGGCGGCGATGACGAAGACCGTGAGCCGGTGCCCGTCCTCGCGGCCGCCCGCGGCGCGGCCCGCCTCGATCCGCTCGCGCGCCTGGCGCAGGTAGCCGGGCGCGGAGAGCCAGTCGATCACCGTGCCGTCGGCCTCGCGGCCGCTCAGCTCCAGCCCCTTCGGGCCCACCACGCCCAGCGAGACCGGCGGCACGATGGCCGGCGGATGGTCGAGCGCGACGTCGCGCAGCCGGACGTAGCGGCCCTCGGTCGCGACCGTCTCGCCGCGCAGCAGCGCGCGCACGGCGACCGTCACCTCCTCGAGCATCGTCATCGACGACTTGGGCCGCGCGCCGATCTGGCGCATCCAGTCCGCGACGCCGTGGCCGAGCCCCGGGTGCAGCCGGCCGGGATGCAGGCGGGCCAGCAGCGCGACCTCCATCGCCGTGAACGCGGCGTTCCGCACGGGCGCGGGCATGATCCCGAGGCCCACGGTGATCCGCTCGGAGACGGCCAGCGCGGTGGCGGCCTGGGCGATCCCGCCGCCCTTGAAGCAGTCCTCCCACAGCCACGCCTCCGCGAAGCCGGCCGCCTCGGCGGCGCGCACGTGCGCGACGAGGTCCTCCGGCGGGAGCTCGGGGCGGATGACGATGCCGACGTCCATGGCGTCACAACGATGTCAGCTCCGCCGCGCCGGCGTCCGCCCGGTTGAGCGCTGACTGACGCCGTGTTACGTCGTGGTGGCCCGGCATTGCGCCCCGGCCACCACGTGCGGCATCATCCCTGGTGCGTGACGGAGCAAGCCGCGATCGATCGCCGCGAGCTGGAGCGGTACGTGCAGCGCGTCACGGACCGGTGGCCGGTGCAGCGCGCCCTCCTCGGGGGCGCGCGGGTGGCGGACGAGCGCGGCGCCGGCCCGCAGCGCGAGCGCGGGCCCGAGTTCGTCGTCGTGCTCGTCTCGGAGTACTTCGACGGCGTGCCGTGGCTCGAGCGCGTCTACACCGCCGGCTCGCTGTGGGACGCGTACGAGATGGGCGCGGCCGCCGAGGTCCACTGCTACACCCCGGCCGAGTTCGAGCGCAAGCGCGACTCGCTCAAGGCGGTCCGCGACGCCGCCGAGCACGGGCTCGAGCTCCTCCCCGTCGCCTGACCGCCGCAAGAACCGCCCGCGGCGGCCGATCACCACGAGGGACAGGCCCCAAGGAAGGCGGCCCGCGCATCTCACGGAGGAGCAAGACATGACCCGAATCGCCCGCGCGTGCGCGCTGCTCGCGCTCGCCCTGCTGACCGCGCTCGCGATCGCGGCCGCCCCCGCGTTCGCGAAGGACGGCGGCGCGAAGGTCATGCCGAAGCGGTGGGCGAAGCAGCACAAGGCCAGGGGCGGCGCCAAGGCCGATCCCGACGACGACGGCCTGAGCAACTGGGGCGAGTGGCGTGCCCGCACGAAGCCGCGCAAGGCCGACACGGACCGCGACGGCATCGGCGACGGCGAGGAGGACCGCGACGGCGACCGGCTGGACAACGCCTCCGAGCTCGCGGTCGGCACCGACCCGCGGCGGCGCGACAGCGACCGCGACGGGGTGGCGGACGGCGACGAGGACCGCGACGGCGACGGCCTCTCCAACGCCGACGAGGACGCGCACGGGACGGACCCGCGCCGGCCGGACGGGCTCGACGGGCTCGCCGGCACCGTCGCGGCGTCCGACGGCGCGACCCTCACGATCGCCCTCGCCCGCGGCGGCACGGTGTCCGGGGCCGTCGACGGGGACACGGAGGTCTACTGCGACGTCCAAGGGGGCTACGAGGACGAGAACGACGAGGAGGACGCCGTCGACGGCGACCGCTTCACCGTCGCCGCCCACCTCGCCGAGGAGGGCGACGAGGACGACGCCGACGACGAGGACTGGAGCGACGAGGACGACGCGGACTGCGCCGCCGAGCTCGTCCCGGGCGCGATCGTCCACGAGGCCGAGCTCGAGGACGGCCGCTTCCGGACCGTCGAGCTCGTCCTCGCGGACTGAGGCTACGGCGCGATCGCGACCATCCGCTCGATCGGCACCCGGGCGCGCTCCGCGATCGCCTCCGGGACCTTCACGACGGGCTTGCCGTCGCGCAGCGCGTCGCGCAGCTTCGGCAGCGTGATCATCTTCATGAAGCGGCAGCTCGCCGCCTCGTTGGCGGCGATGAAGTCCACGTCGGGCGCGGCCATCTGCAGCGGGTGCAGCATGCCGACCTCGGTGGCCATGATCGCGGTGCTGCCGGGCTTCGCGTGCGCGGCGTAGTCCATCATCCCGCCCGTCGAGAGCATGTGGACGCCCTCCGGGTCGACGTCGCCCGCGGCCACGTACTCCATGACCGACGTGGAGCAGCCGCACTCCGGGTGGATGAGGAAGTCGGCGCCCGGGTGGGCGGCGCGCATGTCGGAGATGTCGCGCGGCCGGATGCCGGCGTGCACGTGGCACTCGCCGTCCCAGACGTGCATCGGCTTGCCGGTCTGCTTCTCGACGTAGGCGCCGAGGAACATGTCCGGGCCGAAGAGGATCTCCGTGTCGGACCCGTGCTCGCGGTAGATGTGCTCCACCACGGAGACGGCGTTGGACGACGTGACGCAGTAGTCCGTCTCCGCCTTCACCTCGGCGGTCGTGTTGACGTACATCACGACGACCGCGCCGGGGTGCTTCGCCTTCCAGGCGCGAAGCTGCTCGGCCGTGATCGAGTCGGCCAGGGAGCAGCCGGCGTCCAGGTCCGGCAGGAGCACGGTCTTCTCGGGCGAGAGGATCGAGGCCGTCTCGGCCATGAAGTGGACGCCGCAGAAGGCGATCACGTCGTCTGTGGCGGCAGCCGCCTTGATCGAGAGGCCGAGCGAGTCGCCGACGTAGTCGGCGACGTCCTGGATCTCGGGCAGCTGGTAGTTGTGCGCGAGGATCACGGCACCGCGCTCGCGGGCCAGGGCGCGCACCTCCGCCTGCATGGCGGGGATATTGTCGAGCTGGAGCAGGGTCATGGCGTGGTGGTCTCGAGGAGCAGGGAGAGGTCGAGATTGGGGGCCGAGTGCGTCAGCGCACCCATCGAGACGTAGTGTAGCCCCTTTATGGTCGAGTAGACAACAACTGTTTCGGGCGTGACGCCGCCCGACGCCTCGAGCTCCGCGCGGCCGTCCACCTGCGCCACCGCGGCGGCCACCGCCTCGGGCGTCATGTTGTCGAGCAGGAGCCGGGGCGCACCCGCCGCGAGCGCCTCGTCGATCTCGGCGGCGTCGCGCACCTCGACGGCGAGCGGGAGGTCGGGCCGGGCCGCGCGGGCGCGCCGCACCGCCTCGCCCACGCCGCCCGCGAGCGCGCTGTGGTTCTCCTTGATGAGGATGAAGTCGTAGAGGCCGGCGCGGTGGTTGGTGCCGCCGCCGTGGGCGACGGCGCGCTTCTCCAGGTCGCGCAGGCCGGGCGTGGTCTTGCGCGTGTCGAGCAGCGTCGCCGTCGCGCCCGCGGCCCGCATCGCCCGCACCACCTTCGCGGTCGCGGTCGCGACGCCGGACAGGCGGCCGAGGACGTTCAGCGCGGTCCGCTCGGCGCCGAGCAGCGCGCGGGCCGAGCCCGTCACGCGCAGCACGGGCACGGGCGGCTCGCGCCACTCGCCCTCCGGGCCGAGGCGCTCGATCACGGCCGCCGGATCGAGCCGGAGGAAGACGGCCTCCGCGACGTCGAGGCCGGAGATCACCCCGGGCGCCTTCTGCGTGATCGTCGCGATGCCGCGCGCGTCCGCGTCGACGGTCGCCTCCGCGGTGACGTCGCCCGGGCCGACGTCCTCCGCCAGCGCCGCATCGACCAGATCCGTAATGGTCATGCCGACCAATATAGCTGGCGGCGATTCAGCGCAGCACGAAGATCGTGAGGAACTGCGGGTCGCTCGCGCCGTGCAGGCGCGCCCCGGAGTCCTTCAGCTCGCGCAGGTACTCCACCAGCTCGGCCGTGATCCGCTCGCCGGGCAGCAGCGCGGGGATGCCCGGCGGGTAGCCGGCGATCGACTCCGCCGAGACACGGCCGACGGCATCGTCGACGGCGACGACCTCGGCCTCGCCGAGGAAGGCGTCGCGCGGCGGGACGACGACCTCGTTGCGCATCGCGCCGGGCGCGCGGACCAGCGCCGCGGCCTCGCCCGAGCGGGAGATGCGGCGGACGACGGCGGCGAAGTCGTGGGCGAAGCGCTCGAGGTCCTCGGGCGGCTGGCCGAGGCCGAGGATCAGCACCATCGTCGCGTGCGTGGCGAGCTCGACGTGGATGTCGAATCCCTCGCGCAGCGCCGCGGCCACCTCGTAGCCCGTGCAGCCGGTCCCGCGGACGTCGATGACGATCCGCATCGGGTCCCAGCCGGCCACGCCCGGGCGGCCGACGAACTCGTCGCCGATGACGCGCACGCCGTCGACCGCGTCGATCGCGGCGCGGGCCGCGTCGCCCGCCGCCATCGTGCGGCCGAGCAGCGCCTGGCCGTGCACGGCGAGCTGCCGCCGCGCGGCGTCGAGCGAGGCCATCAGCAGCGCCGAGGGCGACGTGCTGCGCGTGAGCCGGACCATCCGGGCGACGACGTCGGGGTCGATCCGCCCGGTCGGCGCGACGTGGAGCATCGCCGACTGCGTGAGCGAGCCGACGATCTTGTGCGTCGAGGTCAGCACGGCGTCGGCGCCCTGGTGCAGCGCGCTCTCCGGCAGGTCCGGGTGGAAGCCGAAGTGCGGGCCCCAGGCCTGGTCCACGACCAGCGGGACACCGGCCGCCCGGCAGACCGCGGCGCAGCCCTCGACATCGGCCGCCATCCCGTAGTACGTCGGCGAGACGATGAAGACCGCGCGGGCGGCGGGAGTGAGTGCCAGCGCCTCCTCCAGCGCCGCGGGCGTGACGCCGTGGGCCATGCCCAGCTCGTGCTCGTACTCCGGCGCGACGTACGTCGGCACCCCGCCGGAGAGCACGAGGCCGTCGACGACGCTCGCGTGCGCGTTGCGCTGGACCACGACGGGCGCGCCGAGGGGCGCGAGCGCCAGCGTCAGCGCGTGGTTGCCCTGGCTCGCCCCGTTCGTGAGGAACCAGGAGCGCGCGGCGCCGTGCGCCTCCGCGGCGAGCGCCTCGGCGCGCTGGTAGGCGGTCGGCGTGGGCCCGAGGTCGATGCCGTGGATGTCGGCGGGGACGTCGAGCATCAGCGCGTTCTCGCCGAGCGCGGAGCGCAGCCCCGGGTCGGCGCCGGCACCGCCCTTGTGGCCGGGGACGTGGAAGCGCGTCGGGCCGCGGAACGCGTAGGCCCATACCGCGTCGAGGTACGGGGCCGCCGGCTGCTCGGGGTGCGCGACGCCCGTCCGCTCCTCGTCGGCGAGGGTCACTTCGCGCTGGCCATCAGGTAGGCGTGGACGAAGCCGTCGAGGTCGCCGTCGAGGACCCCGTTCGCGTTGCCGACCTCGAAGTCGGTGCGGTGGTCCTTGACCATCGTGTACGGGTGCAGGACGTAGGAGCGGATCTGCGAGCCGAAGTTGACGTCCTGCGCCTCGCCCCGCTCCTTGGCGATCTCCTCCTTGCGGCGGCGCTCCTCGGCCTCGATCAGCTTCGCGCGCAGCATCGCCATCGCGGTGGCGCGGTTCGAGGACTGGGAGCGCTCGTTCTGGCACTGCACGACGATGCCCGTCGGCTTGTGCGTGATCCGCACGGCCGAGTCGGTCTTGTTGACGTGCTGGCCGCCGGCGCCGGAGGCGCGGTACGTGTCGATCTGGAGGTCGTCGTCGTCGATCTCGACGTCGCCCGCCTCCTCCACCACGGGCGCGACCTCGACGCCGGCGAACGACGTCTGGCGCCGGTTCGCGGAGTCGAAGGGGCTCAGGCGGACGAGCCGGTGGACGCCCTTCTCCGCGGAGTAGAGCCCGTAGGCGTTCTCGCCCTGCACGCGGAAGGTGGCGGACTTGATGCCGGCCTCCTCCCCCGGGCTCGCCTCCAGCAGCTCGGTCTTGAAGCCGCGGCGCTCCGCCCAGCGCAGCATCATGCGCAGCACCATCTCCGCCCAGTCCTGGGCGTCGGTCCCGCCCGCGCCGGCGTTGACGGTCACGAGCGCGTCGCCGGCGTCGTACTCGCCGGTGAAGAGCCGCTCCTCCTCGAGGGCGGCGAGCCGCTGCTCGACCGACTGGAGCGTCTCATCGAGCTCCTCGGCGAGCTCGGGGTCCTCCTCGGCGAGCTCGAGGAGCCCGTCGAGGTCGGCGGTGTCGGACTCGAGCCCGCTGTAGGTCTCGAGCTTGCGCCCGACGCGCGCGTACTCCGCGTTGACCTTGGCCGCCGCCTCCGGGTCGTCCCAGAAGCCGGGCGCGCCCATCTCGGCCTCGAGCGCCGACTGGCGCTCCGTCAGCGCCGCCGGGTCAAAGGTAGTCCGAGAGCAGGGACATCTGCTCGCGGATGGCGGCGAGGCGCTGGGGGGTGGTCTGGTGCGTCTGGGCGCTCGCCATCGTGCGGCTGAGGCTAGCGCACGCGCGGCCCGGCTCGCACCGGGCCGCGCGTGGGTGCGGCTAGTCCCCGAGGATGGTGATGCGGCGGACGCCGGAGGGGGTCTCCGGGTACCGCGCGGCCGTCACCGTCCCGCCGAGGCCGCCCTGGGCGGCCGGCGCGACGATGTAGTCCTCGAACGCCTGGTTGTAGAGGGCGCCGACCGGCGTGAACGTGAGGCCCTGCGACACGAACGGGTAGCCGTCGCCGTCCTTCGCCGTGAAGTCGGTGGTCGCGAGATCCACCGCGGCGCAGCCGGGCACGACGGCCCCGCCGGCGACCAGCTGCGTGTCGTCGGCCGTGTTCTGCGGCGTGCCGTTGTCGAGCCACACGTCGCGCACCCGCTCGCCCGGGACGGTGACCGCCACGGGCGGGGTCGGGTTGATCACCTGCGCGGTGCGGGCGCGGTCGACGACCACGCGCAGCCCGGCGAGGTGGCCGAAGCGGCCGTCGATCGCCGGCAGCGCGGAGTACGCCCGCTCGAGCAGCGCCTTCAGCGACGTGCACGGGATGTCCTCGACCACGACGATCTGGTTGAAGAACGGCAGCGCGGCGAACGTCTGGGCCTTGTTGATCGGCCCGGCCGCGATGTCGGCGCGGATGCCGCCGCCGTTGGTCAGCCCGACCTGCGGCGCGTCGACGCCCGCGGTCGCCGCGAGCTGGCGCGCCTTCCACAGGAACGAGTCGGCCACGAGGCTGCCGTAGCCCGCCTCGCGCCGGCGGATCGGGTCGTTCGTGACCGTCGCCGTGCGGCGCAGCGTCACCTCGGTCGTGCCGTTCGGCTGGCTCGCGAGCCCGGCCGAGAAGGCCGCGACCGGGTCGACCGCGTTCGCCTTGATGAACGCGTCCTCCTCGGCGTAGTCGGGATCGGTCGGCGTGCCCGAGACGCGGACCGGGCCGCTCTTGGCGTCGTCGTAGCCGACGACCTCGCCCGCCTTGTCGAAGTCGACGGTGAGGCGGCCGACGTACTTGTACTCGCCGGCCGTGGAGACGACGAGGAGCGACTTGCCGTCGGCGTCGGTGACGGCCGTCGGGTACGCGCCGACGGAGACGTCGCCCGGGATGAGCGTGTCGTCCGCGTTGGCGAGCAGGTCGTCGCCGCCGCCCGCGATCCAGACGTCGACGCCGTGCACGAGCGGGATCAGCGCCTCGTCGGCGGCGATGCCCTGGAGGTGCGCGGAGACGATGATCTTGTCCACGCCGCGGGCCTCGAGCTCCGCTACCTGGCCGTTCACGACGGGCGCGAGGTCGCGCTCGATCCGCACGTTGCCCGGCGAGGAGATCGACGAGATGTCGGGCGTCGTCAGGCCGATGATCCCGATCCGCTCGCCGTCGCGCTCGACGACCGCGGCGGGCGCGATGCGGCCCTCGTCGGCGAGGTCCTCCAGCGCGGTGCCCTCGAAGCCGAGGTTGGCGGTGATGAACGGGATGTCGTCGTCCACGCCCTCGATGTACTCGGCCAGGCGGACCTGCCCGAAGTCGAACTCGTGGTTGCCGATCGTCATCGCGTCGTAGCCGAGCGCGTTGGCCACGACGGCGTCGGGCCACGGCGGGCCCTGCTGGAAGCCGAGCAGCAGCGCCAGCCCGGCCAGGAAGTTGTCGCCGGAGGAGACGAGCAGGGTGCCCGTGCCCTTCGGCTTGTCGCGGTTCTCGCGGCCGACGGGCGCGACGGCCGCCTCGGCGCGCAGGCGCTCGACGACGGTCTCGAAGCGCGCGGCGCCGCCGTAGCCGGCCTTCGAGTCGCCCGTGGCGAGCTTGGACTCGCCGTCGTTGTTGTGCAGCAGCGTGAGCCGGAAGTCCGGCTTCTTGCCCAGGTTGGCCTGGCTGTGCGGCGGCGGCGCGGCGGCGGCCGTCGAGGCGGCGGCCAGGCCGGCCGCGGCGATGCTTGCGGTGAGCGCCGCGAGGCGGCGCGATGACGATCTCACAGGTTGAACGCTCCCCCGAACGTGTGCGTGGAAAGGCGCGAGGGTAGCCGCCGCGAGGCGCGGGGACCACCGGTTCTGTCAGCGCATCGGTCCCTCGCCGGGGCGGACGATGCCCGCCTCGTAGGCGAGGATCACCGCCTGGACGCGGTCGCGGAGGCCCAGTTTCCAGAGGATCCGTCCCACATGGGTCTTCACGGTGCTGTCGCTCACCACCAGGTGCTCGGCCAGCTCGGCGTTGTTGAGGCCGCGGCCGATCAGCTCGAGCACCTCGAGCTCGCGCGGCGTGAGCTCGTCGAGCACGGCGGGCCGCTGCGCGGGCGCGGCGGGCTCCGGGCCGCCGGCGAAGTGCTCGATCAGGCGGCGGGTGACCGACGGGGAGACGAGCGCCTCGCCGGCCGCCGCGGCGCGGACGGCGGCGACGATGTCGCGCCGCTCCGCGTCCTTCAGCAGGAAGCCGCTCGCGCCGGCGCGGAAGGCGGCGAAGACGTACTCGTCGAGGTCGAACGTCGTGAGCATCACGACGCGCGGCGCGCCGGGCTCCGCGACGATCCGGCGCGTCGCCTCGATGCCGTCCATGCCCGGCATCCGGACGTCCATGAGCACGACGTCCGGCGCCGCGCTCGCCGCCAGCGCGACGGCCTCGACGCCGTCGGCGGCCTGGCCCACGAGCTCGAGGTCCTCGGCGGCGTCCACGATCATCTCCAGCCCCGCGCGGACAAGCGGCTGGTCGTCGGCGAGCAGCACGCGGATGCTCATCCCGGGATCCTCGCGCTCACCCGGAAGCCACGGCCGTCGCTGCGCGGGCCGGCGGAGAACGCGCCGCCGAGCACCGCGACGCGCTCGCGCATCCCGGCGAGCCCGCGGCCCGCGCCGTCGGAGGCGGCCGCGCCGGCGCCGTCGTCGGCGACCTCGAGCTCCAGGTCGTCGGGCCCGAAGCGGACGCGCACGGTCGCGTGGCAGCGGCCCGCGTGCTTCATGGCGTTCGTCAGCGCCTCCTGGACGATCCGGTACGCGCTCACGTCGACCGCCGGCGCGAGCGGCCGCGCCTCTCCCTCGACCCTCGACTCGACGTCGAGGCCCGCGCGGCGGGCGCCCTCGACCAGCTCGCCGAGCCGCGCGAGGCCGGGCTGCGGCTCGCGCGGGGCGCCGCCGTCGCCGAGCAGGCCGAGCAGCCGCCGCATCTCGCCCAGGCCCTGACGGGCCGTGCCCTCGATCGACTCGAGCGCCGCGCCGGCGCGCTCCGGATCGCGGGCGAGGACGTCCTGCGCCCCGCCCGCCTGCATGACGATCGAGGCGAGGGAGTGCGAGACGGCGTCGTGCAGCTCGCGCGCGATCCGCTCGCGCTCGGCCGCCGCGGCCTCCTCGGCGCGCCCATGCGCCTCGCGCTCCACCGCGAGCGCCGTGTCGTGGCGACGGCGCGCGATCCGGCCGACGGCCCACACGCCTCCGGCGAGGAACAGCGAGGGCAGGAGGTCGGGCGCGGCGTCGCCGCCCGTCCCGGCCTCGGCCGCGATCGCGACCGTGAGCGTGAGCAGCCCCAGGGCGAGCAGCGCGTCGCGCAGCGAGCCGTAGGCGGCGACGGAGTAGATGGCCACGATCGAGGCGATCGCCAGCGGGTAGATCTCCAGCGGCGGCCCGGCGAGCGCCCGCCCGGCCCACGCGCCGAGCACGAGCGCGGCGACGACGAACGGCGCACGGCGGCGGAAGGCGAGCGGGAGCGTCGCCACGGCGACGGCGGCGACGTTGAGCAGCGTGCCGCCGCGCACCACGTCCTCCGCGATCGGCGCGCCGAGCACCTCGGCGAGCGCGACGGCGAAGAGGGCGAGGGCGAGCGCGATGTCGGCCAGCGGCGGGCGGGGCACGGGCGGCATTGTGGCGACACGGCGGCCCGATCTCGTCCGACCAGGGGGTGATCCCAGGATCGGCCCGTGGTCCGACGACGGTCGACGCGGACGGCCGTAGCTTCGCCGCCATGACCACGAACCGCATCACCCTCCCCCTCGCGGCGGCCTTCGGGTTCGCCGCCACCGGCGCCCTCGAGCTGGCCCACGAGCAGGCGCAGCCGTTCGCCGCCGCCGCGGACTACGCGATCGAGGGCGCGTTCCTCCTCGCGCTCGCCACGGCCGCCGCCGCGCTCTGGCAGCGCCGCCGCGGCCGCGCCACGGCGGTCGCCGCCGGCGGCCACGCGGCGCTCGCGCTGTGCGCGGCGGCGACGTTCGCCCGCGGCGCCGACGCGCTCGGCCCGCTGTTCCCGCTCGGGCTGCTGGCGATCCTCGGCGGCCTCCTCGCCGCCACGGTCACACGCGGCGCCCCGCGCCGCGAGCCCGCCATCCTCCTCGCCGGCTGGGTCGTGACGCTCGCCGCCGGCACCCCGCTGGTGCTCGCCGCCGCCTGGGTCGCGGTCGCCGCGCTTGGCGCGCGGCGGCTCGCGCCCGCCGTGGCGCCCGCGTAGAGTCGAGAGCGCGATGCGCGTGCTCCTGAACCTGATCTGGCTGATCTTCGGCGGGCTCTGGCTCGCGCTGGGCTACGCCGTCGTGGCGCTCGTGATGTTCATCCTGATCATCACGATCCCGTTCGGCGTCGCCTCCGCGCGCATCGCGCTCTTCTGCCTCTGGCCCTTCGGCCGCACCATCGTCAAGCGCCCCGACGCCGGGACCGGCTCGCTGATCGGGAACATCATCTGGTTCGTCCTGGCGGGCTGGTGGCTCGCGCTGAGCCACATCGTCACCGGCGTCCTGATGTGCATCACGATCATCGGGATCCCGCTCGGGCTGGCGAACTTCAAGCTCATCCCGGTGTCGCTCACGCCGTTCGGGCGCGAGATCGTGGACATCGGCCAGGCGGAGCGGCTCGGCTACGCGCCGCAGGTCGCGATCCCGGCCGATCCCTCGGCGCGCTGAGCGCCTGTCCGGCCCGAGGCGACGGCGGAGTCTCCCCCGCCGTCGCCCCCACGGATCACAAGGGGCCGCGGCGCCAGGGGCCGGTGACGGCCACGGTCATGCCCTCGACCGGGTCCTCGCTGAAGGCGGCCCGGCCGAAGAGGTTGAAGAACAGCGTCTTCCCGCTCGGGCTGAAGCACGCGCCCGCGAGCTCCGAGCCGTTGTGGACGTTCACGGCGAACTCGAACGCGTGGCCGCCCTGGGTGATCCCGATGAGGCGGTTGACGTTGTCGATCCCCGGCGCGAGCGGGTGCGTGTCGGCGAACGCCGACGACGCGTCGTCCTCGCAGGCGAGCAGGCCGCCGCGCGGGGTCACCGTGAGGTTGTCGGGCGAGTCGGCCTCCTGGCCGCCGCCGCGCGACTCGTAGACGAGCGTGAGCGTCTGCCGCCGCGGGCGGAACGCCCAGACCTGGCCGAAGCCCTCGGCGTAGCCGTCGGAGTTGACGTCGCCGTTCTTCCGGTCGCCGCCGCTCGTGGAGACGAAGAAGATCGTCCCGTCGTCCTCCCAGCAGCCCTCGAGGCGGTTGAACTTCGCGGCGCCCTTGCCCCAGCCCTGGTTGAACGTGCTGTCGGCGTCCGAGAGCCGCTCGAGGTCGGGATCGGGCTCGTCGATCCGCACCCACGTGACCGGGAGGGCCTGGCCGCGCTTGCGGCCCTCGCGCAGGTCCACGTTGGGCTGCCCCTCGATCGCGAGCATGTGCAGCGCGCCGCCCGCGGCGAGGTCGTCGGGGTCGTCGGGCGTGTAGCGGTAGAAGCCCGCGCCGATGCCCGAGCCCGGGTCCTCGGTCTCGTAGACCTGGCCCGTCCGCTGGTCGACGGCCGCGGCCTCGTGGCAGAAGCGGCCGGCCGCGGTGAGCGGGACGCCCGGCTCCAGCTCGCCCGGGCCGCGGTCCACCGGCGTCTGGAACAGGTAGCCGTGGCGCTTGGCGAACCGCGCGGCGGCGTCGGCGTGGTC
>JBEVIG010000231.1:0-16673 GCA_040510855.1 Solirubrobacteraceae bacterium
ACCGGATCCGGCGCGGGGACCGGCGTCGCGGTGTTCGCGACCGGACCGGGCGCGTCGTAGTTCGACTGCTGCGGCGGCGCGGGCGGCGTGTACGGCGCGGGCTGGTCGGAACGCGACGGCAGCAGCCCGGCGACCTTGTCGCGCTTGAGCAGCGCCGCAGCGCCGGCGACGACGACCGCGCCGCCGATCAGCAGCAGCTTGTTGCGGAAGGGGGACCGGGCCATCAGCGTCTGCTCCTCAAGCTCTGGATCTCGAAACCAACACTGCAGCCGTAGACCGTACCCGGCAGGGGGCGGAGGTAAAGGTCAGGCTGCTGGACGTGCCGGGGTGGGGAGCGCGTCAGGCGCCGCGGTGGCGGCGGCCCGGTTCTCCTCCCGCACGGCGTCCCAGATCTCCTCGCGGTAGACCGGGAGCGAACGCGGCGCCTGGATGCCGACGCGCACGGAGTTGCCGACGATCTCCATCACGTGGACGACGACGTCGTCGCCCAGCATGATCTTCTCGCCTGGCTTGCGGGTGATGATGAGCACGGGTGGTTCCTCCTTGGAAGCCCGACCTGTTCGGAACGGTGGTCGGCGGTCGGTTACGCCGCCTGAACGGTCGCCGCCTCGGGGAACAGCGGGGCCCGGACGGGAGCGTCGGGAGCCTCGTTGATCACCTGATGGCCGTGGCCGTTCCAGATCACAATCGGCGCGCGGAGGTTGCAACTGAAGTCCGAGAGCTCTCCGGCGGCCCGGACCGTCACCCAGACGTCGATCTGAGAGGGGTCGTCGGTCCCGATCCGCTCGGCGTCCGCGTCCGACAGATCGACCGCGTAGTCGGAGAAGTGCAGCCACGGGTTCGTGACGGGCAGCGCGACGGCCGGGTCGTCGACGGAGTGCAGCCACGCGAAGGGCGCCTCGGCGTCGGTGGCCACGAGCGCGTAGCGCGCGCCGCCCAGCCCGATGAGGCCGGCGGGGAACTCGATCACGGCGTCGCCGTCGATCTCCAGCGGCCCGAAGCGCGTGCTGTCGAAGTGCAGGGTCATGGGAACGGGATCACCTTTCGGGTCGGGTCTAGCGGAGGAAGTCCATGAGGGAGTTCTGCACGATGCTCGCCCCGGCCTTGAGCGCGGCCTGGTAGGCGGCCTGCTGGGAGTTGAACTCGATCAGCGTCTTGGCGATGTCGGCGTCCTCGGTGTTCGAGAGCTGCTTGACCGTCGACTCCTCGATCGCGTCGAGGCGGCTGCCGGCCGCCTCGAGGCGGTTCTGGCGCGCGCCGTTCAGCGCCCGCGCGCCGAGCAGGTCGTCGAGGTTCGTCTCGAGCCGGCCGAGGTCGGCCCGCAGCGCGGCGCCGTCGTTCGCGCGGAGGTGGTCGGCGAGGTCGCGCAGGACGTGCAGCGGCTTGCCGTCCGCCGCCGCCTGGCCGCCGCCGAGGACGGTCGAGCCGACGAGCGTGAGCGTGATCGCCACGCCCGGGCCGATCTGGCGCTCGATGTCGGTCGCGCTGCCCGCGTAGGCGTCCGTCGTGCCGTAGGGCGGGACGTCGGTCGTCGTGCCCGAGAAGACGTAGCGGCCGCGGTACGTGGTGTTCGCGCTCTGCCTGACGCTCTCGATCAGCTGGTCGAGCTCGTGCGCGATCGCCTCGCGGGCGTTCGCGTCGGTCGTGTCCGTCGCGCCCTGCGTGGCGAGCTCGTGCGCGCGGTGGATCGCCTCGGTGATCGTGTTGAGCGCCTGCTCGGCGGTCTCCTGCCAGCCCTGCGCGTCCTCGATGTTGCGCTGGTACTGCTGCGTGCCGTCGAGCGACGTGCGCAGCGCGAGCGCGCGCGAGGTGTTGAACGGGTCGTCCGACGGCCGCGTGATCTCCTTGTTGGAGGCGACCTTCTGCTGGGTCCGGACGAGCCGCTCGTTGACGCGGTTGAGGTCGGCCAGGATGTTGCGCTGCGTCATCCCGGTGGTGATGCGCGTGTTCGCCATGGCCTACAGCCCCACGCGGCCGGTCCGGTTGATGAGGACGTCCAGCATCTCGTCCATCGTCGACATCGCGCGCGACGAGGCCTGGTAGGCGCGCTGGAAGCGCACGATGTTGCCCATCTCCTCGTCGAGCGAGACGCCGGAGACGCTGTCGCGGCGGTCGAGGACCGCGTCGGAGAGCGCCTGCGCGTTGGCCTCCTGGCGCACGGACTCGCGCACCTCGGAGCCGACCCGGGCGATGAACTTGTTGTAGTCGGAGTCGGGGCCCTTGCCGCGCAGCTCGGCGATGGCGAGCGCGATCTTGTTCGCGCCCTTGTCGCCGGACGCGTCGGCGCGCACGGTGGCGGGCGTGACCGCCACGGCCAGGCTCGCGGCCCCGTAGGAGGCCGGCGGTGCGTGGTTGACCGTGAAGAACGGCGTGCCGTGGAGCGTGTTGACCGCGCCCGCCAGGGTCTGGGCGACCGTGCCGAGCTCCTGGCGGTAGGAGTCGATCACGCCGCCCGGCACCGTGGCCAGGTCGCGCAGCGCGCCCAGGCGGCCGCCCGGGTTCGACAGCGCGGGCGCGTGATAGCCGGCCGCATCGATCATCGGCGGGTCGCCCGGGCCGCCGAACACGACCTCGACGGTGCCGTCGGGCAGGCTCGTGATCGACGTCGTGCCGAGCGTGGCGAGCTTGTCCAGCAGCAGGTCGCGCTGGTCCATGAGGTCGTTCGGCGTGTCGCCGGCGGTGACGAAGCGCTTGATCGTGTCGTTGAGCGCCGCGATCTCGCGCGCCGTGGTCTCGACCTCGCCGCCGGCGGCGGTGAGCGCGTCGTACTCGGCCTGCGCGTGCTCGCCCACGAGCTTCAGCTGGCTGTCGACGATCCCGAAGGCCTCCGCCACGGCGCCCGCCTTCTCCACCAGCGACTGGCGCGCGGCCGCGTCGTCGGGCGAGTTGGCGAGATCGCTCCAGGCGTCCCAGAACTCGGAGAGCTGCTTGTTGATGCCGTCGTCCGACGGCTCGGCGAGCGCGAGCTCGGCGCGGTCCAGGCCCTCCGTGCGGGCCGAGGCCTCGCCGAGGCGCGTGGCCTGCGCGCGGTACTGGAGGTCGAGGAAGGTGTCGCGCACGCGGCGGTAGGCCTGGACGTCGACGCCCGAGCCCAGGTGGGCGCCGGCGCCGCCCTGGACGGCGCCCTGCGGGATCCACGTCGCGGGCGCGGCGGCCAGCACGGCCTCCTGCCGGGAGTAGCCCTGCGTCGAGGCGTTGGCGATGTTGTGGCCGGTCGTGTCGAGCGCGCGCTGCTGGGCGAGGAGCCCGCGCATCGCGGTCTGGAGGCCGTAGAAGGAGGAGATCGGCATCGCGTCAGGCCTTCAGGTCCAGGGTGCGGTGCAGCGGCGGCGCGCTCTGTCCGGCGGCGTCGGGGGTCTGGCCGCCCGGCTGGTAGCCCGCCTCGGGCTCCTGGCCGATCAGCCGCACGAGGTGGGAGAGGAAGGCGAGCTCCTGCCGCATGAGCGCGCGGTTGATGCCGTGCTCGCGGGCGATCTCGCCGAGCAGGCCGCGCAGCTCGGCGGAGCGCTCGCGCGCCGCGCGGCCGCCCTCGGCGGAGATGAGCGCGCAGAGGCGCTCGAGCGTGACCTGCGGCGCGGGGAGGCCGAGCAGCACGCCGGCGTCCTGGAGCAGCTTCGTGCGGTCCTGCTCGAGGCGGCCGCGGCGGCCCATCTCCGTCTGGATCTCGGCGAGCTTGCCGAGCACGCCCTCGGTGTCGCGGGCGCGGATCGCCTCGCCCTGGCCGAGCACGAGCTTGAGCAGGCGGCGGGCGGAGGCGATCTGCCCGTCGAGGTGGGCGAGCAGCTCGGCCTCGAGCATCGGGTTGATCACGCGGACTCCTTGCGCAGCGTGGCGTAGAGCTGGGGGGCGAGGCCGATCCCGCCGGCCGCGGCCAGCGAGGCGGTCATCGCGTCGGTGACGGCGTCGGCGCGCGGGCCCTCGGACAGCGACGGCGTCGACTTCGTCATCTCGGAGACGAGCTCGCCGAGCAGCACGTGCTCGAAGCCGAGCGCGGCCTTGTAGGCGCGCTTGTCGGCCTCGGAGCCCGTGCGCACCTCGCGCGGGAGCTGCGCGTCGGCGATCGCGGGCAGGCCGCTCATCGCTTCACCCCGTTGGCGATCTCCCACATCTGGTCCTGGGTCTGGATCGCCTTGGAGGTCAGCTGGAAGGCGCGCTGGGACTCGATCATCGCCACCATCGCGTCGGCCATGTCCACGTTGGACATCTCGAGCGCGCCCTGGGAGAGGATCGTCGCGGCGGGGGCCGGGCGGGTGGCGCCGGACTCCGGCGTCGCGAGGAAGGCGTTGTCGCCGACGGGCTGGAGCTGCTGCGGCGAGCGCACGGTGACGAGCTCGATCCGGCCGACCTGGCGGCCCGCGGCGAGCACCGTGCCGTCCGGCCCGATCGCGATCTCGCTCGCGTTGACGCCCGCTGGGATCGTGATCGCCGGCTGGACCTTCGCTCCGCTCGAGGTGACGAGCTGGCCCGCGTTGTCGAGCTTCAGCGAGCCGTCGCGCGTGAGTGCCTGGCGACCGTCGGGGAGCCGGACCTTGATGAAGCCGTCGCCCTGGATGGCGACGTCCAGGGGCTGGTCCGTCCGCTGCAGCGCGCCCTGGGCGAAGCCGCGTCCGGCGTCGACGGTGCGGGCGCCGGCGCCGGTCTGCGGCCCGGCGGCGGAGGAGCGGCCGGTCTGGGTGTAGACGAGGTCGCTGAAGCCGACGCGCACGTGCTTGTAGCCCGTCGTGTTCGCGTTGGCGAGATCGTTGGCCACGGCGTCGATGCGCTGCTGCTGGGCAGCCATGCCCGCCGCGGCGGAGTTGAGTCCTTCGAGCATGCGTCCGGGGTGGTCGGCCTGAGGGGGCGGAAGTTGAGGCGCTGGACGGAGATCCGACGGGGTGCGGCAGGACTAAGGTCAGCCCGTGACCGAGCCGACCTGCGTGGCCGCCTTGCCCAGCGTCTCGTCGATGGTGTGGATCACCCGCTGGCCGGCCTCGAACGCGCGGAGCGACGCGATCATGTCCACCATGGATCGCGTCGCGTCCGCGCCTGAGGCCTCCAGCGCGCCGGCGCGGACCTGGCCCGCTCCGGCCGCGCCGGCGGGGGTGCCCGTCACGAGGTTCTCGCCCTCCTTGCGAGGGCTGTCCAGCAGCACGACGTCGAGGGCTCGCGGGTCGACCCGCCCGTCCTCGCCGACGCGGACCGTCCGGCCGCCGCGACCCAGCACGGGGTCGCCGGCCGCGGTCACCAGCAGCCCCTGCGGGGAGACGGTGAACTGGCCGTTGCGGGTGTAGCGGACGCCCTCGCCGGTGCGGACGCCGAAGAATCCCTCGCCGACGATGGCGAAGTCCAGCGGCTCGCCGGTGTCGCGGCTCGGCTTGGGCGAGAAGTCGGTCTCGATCCTGTCCACCTGGACCGCGGTCGACTGCGCGCCCACGCCCTGGCCGTTGGCCCGGTTCGTCAGGAGCAGCTCGCCGAACTCGCGCTGCGCGGTGCGATCGGCCTTGTAGCCGGGCGTCGTCGCGTTCGCGAGGTCGTTCGCGATCTGGTCCTGCCTGATCTGCTCCGCCAGCATCCCTGAGGCGGCGATGTAGAGCCCACGGTCCACTGTGCGGGGTAGTCGGCGGGCGGCCGGTTCCCTTGAGGCTCCTGCGACACTCGGTCTCGCCATGATCGAGCGGGTCGCCGTCGACGCGCTGCTGCTGCGCACGCAGCTCCCCGAGCTGTCCCTCCGCGAGGGGTCGAGCGTCGTCGCGCGCGTGGCCGCCCGCGCGGAGGCGCACGGCGTCCTCGTGCTCGCGGGCGTGCCGCTGACCGCCCAGCTCCCGCCCGAGGTCCAGGCGGGGCAGACGCTGCACCTGCGCGTGGAGGAGGTCACGCCCGAGCGCGTGACGCTCAGGCTCGACCCGCAGGCCGCGGGCGTCGCGCCGCCTCCGCCGGGTGGGTGGGACGGTCTCAATCCGCGACCGCCACGCGTCGCCGTCGGCGAGCCGCCGCGCCGCGGCGGCGACGGCGATCCGGAGAGCGCCACGGTCACGCTCGCGTTCGACTCCGAGATCCTCGGCCGGCTCGACCTGCGCGTGGACCTCGCGAGCGGCACGGTGACCGCGGGGATCACCGCGCCGCCCGGGATGGCGCTCGAGCTCGCCCAGGAGGCCGCCGGCCGCCTGCAGGCGGCATTGGCCGAGAAGACGAACCGCGCGGCGCAGGTGCGCGTCGCCGCCCGCCGCGACCCGTTCGACGCGTATGCCTGAGCGCGAGCCGCCGCCCGGCCGCCGCGTCACGGCCCTGCGCTACGAGGGCGAGGGTTCGCCAAAGGTCGTGGCCAGCGGCCAGGGCCACGTCGCGGAGAAGATCCTCGCCGCCGCGCAGGCCGCGGGCGTGCCCGTGCGCGAGGACCCGCAGCTGGCCGCCGCACTGGGCGCGCTGGGCGTCGGCCGCGAGGTCCCGGAGGAGCTCTGGCTGGCCGTCGCGGAGGTGCTCGCGTGGGCCTATGGGCTGGAAAGGAGGGCGATTACCCCGAATCGGTGATGTTGGGGTCTGGACCCGAGGCCGATACGGACAGCGTCCACCACGCAGTCCCGCCTTTCAGGAGCAACCCGCATCCCCATGAAGACCGCCACGACCAGCAACAGCAGCTCGAGCAAGAAGCGGATCTCCGCGGAGGACGCGCTCGCGCTCTGGAAGGCCTACAAGGCCACGGGTGACGTCCAGGCCCGCAACCGCCTGGTCATGACGTACGCCCCGCTCGTGAAGTACATCGTCTTCAAGAAGGTCCGCGAGCTGCCGGCCCGCTGCGAGGTCGAGGACTTCATCTCGTGCGGCCTCGAGGCGCTCATCGCCTCGATCGACCGCTACGACCCGGAGAAGGGCGCCACGCTCGAGCAGTTCGCCTGGACGCGCATCCACGGCGCCGTGCTCGACGAGCTCCGCCGCCAGGACTGGGCGCCGCGCTCGTTGCGCCGCTGGGAGCGTGACATCCACAAGGCGCGCGAGCAGTTCACCTCGCTGCACGGCCGCCGGCCGACGCGCGAGGAGCTCGCCGAGATGCTCGCCGTCACGCCGGAGGAGCTCCGCCGCCGGCAGGACGACATCGCCGTCTCCGACGTCACGTCGCTCAACACGCTGGTCATCTCCGACGACGAGACGACGGTCGAGCGCATCGACACGCTCGCCGCCACCGACACGCGCCTCGATCCCGAGCACGCCGCCACGGCCCAGGCCGCCAAGGACAAGTTCCGCCGCGCCTTCGACGCGCTGCCCCAGCGCGAGCGCGAGGTCGCCGTCCTCCTCTACGTCAAGAACCTCACGCTCCGCGAGATCGGCGAGATCCTCGGGGTGTCCGAGAGCCGCGTCTGCCAGATCCACTCGCAGCTCAAGAAGACCCTCAAGCAGCAGCTCGCGGACGACGCGCTGCTCTTCTCCGCCGTCGGGTAGCGCTCAAGTTCTCGTCGCGAGGGTCGATCAGACGGTCACGATGACCTTCGAGATCGGCCAACTCACCATTGCGCCGGCCGCCTCCGCACCGGTGGCGCCCGCGCGGGCGCCGCAGGCGCCCCCCGCCGGCGTGGACCCCCCCGCGCCGGACGCCGTCACCAGCGACGTGATCCCCGCCGCGCCTCCTCCCGAGGTGCTCGCGGAGGTCGACGCCGCGTGGGAGCGCACGGGCGAGCTCGCGGCGCAGAACCGCGAGCTGCACTTCGCCCGCGACGAGCGGAGCGGGCGGCTCGTGATCGAGGTCCGCACGCTCGACGGCGAGGTCCTGCGGACGATCCCGCCGTCGGAGGCGCTGAACATCATGGGCGGGGGCACGCTCTAGTGGCGGTCGACGGGCTCAGCGGGCTCGCGTCCGGCGTCGACACCGCGTCGATCGTCGAGAACCTCATGGCGCTCGAGCGCCAGGGGAAGACGCGCCTGGGCCTGCGCCAGACGGCCAACACGTCGCAGCAGGCGACGCTGAAGGACCTCAAGGCGAAGCTGGACGCGCTGCGGACCGCCGCCGCGGACCTGCGGTCGAGCACGACCTGGGCGGAGACCCAGACCGTCGAGAGCTCGGACCCGACGCGGGTCGCGGTCGCGCGCACGGGCGGCGCGCCGATCGGCGGCTACTCGCTCAAGGTGCTCCAGCTCGCCGCCTCCGCGCAGAAGTCGTACGCCTGGACGCCGAGCAGCGCCGCATCGCAGATCACCGTCGACGGCAAGGTCGTCGACATCGCCGCCGACGCGAAGATCACCGACGTCGCCGCGATGATCAACGGCCGCGGCGACCTCTCCGTCTACGCCGCCGTCACGGGCAGCGAGGCGGCCGGCAACCAGAAGCTCGTGCTCTCCTCGCGCGCGACCGGCGAGGCCGCCGACTTCACGGCGACCGGCGCCCAGCTCTCGGGCGTGCTGAGCACCGTCGCCGGCCGGGACGCCAAGTACCAGCTCAACGGCGACGCCGCCGTCCTCTCGAGCGCGACGAACGTGCTCGAGGACGCGATCCCGGGCGTGCGCATCACGCTCAAGGGCGTCACGACGGACGCGGCGACCATCACCGCCGGCGCGCCCGCCGTCGACCGCGACAAGGTCAAGACGGAGATCAAGGAGTTCGTCGAGGCCTACAACGCGCTGGTCAACGCCACGCGCGCGAAGCTGAGCGAGAAGAAGGTCAAGGACGCGACGACCACGGCGGACTACGTCAAGGGCGCGTTCATGGGCGACTCCGCGCTGAGCGGGATGCTCTCCAAGCTGCGGCTCGGCATGGGCGGCACGTACGGCAGCGCGCCGGCGCTCGACGACCTGAGCGACATCGGCATCGCGGTGCCCAAGGCCGGCCAGTCCAAGGACTCGGCGCGAGCGGGCACGCTCACGATCGACGAGGCGAAGCTCACCGACGCGCTGAACGCGGATGCCCAGGGCGTCCGCGCGCTGCTCGGCGGCACGGCCATCGCCGGGTTCGCGCAGGACATCGAGGCGATGACCAGGCAGCTCGGCGACGTGCTCGACTCGCGCGTCGACTCGCTCGGCACGCAGGCGAAGCGCATGACGGACGAGATGACCCGGATGGACACCCGCCTTGCCGCGAAGGAGAAGCGCATGAAGGCGCAGTTCGCGGCCATGGAAGCGGCGCTCAACCAGTCCCAGACGCAGGGCGCATGGCTCCAGGGCCAGCTCGCCGGCCTGCCCACCTGGAACTCCTGAAATCGGCTCAATCGGCCGCCTTCCCGGCCGATCACAGAGGCGACCCCCGTCCCCGCTCCCGGAGCACGTCTTGACCGGATACGCCCCGGCCTCCCCGGCCGCCTACAAGCAGCAGAGCATCAGGACCGCGCCCCCTGAGCGGCTCGTCGTGATGCTCTACGACGGGGCCATCCGGTTCTTCTTCCAGGCCGCCGCCGCGCTGCGCGAGGGCGCCCGCACGACGGCCCTGGAGCGCCTCCAGCGCGGCGAGGCGATCGTCGACCACCTGCTCGGCACGCTCGACATGGAGCGCGGCGGGCAGATCGCCCAGGACCTCGAGGGCATCTACGTCTTCTGCAAGCGCCTGCTGATGGAGGCGCGCACGGAGGACGACGCCGACAAGGTCGACCTCGTGCGCAACTACCTCGCGGAGCTCCGCGAGTCGTGGGCGCAGATCGCCGGCGCATGAGCACCTGGGAGGCGCTGCTGGCGCTCGCCGAGCGCGACCTCGAGCTGCTGCGCCGCCGCGAGCTCGACGCGCTGCCCGCCGCGCTCGACGAGCGCGACCGGCTGGCGCTCGCGCTGGGCCAGGCGCCGCCGGGCGCGCGCCCCGTGCTCGAGCGGCTCGCCGTGCTGCAGGACCAGATCGTCGCCGAGATCACGCTCGCCCGCGACGAGGCGGCGCGCGAGCTCGCCGCGCTCCAGCGCGGCCGCGGCGCCGTGCGCGGCTACCGCTCCGCCGCGGGCGGTCCCCACGCTGCGGTGCACCGAACGGCGTAAAAGGGTTTCGCCTGCCAGGCAAGCCGCTCGTTCCTCGCGCTTGCCTTCGGCGACGTTACTCAAGACCGGCCGCCGGCGGCCGATCACCCCGGCCAGTCGCCACGGATCCGGCGACGTGACAGGTCCACGGACGGACCACCAGATCTTCGTTTCGAGACCAGGAAATCCGTCCCGTGCTCTTCGACACCACCCAGCTCGCGCTCGAGCGCGCCATCGGCGGCGCGGCGCAGCGGCACACCGCGCTGGCGAACAACCTCGCCAACGTGAACACGCCCGGCTACCAGCGGGTCGACGTCGACTTCCACGGGACGCTGGCCTCGGCCATGGCCGCGAGCGACCCGCGCAGCGCGGTCGGGCGCACCGCCTTCTCCGCGGAGCGCGACGCGGCCGCCGTGACCCGCGCCGACGGCAACTCGGTCGACGCCGACGCGGAGGCCGCCAAGCTCGCCGCGAACGCGCTCGACCAGCAGGCCGCGGTGTCCGTCGCGCACACCCGCATCCAGATCCTCCGCTCCGCGATGGGGGTCCAGTAGCCATGGGCATGTTCGACGCCCTCGAGGTCTCCGCCTCCGCGCTCACCGCCGAGCGCCTGCGGATGGACGTCACCGCCGAGAACCTCGCCAACGCGCAGACCACGCGCGGCGCGGACGGCAACCCGTACCGCCGCAAGGAGGTCGTCCTGGCCGAGCGCCCGGGCGGCACCGGGACGTTCGGCGCGGCGCTCCAGGGCGCGATGGCCGCCCGCAACGGCGCCCCCGGCGGCGTCGAGGTCGCGGCCATCACGGAGGACCAGACGCCGCTCAAGACCGTCTACGACCCGAGCCACCCGGACGCGGACGCGCGCGGCTACGTGCAGATGCCGAACGTCGAGCCGGTCGCGGAGATGGTCGACCTGATCTCGGCCCAGCGCGCCTACGAGGCCAACGTCACCGCGATGTCGGCCGCGAAGCAGATGTTCGCCAAGACCCTCGAGCTCCTCCGCTGATGCCGATGCCCATCGATCCCTCCCTCGGGGCCGCCGGCACCGACTGGCAGATCGCGCCGATCGAGGCGCCGTCGCAGACCCCGGCCGAGCAGGGCGGCGGCACCGGCTTCGGCGGCATGCTCGGCGACGCCCTCGGGCGCCTCACGGAGATGCAGGTCGAGGCCGCCCACGGTGCGCAGGAGCTCGCCGCCGGCACCGCGCAGGACCCCACCGCCGTCGTCATGGCCGTCGAGCGCGCCCAGCTCTCGATGCAGCTCGCCGCCCAGGTGCGGACGAAGCTCGTCGAGGCGGCCCAGGACATCTTCCACACCCAAGTCTGAGATCCCTAGATGCCCAGCCTCGCCCAGACCCTCCTGAAGCTCCCCACGCGCTCGAAGCTCATCCTCGGCGCCGGCGCGCTCGCCGTCGTCTTCGTGCTCTTCCTGATGCTGCGACTCGCCAGCTCGCCGTCCTACACGCCGCTGGTCTCCGCGCTCGACCCGTCCGACACGGGCAAGGTCACGGCCGCCCTCGACGAGCAGGGCATCGGCTACGAGCTGCGGGCCAACGGCACCGCCGTCGCCGTGCAGAAGGCGCAGGTCTCGAACGCGCGGATCGCGCTCGCGAGCGCGGGCGTCGCCGCCTCCTCGGGGTCCGAGGCCGGCTACGAGCTCTTCGACGAGCAGAAGCTCGGCGCCTCCGACTTCCAGCAGAAGGTCACCTACCAGCGCGCGCTCGAGGGCGAGATCGCCCGCACGATCGGGCAGGTCGACGGCGTCACGGGCGCCCAGGTGCAGCTCGTGCTGCCCGAGGACTCCCTGTTCGCCGACGAGGAGACGCCCGCGACCGCCGCGGTCATGCTCACCGGCCCGTCCGACGCGCTCGACCCGGGCGCCGTGCGCGGCATCGCGCAGCTCACGTCCTCCTCGGTGAAGGGCCTCAAGACCGAGCAGGTCACGATCACGGACGGCAGCGGCACGCTGCTGTGGCCGCAGGACGAGGCCGCCGCCGGCGGCGCCTCGGGCTCGGGCAAGCAGGCCGCCGAGGCCCGCTACGAGCGCAACCTCCAGGCGTCGCTGGGCTCGCTGCTCACGCAGACGCTCGGGCCGGACAAGGCCCGCGTGCAGGTCAGGGCCGACCTCAACGTGGACAAGACGACGCTGCAGACGGTGAAGATCGACGGCAAGGCCGTGCCGGAGACGCAGTCGACCGAGACGGAGAAGCTCCGCGGCGGCGGCGCCACCGCGGGCGGCGCCTCGGGCACCGCGGGCAACATCCCGCAGTACTCGGCGGGCGCGGGCGGCGGCGGCGCGGACTCGAACTACCAGCGCAAGACCGACACGAAGAAGAACCTGATCCCGAAGACGATCACGAAGACGGACGTCGCGCCGGGCGCGGTGAACCGGCTCCAGGTCTCGCTCGTGGTCGACAAGAGCGTCCCGCCGGCCGACTTCGCCGCGATCCAGAAGACCGTCGAGAACGCCGCGGGGATCGACACGAAGCGCGGCGACGTGTTCGAGGCCTCCCAGCTGGCGTTCGCGAAGGCGCCCGAGGCGCCGAAGGCCGGGCCCGTCCCCGTCACGCTGCTCGGCCCGCTGAAGTGGGTCGGCCTCGGCCTGGCCACCCTGCTGTTCCTCTTCTTCATGCGCCGCGCGCTCAAGAGGCGCGAGAGCGAGGCGCTGGGCATGCCGGCGTGGCTGACCGAGATCGAGCAGCCCGTGTCGCTCGCGTCGCTCGAGGCGCCGTCGGCGGCCGCCGCGATGCCGGAGGCGCCGACGATGGTGCTCCCTCCGCGTCAGCAGGACCGCAGCCAGCAGGCGCTGAGCCAGCTGATGGAGCGTGAGCCCGATCGCGTCGCCGCCCAGGTCCGCAACTGGATGGCCGACGACTGATGCCCGCCACCGCGACCGAGCAGGCCGGCGCGTACAGCAGCGTGTCGTCGCTGAGCGGCCTGCAGAAGAGCGCCGCGCTGATGATCGCCATGGGCGAGGAGCACGCGGGCGAGATCTTCAAGCACCTCTCCCAGAACGAAGTCGAGGCGCTCTCGCTCGAGATCGCCAAGGCGCCCAAGCTGCCGTCCGACCTGTGCAAGGACGTCCTCACCGAGGCGGTCGAGACCGTGATGGCCGAGGACTACCTCGCCGAGGGCGGCGTCGACTACGCGCGCCTGCTCCTCCAGCGCTCGCTCGGCGACAACAAGGCCGACGAGATCATCTCGCGGCTCGCCGCGACGATCGAGCGCCGCCCGTTCGAGTTCCTGCGCCGTACGCCGCCGGAGCAGATCCACGTGTTCCTGCGCAACGAGTCGCCGCAGACGATCGCGCTCGTCGTCGCGAACCTGCACACGACACTCGCCGCCTCCGTGCTCTCGCTGCTCACGCCCGAGGAGCAGGCCGACGTCGCCATGCGCGTCGCGCAGATGGGCGAGACGCGGCCCGAGGTCGTCGCCCAGATCGAGTCGGTGATGAAGGCGAAGCTCTCCAACGTCATTGCGCAGGAGTACTCCTCCGCCGGCGGCGTGAAGTCGCTCGCCGACATCCTCAACCAGTCGGACCGCTCGACCGAGCGCAACGTGCTCGACCAGCTCGCGCAGACGAACGGCGAGCTCGCGGAGGAGATCCGGCTGCTGCTCTTCACGTTCGAGGACGTCGTCAAGCTCGACGACCGCTCGATCCAGATGGTGCTCAAGGAGGTCGACCAGAAGGACCTCGCCATCGCGCTGCGCGGCGTGTCCGACGAGGTCCGGCACCGCATCTTCGCGAACATGTCCGAGCGCGGCGCGGAGCTCCTCAAGGAGGAGATCGACTTCCAGCCGCCGCAGCGGCGGCGCATCGTCGAGGAGGCGCAGGGCCGGATCGTCGGCGTGGTGCGCCGCCTCGAGGAGGCCGGCGCGGTCGTCATCTCCCGCGGCGCGGGCGGCGGCGACGACGAGCTGATGTGACGATGGGACCGCTGGAGTTCGACTTCGCGCCGCTCGAGGCGAGCGCCTACACGGTCGGCCACGCGCACGACCCGGTCGCCGAGGCCGCGGCCGTGCTCGAGGCGGCGCGCACGGAGGCGGACACGATCCGCGCGATGGCGCACGCCGAGGGGCTCGCCGCCGGCCGCGAGGCCGCGATGGCGGAGCTCGTCCCGGCGGCGGCCGCGCTGGAGCACGCCGCCGAGGCCGTGCGGGCCGACGCCGCCGCGGCGGCCGAGCGGCTCGAGGCGCAGGCCGTGGAGCTGGGGCTGGCGCTGGCGGGGAAGATCGTCGGCGCGGCCGTCGAGGCCGATCCGGCGCTCGTCGTCGAGGCGGTGCGCGGCGCGCTGCGCGGCCTCGTCGAGCGCGAGCGGATCACCGTGCTCGTCAACCCCGACGACCTCGAGCTCGTGCGCGGCGCGATGGGCGGGCTCGTCTCCTCGCTCGGCGGCATCGAGCACGCCGAGGTCCAGGCCGAGCGGCGCGTGATGCGCGGCGGCGCGGTCGTCCGCACCCCCGAGGGCGACGTGGACGCGGGGGTCGACACGAAGCTCGACCGCGCCCGCGAGGTCGTCGCCGCGGCGCTGGGCGCGGGCGGCTGATGCTCGCCGCCGCCGAGGCCGCGATCCGCGACGCGGACCTGCACCGCCGCCACGGGCGCGTGATCGACCTGATCGGGCTGATCGTCGAGGCGACGGGGCTCGAGGCCGAGGTCGGCGAGGTCTGCACGATCAACACGGGCCGCGGGCGCGCCCCGGTGCCCGCCGAGGTGGTCGGCTTCCGCGCCGGCCGGACGCTGCTGATGGCGCTGGGCGACGCGACGGGCATCGGGCCGGGCGCGTCGGTCACCGCGAGCGGGCAGCCGCTCTCCGTCGAGGTCTCCGACGCCCTGCTCGGGCGGACGCTCGACGGGCTCGGCCGGCCGCTCGACGGCGGCGGGCCGCTCGCACCCGACGGGATCGCGCGCACCCGCGCCGCGCAGGCGCCGCCGCCGGATCCGATGACGCGGCCGCGGATCCACGAGCGGGTCTCGCTCGGCGTCCGCGCGCTCGACGCGCTCGTGCCGTGCGGCCGCGGGCAGCGGCTCGGCATCTTCGCCGGCTCCGGCGTCGGCAAGTCGTCGCTGCTGGGGATGATCGCGCGGTCGACGTCGGCGCAGGTCAACGTCATCTGCCTCGTCGGCGAGCGCGGCCGCGAGGTGCGCGAGTTCATGGAGCGCGACCTGGGGCCGGAGGGCATGGCGCGCTCCGTCGTCGTCGTCGCGACGTCCGACCAGCCCGCGCTCGTGCGGATCAAGGCCGCGTTCACGGCGACCACGATCGCGGAGCACTTCCGCGACCAGGGCTGCGACGTGATGCTGATGATGGATTCCGTCACGCGCTTCGCGATGGCGCAGCGCGAGGTCGGCCTGGCGATCGGCGAGCCGCCCGCGACGCGCGGCTACACGCCGAGCGTGTTCGCGCTGCTGCCGAAGCTGCTCGAGCGCTCCGGCACCGCGGCCGCTGGCACGATCACCGCGCTCTACACGGTCCTGGTCGACGGCGACGACATGAACGAGCCGATCGCCGACGCGGTGCGCTCGATCCTCGACGGGCACGTCGTGCTCTCGCGGCAGCTCGCGCACGCGGGCCACTACCCCGCGATCGACGTGCTCGCGAGCGTGTCGCGCCTCGTCGGCGAGGTGGTCACGCGCGAGGTGCGCGGCGCGGGCGACGAGGTCCGCCGGCTCATGGCCGCCTATCGCGACAAGGAGGACCTGATCGCGATCGGCGCCTACCAGCAGGGCACGGACCCGCTGACGGACGCGGCGATCTCGGCACGCTCGCCGATCGAGGGCTTCCTGCGCCAGCGGGTCGACGAGCCGAGCTCCGCGGAGGACGCCGACCGCGGCCTGCTCGAGCTCGGCGCGTACTCCGCGCTGGTCTCCATCCCGGATCCGGGCGCAATCGCGGATCCGGCCTTCGCACCGCCGGCCGAGGCGCCGGGCACCCCGCTCGGCTCCGCGATCCCGCCGCTCAACCTCCCGGCGTAGTCTCCGCCCGATGACGGGCGAGCGCTTCGAGGTGGACGGGCTGGCGGCGGTGCGGTGGGGCTCCGGCCCGCCGCGATACCTGCTGCTCCATGCGGGGGTGGCCGACTCGCGGTCGTGGGACGCGGTCGCGCCCGCGCTCGACGGGCCCGCGGTCGCCTACGACCGGCGCGGGTTCGGCGGGACGCCGCCCGGCCCGGCGGGGTTCCGGCACCTCGACGACCTGCTCGCGGTGCTCGACGCGGTCGCGCCCGGCGGCGAGCCGGTCTGGCTCGTGGGGAACTCGATGGGCGGCGCGCTGGCGATCGACGCGGTGCTCGAGGCACCGGCGCGGTTCGCGGGGCTCGTGCTGATCGGGCCGGGGGTGAGCAGCGACGTCGCGGGCTTCGAGGCGCCGCCGCAGACCGCCGCCGAGGACGCGATGGAGGCGGAGTGGAAGGCGGCGGGCGACAGCGTCGAGGCGCTGCTGGAGCTCGAGGCCTGGCTCTGGCTCGACGGCCCGGAGCACCGCGGTCGCGTCGGTGGCGCCGCGCGCGAGCTCGCGATCGACATGAACCGGCGCGTGCACGCCCACGGCGCGCCGGACGAGGCGGGCTCCAACGGCGTCGACGGTGGCGGCCGGCTGGGCGAGCTCTCCCTGCCGGTCACGGTCGCGTGGGGCGAGTTCGAGAACACCGAGCAGGCGGCGATCTGCGAGCTGCTGGCCGAGCGGATCCCGGGCGCGCGCCGGGTCGTGCTGCCGGGGACGGCGCACCTCCCGGGCCTCGACGCCCCGGACGCGCTGGTCGCGGCGATCCACGACG
>JBEVIG010000232.1:0-29329 GCA_040510855.1 Solirubrobacteraceae bacterium
GCCGGTTCCGAGTAAGCCTTCGATGCGATCTTCGAGCTGGCGGGCTTCATCCGCGCCTACACTTTCGAGTAGTTGCTCTACGTCGCCTCGCTCCTGGCGACCCAACCGCTCACCCAAGGGCACAACGTGGTCGTGGTCAGCAACGCGGGCGGGCTGGGGATCGTCTGCGCCGACGCATGCGAGGCCGCGGGCCTCGAGCTCCCCGAGCTCACCGAGGCGACGCAGGCCGCGCTCGCGACGCGGCTCCCGCCCGAGGCGAGCCGAACGAACCCCGTCGATCTGCTCGGCTCGGCGACCGGTGCGACGTACGAGACCGTGTTGCCGGTGGTGCTTGCGGATCCGCGGGTGGACGCCGTCATCGTGCTCTTCGTACCCCCGGTCGTGGCGGGGGCGCAGGACGTCGCGGAGGCGATCCGGCGAGCGGTGGACGATCTGGAGACGCTCGACAAGCCGCTGCTCGCGGTGATCATGAGCAGCGACGGGACGCCGCAGATCCTCCGTGACGGAACCCGGCCGCTCGCCACCTTCGGCTACCCCGAGTCTGCCGCGGCGGCACTCGGACGCGCCGCTGCACGGTTCGACTGGCTACGCCGGCCGGCCGGGACGGTGCCCGAGCTCGACGACATCGACGCACCGGCCGCCCGCGCGATCGTCGCCGCCGCACTCGGCCACGCGCCGGATCTCTGGCTCGAGCCCGCGCAGACGCGCGGGCTGCTCCGGGCCTACGGCCTGCCGCTCGTGGCCGAGCACACCGTCACGACCGAGGCGGAAGCCCTCGCCACCGCGACCCGGCTCGGATTTCCCGTCGTCCTCAAGACGGCGGCCGCGGGAGTCCACAAGACCGAGTCAGGCGGGGTCGCACTCGACCTGCGCGACGAATCGGCGGTCAGCGCGGCGCTCATCCGCGTCGGGCTGCCCGCCATCGTCCAGCCGATGGTGCACGGTGAAGCCGAGCTGCTCGCCGGCGTGGTGCAGGACGGCGTGTTCGGCCCGCTCGTCGCGTTCGGCCCTGGCGGCGTGCTCGCGGAGCTCATCGGCGACGCGCAGGTCCGCATCGCGCCCCTGACCGACCACGATGCTCAGGAGCTGGTGTACGGCGGGAAGGCCGGCCGGCTCGTCGACGGCTTCCGCACCGGACCGTCCGACGGCAGTGCGCTGGTCGATCTCGTGCACCGGCTCAGCCGCCTCGCCACGGACTTGCCCGAAGTGGCCGAACTCGACCTGAACCCCATCCTCGGACTGCCCGAAGGCTGCGTCGCGGTCGACGCCCGCATCCGCTTGCGCAAGCCGGAGCGGGCAATCGACGCGAAGACCTGGTAGCCGCTGGACCGCGACCGCCTCCCGGCGGCGCTTGGACGCGCTCGCCGTCGCGAACATCCGTTCCGGGATGACGACGACCGGACAGCGCGCCCGGTGCAGGACGTCCATCGCGACGCTGCCCAGCGCGGCGCGGAAGCGGCCGTGCCTCCGGGTGCCGATGACGATCCCATCGGCGTTCCGCTTCTCGGCGACCTGGGTGATCACGGGTCCCGCCGGCCCTGGACGATGTCGGGCTCCCAGTCCACCGAAGCCAGGCGCTCACACGAGGACTCCAGGTCGGCCATGAGCTTCTCCGCTCCGCCGAGGAAGTCGTCGAGCATGTCCTGGTAGTGCGACGCGCCGAGATAGGCCGCAGGCGCCTGATGGGCGATCACCACCACCAGATGGTCGATGGCATCGACGCGGGCGGTGCGCACCGCGGCCACTTCGCCCGCGACGAACGGCGGGGCGGCCCCGTTACGGAGCCGCCCCGGATTCGACGTGCGCGCGGAGTTAGCGAGCTTCGCGTCAGTGAGCGACGACCGGCTCGCGCACGGCGCCGGTCTTGCCGGCCGCGGCGGTCTTGGACGCCGTTGTCGCCGGCTTCGTGAGCAGGCGCAGGGTCAGGACGAGGAAGCCGATCCCGACAAGCAGGAAGGCGATGCCCATCGCCACCACGAACAGCGCCATGCTTTCAGCGAAGTACGCGGTGTTAAGTGCGCTCTGGAATGCGGTCGAGGAGATCCAGATGTCCCGCGCCGGGTTCTCGGTCGGCTGTCCCGTCTTCGGATCCACGGCGGCGGCGGCCTCGTCGCTGGTCGGCTTGCCCGAGTCGTCGAGGAAGCGCCCCATCTCCGAGTACGTCTGGCCGTCCGTCGCTTCCAGCGTGTGCTTGCGGATCGTGGCGGCGAACTCCTTGGCCTCAGACCCGGTATCGATCTTCTGGCCGGCGACGGTCGAGTCGGGCGTGCCGACGATCTGCTCGCGGGCGAGCTCGGTGCGAACCGTGTCACGACCAGTGATGCCGACGATCGTGGCGCCGATGCCCAGCGCGATCAGGATGATGCTGGCGGCGATGCCGCCCAGACGTGGGAGGTTGCTCATGCGGTCCATCCCCTCAAAGAGGCTGATGCTGCGGTCCTACTCAGCATCGCTGCCCGGCCCGGCATTTCATCGGTACCGCGCCGTAGGAAGCCTCAGTAGATACCCGCGGCCGTCTTGCGCCTTCCTTGCCGGAGGCGACGAAGTCGCCGCCCTCCGCGCCTGCGGTGCTCGCGCCCGTCAGTGATCGCTCGCCGGGATCTGAGGACACGCGAGCCGGCGACCCCACCAGAAGCTCGCGGCAGCACTGTCTGCGAGTTCGGGCACTGGGCGTCGACGGCCCCTCGCTGGTAAGGCGGAAACCTTCCTAGCTGCAGTCCACCGGCGCGAACGTGTCCTTATAGGACGCCTCGAGCTGCTGGAGCGCCGTGACGAGCGCGGTCTTGGCGTCCGCAGCCGAGAGCGACCGCAGGGCCTCGCTCGCGATCCCCTGGACGGAGCTCGCGAACGCCTTGTTGGCCGCCTCGACCTCGCTGCGCCGGTCGCTGCTGAGCTCCGACTGCGCGCCGGAGATGTCGCTCAGGTCGTTCTTGATCGCGTCCAGGCTCTGCGTGACCGCATCACTCGTGACGGTCGCGGGAGTCAGGCTCTTGAGCTCGTCGACCTGCTTGCCGATGTCGGCCTTCGCATCGCAGACGGTGGTCTGGGCCTTCTCTTCCGACGATTCGCCGCACGCGCCGAGTGCGAATGCGAGCGCGACGACGGCGGGGACGCAGGAGGCGAGTCTCATGGCTCCAAGCTATACGCCACGCGCCGGGGCCGCATCGTCCGAAGCGGGTGATGCAGGGACCGTCCGGCGAGCGGCGCCTCACGTGGAGAGGGTCACCGGGAAGGTGGCCAGCCAGATGACCGTGCCGAGGAACAACACCCAGGCGATGCCCACGATCGCGATCCGCGAGGTCGGCGAGGGGAGCCGGGTGGCGATGCCCGCGAAGAAGAGCGCCACCGCGAAGAGCACGACCGCGAGCACGTAGTTGTCCGCGCGCTGGATGTCGGCGGCCACCTCGAGCGACTTGGCGGCCGCTCGCGCTTCGAGCGCGTCGGCCTCTGCCTCGGCGGCGACCCTGTACTCCTTGAGCGCGAACGGGGAGAGCGGCGCATCGGGGTTCTCCCGGGGGTGCGTCGCGACCCACGCGTCGAAGGCCGGCACGAACTCGGGACGGAAGCGCTTGCGGTAGAACGTCGCGAGCTCCGTGTCCTCCCGGGCGTATGCGTCGATCCACTGGGTGAACAGCGCGACGTCGACCGATCGCTGGTCGTTCGCGAGCGCCGCCGCCCGCGTCGATTCCACGCGCGCCGAGATCGAGGCGCCGCCCGCCTTCGCCTGCTCGCCGCGCCACCCCGCCGACTGGTAGCTCGCCCAGGCGGTCGCGACGGCGGCCAACGCGAGCAGGAGCGTCGCCGCCAGGTCGATCCACCGGCCCACCGCGCCGTGCCCGGCGGGCTCGGTCACGCCGCGACCGCCCTCCCGCGAGCGTCGCACGGGTACGAGTCAGGGGAGCCGACGACGGTACGGGCCTGCTCGATCAGCGTGAGCGTCCGCTCCATCGCCGCGGGTTCGATCGCTCCCAGCCCCGGCTTGTAGGGGTTGTCGAGCATCGTGATGGCGAGCAGCGTCGCGACGACCACGGTCGTCGCGGATCCGATCAACATCGCCTGCGACACGGCGCGCTCGGCGCGGTCGGCGAAGAAGAGCATGTACACGAACACGAGCCCGGCGGACAGGAACAGCACCAGCCACAGCGGCGTCGGGATGATGCCCGTGGCGCCGTGGACGCGATCGCGTCGCGCCTCCTCGCGATCCGAGGTCTGGTCGAGCCACTTGTCGTAGGCGGACTGCTCGGGCGCGGTCTCGGGCTGCGCCGTCTTGAGCGTCCGGAACATCTGCGCGGACCACGGGTTGATCGTGTCGCCCGCCTTCCCCTCCCGCATCGCCGGCCACTCGTCGTGGATGACCGACCGTCCGTAGCACGCGATCTCGCCGGCGAGCCGGTCCCGCACCGCGGGCGGCAGGAACTGGGCGGTCTCGAACTGCTGCACCACCGTGAGGGCCTCCGCCTCCGAGCCGGTGCGCGACTGGTCGTAGGTCGTGAACGCGAGCAGGATCACGAAGCCGGCGAAGATCGAGAAGCCGGTGGCCAGCACGCCGAACACGCCCGACGCACGATCGCCGTCCGCGAAGTAGCTGCCCTCGGGCGCCCGCCGGCGCACCAGCAGCATCGCGCCGACGGCGACCGACACGGCAATGAGGAGCACCACGATGCTCCAGAAGATGCTCATCGCGCCGCAGCGTGCCCGGGCCGCCCGCCCGCTGTGTCATCCGAACCAGATGACGCCGGCGACCGGAGGATGTGGACGCTCACGGCCGCCACCCAGAGCGGAAACACGAGCACGATCGCCTCGAGGAACGCGATGCTGAAGAGCAGGACCAGCGCGGCGGCATAGCCCGCCCCGACGAGCCAGCGCGGGAGCGTCCCCGTCCGGAGGCCGATCGTCGACGTGACGATCATGAAGACGGCACCCGCGCGGACGCCGTAGACGTAGAGGCAGGTGAAGGCGAGCGACCGGGCGAACGAGATCGCGTCGGCGCTCGGCTGAGGCGCATCCAGGAAGCGCGTGGCCGCGACGGGCGCAGCCGCGGCTGCCGCGGCGGCAAAGAGCATCGCGACGAACAGCAGGCCGCTGCCGAAGAACACCGTGGCGAAGAAGCGGTCCTCCCGGTCGCCGACCCGGCTGCGGATCACGGCGATGAACCAGAGGAACGCGATTCCGCTGAACGGCACGAGGTAGAGCCCGACGAGCACCAGGTTGCCCGACTGATCGTCGCGGTAGAAGTCGGCGATCTCCTGCTCGGACGCGCCGGCCGCCGGATGGTGGCGCAGCAGGATCAGCGAGGCGACGAAGAGCGTCGCGAACGCCAGCCCGGCGATGCCGGCCGCGCGGGGTGCGCGCACCTCGCGCGCCACCGCGCCGAGCGCGACGGGTTCACTCATCGGCCAACCCTCGCGCAGCCGGGGCGGCCGCCCATCGTCCGCATGGGATGAGGGAGCGCCCGCCTCAGCGGTCGGGGACGAGCCACCACATTCTTGTCCGATGTATTACCGCGTTCGGGGGATGGTCATCGAGCGGTCGGAGCCCCACACTGCGTGCTCTGCCTGAGCGGGCGCGGCGCCGACGCCCTCCGGACAAGCGCGTCCACGCCGCGCCCGCTCGACGGCAGCCTTCCGCTCAGCGCGGCAGGAAGACGGTGTCGTCGCGGAGCCGCTCGACCGCGTGCCCGTCGAGCTCGAGCACCGCGCCGAGGTCGTGCAGCGACGCGAAGCCGTTGAGCTCCTCGCGCAGCCGCGCGATCTTCATCGCCTTCGCCTCGTCGATCCCCGGCAGCAGCCGCAGCACCTCCAGCGGCGCGCTGTTGACGTCGACCAGCCCGGCGGACTGCGCGCCCGGCCGGTCCGGGCGGCCGACGCCGAGCTCGAGCGCCAGCGCCGGGTTCTCGACCGCGAGCCGCTGGGCCTCGCGCCGCTCGGCGAGCCGCCGCTCGGCGGCCTGGCGCTCGCGCAGGAACGAGGAGCCCGAGGTGCGGTTGAACGCCGGGCGGATCGCGAGCGTCGTGGCGATCGCGCCGACCCAGCCGAGGATGATCAGCCCGCCGGCGCCGCTCCCGCCGTCGTTCGCGACCGCGGCCGCCCAGCCGGCGATCGTCGCGAGCGTGCACAGCAGCCCGAGGCCGATCCAGAGCGGCCGGCGCAGCGCGACGCCCGGCACCACCGGCGTCCACGCGCCGAGCCCGAGCGGCGTCGCCGAGACCCACACCCACCACGGAACGCGTCCCATCGCGGGCGAGCTTACCCGCGGCCCGGACGGGTTCAGGCGCGTCGCGCGGCGAGCTCCGCGAACCGCGCGGCGAACTCCTCCGCGGCGCGGTCGGGCGACCACGCCTCGAGCTCGAGGTCGAGCGGCTCGACTCCCTCGAGCTCCGGCCAGTGCCACGACTCGGCGCTGAACGCGCGCCGCTCCGTGGCGAGCAGCGCCCGGTCGGCGCGCTTGATCTCCGGGACGTCGGCGCGGATGCCGAAGCGCGCCCGGATCGCGTCCTCGAGGTGCTGCTCGGCCTCCTTGAACGCGGCCCCGAGCGGGCTGCGGTGCTTGAGCGGATGCGGCATGTCGCCCAGGTAGGCCTCCGAGGCGTCGTGCATGAGGGCGGCGAAGACGTCCTCCGCGTCGCCGCCGCGCTCCTCGACGAGGCGCGAGACGATCACGCTGTGCTGGGCGACGGAGTAGAAGGCACGGCTGTGGCCGCCGAAGCGGCACTGGTTGGCGAGCGCGCGCGCGATGTCACCGGGGTCGAGCTGCTCCGGGTCGGGGTCGAACGGGTTGACCCAGCGGCCGGAGACGGTCTGGAGGTACGGGCCCGGTGCGGGCGGGGCAGCGGCCATGTCCCGATGGTACGTCATTCGTATGACGACGCGATTCGATCGAGCGTCGAGCCGCCGTACCCCGGCCGCGAGACGCGCCCGTCTGGGAGCCCGACCTCGAGCGCCATCAGAGTGGCGGGATCGCCGCGCGGGCGGACTCGATCGTCCCGAGCGGCATCAGCTCGCCCGGGGACGGCCTCGCGAACAGGTAGCCCTGCGCGTACTCGCAGCCGAGCTGGGCGAGGCGGTCCCGCGCGGCGGTCGTCTCCACGCCCTCGGCGACGAGCTCCAGCCCGAGCGAGCGCGCGAGCGCGATCGTCGCGGCCACGATCGCCTGCGTGCGCTCGTCGGCCTCCAGCCGCCCGACGAACGAGCGGTCGAGCTTGAGCCCGCGCAGCTCGTGCAGGTCCCGGAGGTAGCTGAGCGACGAGTAGCCCGTGCCGTAGTCGTCGACGTGGATGCCGACGCCGAGCTCGCGCAGCGCCGCGATCACCTGCACGCCGCGCCCCGGGTCGGCCATCAGGAGGTCCTCGGTGAGCTCGAGCTTCAGCAGGTCGCCCGGGAGCCCCACGCCGTCGAGCACGAGCGCGACCGCGGCGGGGAACTCGGCGTCGAGCAGGTTCGTCACCGAGAGGTTGACCGCGACGGGGATCGGCGTCCCGGCGTCGCGCCAGGCCGCCGCCTGCCGGACCGCCTGCTCGAGCACGCTCGCCGTGAGGCGCCGCATCAGCCCGCTCGCCTCGATCTGCGGCAGGAACGAGACCGGCAGGAGCAGCCCCTCGGCCGGGTGCTCCCAGCGCACGAGCGCCTCGGCGGCCACCACCGTCCCGTCGAACAGCGAGACCTGTGGCTGGTAGTGCAGGGCGAAGGCCTCCTCGTCGAGCGCCTGGCGCAGCCGCTCGGCCTCCTGCGCGCGACGTGAGCCGGCGATGTGGCGCTCGGGCCGGTGCACCTCCTGCCCGGAGCGCGTCGCCTTCGCGTCGTACATCGCGGCGTCGGCGTGCTGGAAGAGCTCGGTGGCCTCGAGCCCGTCCTGGGGGAAGACGGCGATGCCGACGCTCCCGCTCACCGTCACGTCGCGGCCGGCGATGCGGACGGCGCGCGCGAGGCCGAAGCGCAGGCGCTCGGCGATCTGCGAGGCGCGGCCGGCGTCGGCGCCGTCGAGCAGCACCGCGAACTCGTCGCCGCCGATCCGGGCGAGCAGGTCGCCGTCGCGCAGCAGGAGCTGCATCCGCGGGGCGAGCTCGGCGAGCAGCGCGTCGCCGCGATGGTGGCCGAGCCCGTCGTTGACCTCCTTGAAGTTGTCGAGATCGATCAGCAGCAGGCCGAGGCGGCGGTCGCGCGGGCGGTCGGCGAGCGCCCGCGTGAGCTCCTCGTTGAAGTGGCGGCGGTTCGCGAGGCCGGTGAGCTCGTCCGTGCGCGCCTCGCGGCGGGCCTCGGCGACGTGCCGCACCTCGCGGAACGAGAGGCCGGTGCGCGCGGTCGCGGCGAGGAGGCCGACGGCGCTGAGCGCCACGACGGAGGCGGGCTCGGGCTCGATCGCGGCGTAGACGAGGACGCCGAGGCAGATGAGCGCGAAGACCGCGGGGAGGACCAGCCCCGGGAGGTGTCCGTAGCGTGACACCGGCCTCGTCGCGGGCGCCCAGGCCGCCGCCGCGATCATCGACGTGGCGATCAGCGAGAGGGCCGCGAGCGGCGTGCCCGGCCGGTACGAGCCGGCGGTCACCTGGTACAGGAAGACGCAGTCGACGACGGCGAAGCCGCCGAGGCCGATCGCGAGCAGCCACAGCGACGGCGGCGGCCGCCACTCGCAGGCCGCGAGCAGCGCGAGGAGCATCACGAGCAGGAGCGCGTCGAGGATCGGGTAGGCGACGTTCGTGATCACGACGTCGGTCGCGATCCCGGGCGCCGTGCGCGCCACGAGCGTGTCGTAGAGGAGCGCGAGGCCGAGCCCCGCGACCGCGCACGCGCCGACGATGCCGTCGAGCACGATGGAGGGCGCGAGGCGGCCGGCGTAGACGGTCGCGAAGCCGGCGATCGCCACCAGCGCGCAGGCCTCCATGGCGAGCCAGCCGGCGTCGGCGAGCGACGGGTACGGCTGCGGGTCCATCGTGCGGACGAAGCCGAGGTAGACGACGAACGCGGCGGCGCGGAAGGCGAGCGCGGCGGCGAGCCACGTCCACCAGCGGCGGTCCTGCGGGTCGAGCAGGGGCCGGAGCGCGGCGAGCACCGCGGCGGTCACGTAGGCGCCGCCCTGCAGCCAGCCGTCGAGCGGCACCGAGAACGAGTCCGGCCGGACGCCCGGGAGGGTCGAGATCGTGAACGCGATGACCTCGAGGACGAGCAGCGCGGCCACGAGGAGGACGGCCAGCCGTCCGGATGCGCGCGCCGGGACCGGACGGCTGAAGCGGGTCACCGCGGCAACCGTATCCGCCGGGATGCAAGCGCGCTGTCACGACGTCCGGGCCGCGCCCGACCCTCGGAGCATGGTCGCCGTGCTCTCGATCCTCGTCGTCGTGCTCACCCTGCTGTGCCTCGCGCTGGCCGCGCGGGCGGCGGGCGCCCGCCGTGCCGAGCTGGCCGGCGCGGTCGCGCCGATCGCCGACCAGCTTGTGCGCATGGAGCGCCAGGTGGAGCAGCTCCGGCTGGAGCGCGAGCGCGCGCAGGGCAGCGTGCGCGAGCTGTTCGCCACGGTCGGCCGCGATCTCGACAAGCTGCGGCTGGAGACCAGCACGCTGGTGTCGGCCCTCAAGCGGCCGCAGGTGCGCGGCGCGTGGGGCGAGATGCAGCTGCGCAACGTCGTCAAGGCGGCGGGCATGACCGCGCACGTCGACTTCCACGAGCAGGCGGTGATCGACGCGGGCGACGACGGCCGGCTGCGCCCCGACCTCACCGTCCACCTGCCGACGGACCGCGACATCGTCGTCGACGCGAAGGTGCCGCTCGAGGCCTACCTCGCGGCACTCGAGGCCCGCGACGACGCGGCGCGCGAGGCGGAGCTCGACCGCCACGCGCGCCAGCTGCGCGCGCACATCGACGCGCTCGGCGCGAAGGCGTACCAGCGCCGGCTCCCGCGCTCGGCCGACTTCGTCGTCTGCTTCCTCCCCAACGAGGCCTGCTACGTCGCGGCGCTCGACCGCGACCCCGGGCTGCTCCAGCACGGCGCCGACCGCCACGTGCTGGTGGCGACGCCGACGACGCTGCTCGCGCTCCTGCACGCGGCGCACTACGGCTGGCAGCAGGCGGCGGTCGAGCGCACGGCGGAGGAGGTCGTCGCCGCCGCGCGCGAGCTGCACAAGCGGTGCGGCACGTTCGCCGACCACTTCGCGCGGACGGGGCGGCAGCTGGACTCGGCGGTGGCCGCCTACAACCAGGCCGTCGGCTCGTTCGAGGGACGCGTGCTGCCGCAGCTGCGGCGGATCGAGCAGCTCGAGGTCGCGCCCGGCGAGCCGGTCGCGGCGCCCGTGGCGATCGACACCGCGCCGCGGCGGATGCGCGAGCCGGAGCCGCCGGTCGCCAGGGCGGTCTGACCGCGTTTGCGCCGCGGCTCCCGCCGGGGAGGACGCGCGCATGGGGAAGATGCTGCTGCCGGGGGCGGCGGCGTGCGCGCTCCTGGCGATCGCCGGGGCCGCGCCCGCCTGGTCCGCGTTCCCGGGCGCGAACGGGCGGCTCGCCGCGCACGTGGACACGGATCGCGGGCCGCGCGTGGTCTCGTTGAGGCTCGACGGGCGCGGGTGGCGGCGGGTCGGAAAGATCGACGCGTCCGTCCCGTACGCGGAGGAGCAGAGCGGCCGCGCGAAGTGGTCGCCGTCGGGGCGGCGGGTGGTCTACACCAACCTCGTCCGCGGCGTCGAGATCCGATCGGCGTCCGGGCGGCTGCTGCGGCGGCTCACCACGACCGACCGGTGGGATCCCGCATGGGCGCCGAGCGGGAAGGAGATCGTCACCGCCTCGTACTCCGAGGACCGCGCGCTGGTGCGGATGCGGCTCGACGGGACCGTCGTGCGGCGGCTGCCGCTGCCGCAGCTCTACAGCGCGATCGTCCCCGAATGGTCGCCGGACGGGCGCTGGATCGTCTTCCAGGAGGCGCGGCCGCGATCGTCGCGGATCTGGCGCATGCGGCCGGACGGCACGGGGCTCGAGGAGCTCGGCGAGGGGCGCAACCCGACGTGGTCGCCGGACGGGCGGCACATCGCGTTCGCGACGTGGGCGGACGTGTGGGTGATGCGCGCGGACGGGAGCGGCAAGCGGGAGGTCGTGCACTCGCGCGTGCGCGACACGGACATCCGCGGCGTCGCGTGGGCGCCCGACGGGCGGCGGATCGCGGTCTCGACGTTCCACTACGGGTTCGGGATCGCGCGCCCGTACCGGTTGCTGACGGTTCCCGCGGGCGGCGGGCGCACCACGCTGCACCGGCGCGGGGGCACGATGCTGCAGTGGATCGACTGGCAGCCGCGGTGAAGGCGCTCGTCGCGGCGGTCGCGCTGGCGCTCGCAGCGGCCGCTCCGGCGGAGGCGGCGTGGCCCGGGGCGAACGGGCGGATCTCGTGGGTGACGGTGAGGGACGGGAAGCAGCAGACGCGGGTCGGGCCGCTCGATCTGCGGCCGTCGCGTCGGATCGCCTGGTACCGGCCGCTGCCGGCCGGGCTGCACCGGGCGAGCGGTTACGCGCAGTGGGATCCGTCGGGGGCGCGGATGATCTTCCAGCACGTCTCGAAGGGCTTCGAGATCCGGACGGCGCGCGGGCGGCTCGTCCGGCGCTTCGGGGTGAACGAGCTCTACTGGCCCTCGTGGTCGCCCGACGGGCGGTTGATCGTCGCGGGTGACCTGTCCGCCCATCCCGTGCGCCGGCTCGCGATCCTGCGGCCGGACGGCGAGGTCGTGCGGCGGATCGAGCTCGCGGCGACGCGGAACGCGGTCGTGAGCCCGCGCTGGTCGCCGTCCGGACGGTGGATCGTCTACGAGGAGCCCACGCCGCGCGGGCCGCGTGTGCGGCGGGTCGCGGTGTCGGGCGCCGGGGGCGACCGGCGGCTGGCGGTCGGCGCGCTGCCCACGTGGTCGCCCGACGGGTCGCGCATCGCGTTCGCCTCGGGGTCCGACGTCTTCACCATGCTCCCGGACGGCTCCGCTCGCCGCCGCGTGGCCCGGTCGCGGCAGCGCGATGCCGGCATCGCTGGCCTCGCCTGGTCGCCGCGCGGCGACCGCATCGCGTTCGTCCGCCAGGACTCGGTCGACGCGCACCACTCCTCCACGGTCGTCACCGTCCCGGCGACGGGCGGCCGCGAGCGCGTCGAGCGCAGGACGGAGCGGTTCGTGGCCTCGATCGACTGGCAGCCCCGCTGACGGGGACGGGTAGAACGGCCGTCGTGCGGATCGTCGTCGACGGCAACAACGTCATGGGGAGCCGGCCGGACGGCTGGTGGCGCGACCGGGCCGGCGCGGCCGCGCGGCTGGCGGAGGCGATCGGCGCGTGGGCGGTCGCCGCGGGCGAGGAGGACGTCGTGGTCGTGTTCGACGGCCGCCGCCCGGGCGGCTTCCCGGATCCACCCGGGATCGAGGTGCGCTTCGCCGAGCGGTCCGGGCGCGACGCCGCCGACGACGCGATCGCGGCGCTCGTCGCGGCGGCGGATGCGCCGGCCGGGCTGGAGGTCGTGACGTCGGACGCCGGGCTCGCGCGCCGGGTGCGCGCGCACGGCGCGGCGGTGCGGACCGCGGGCGCCTTCCGCCGCGCGGTCGACGGCGGCTGACCGGCCCGCGCGTCAGCAGCCGCGGCGCGCGGTCCGGGAGCCGGCCTTCGTCGCCGGCCGCAGGCAGTAGCCCGGCCGGACATAGCCGAGCCCGACGCGGCCCGCCGGGACGAAGTCGCCGCGCGGCGGGTCGCCCTGGTGCACGCGGCCGCGGATCAGCGAGCCGCGCGTCCAATGGGCGGAGCGCTTGTCGCGCGCGACGATCAGCGCCCCGCGGCGCTCGCCCGCGACCCGCGTGTCGCCCCGCGGCCACACGAGGTTGCGGCGCAGGTCCTGCCCGGGCACCGGGCGCAGGTAGAAGCGGTTGAGCAGCACCGGCCACGGGTCGTCGCCCTCGAACCCGTACGACCCGTCGTTCCACACGAGCCAGGCGAGGTAGCCCATCGTGTGATCGGCGCGGTGGGCCAGGTTCGTGCGCCGGATCTCCGTGTAGCGCATCCCGTCGACGTGCCGCTCCCCTGCGTACGGCTCGCCCGAGAACGAGTTCGCGCCGATCATCAGCCCCTGGTAGCTGGCCTCGCCCGTCACGCGATCCATGTAGAGGGCGCCCTGCGGCCCCTGCTTCTGGTACAGGTCGGGATGGGCCGCGCCGCCCGACCACTTCGCGCCCAGCAGGCGCGAGTTCTGGATGTAGACGTCGGGATAGGCCCACCCGGCGCGCCCCGTGCGGCCCGGCGCGTACCCCGTGGCCACGATGTTGTCGCGGTCCCACACACGCGAGAAGTCGATCTCGACGCCCTCCACGTAGAGCGAGCCGCGCAGGTCCCGGGCGACGATGCCGTACTCGCCGCGGAAGCCCGTCCCGCCGCCGATCTTCCCGCCGACGACGCGGATGTCGTCGCCGCCCGTCGTGCGCACCTCGCCCTGCACCGGCACGTCGGGGAGGTCGAGGACGAGGTCGCGGTTCGCGGGGTAGTAGCCGTCGAGCCCGGAGACGGGGACCTCGATCCGCAGCGGCCGCTGCAGCCGCGGCGGCGCCCAGCGCACGAGCGCCTTCGCCGGGCGGGACGCGGCGGTGCCGCGCTCGAGCGGCGCCGGGACGGAGGCCCGGGCGCCGGTCACCGGCTGGAGGGCCATCACGAGCATGGCCGTCAACAGCAGTCCGGGGGGTCGGATCCCGGACAGGGTACGAGACGCTACGGAGCGATCCGCCGTCCCGGCCGCTGGACGCGATACCACCGGTGGCCGTACGCCGGCAGCGAGACCTCGGCGCCCACCGGCAGGTCGGCGGTCCCGAGCAGGTCGACGAGCGTCCCCTCGCCCTCCACGGCGAGCGTCGCGGCCGCGTCCCGCCCCGCGAGGTTGTGGACGGTGACGATCGTCGCGTCGTCCCAGTCGGCGCGCAGCGCGAAGACGGCCTCGTCGTCCTGGGGGAGGAGCGACCACGCGCCCCAGCCGAGCTCCGGGCACTCGCGTCGCCGCCGGATGAGCCGCTCCATCCAGTTGAGCAGCGAGTCGGGGTCCCGCCGCTGCGCCGCGACGTTGACCCGCGGGTAGCCGAACGGCCCGTCCGCGACCGGCGGCCGGCCGGGCGTCGCGTCCGCCGCCGTGAAGCCCCCGTGCTCCTCCGACGACCACTGCATCGGCCCCCGCACGGCGTAGCGCCCCTCGATCGCCGGGTTCTCCGCCATCCCGATCTCCTCGCCATAGAAGAGCACGGGCGTCCCCGGGAGGGAGAACATGAGCGAGTAGACCATCCGCATCCGCGCCTGGTCGCCGCCGAGCATCGACGGCAGCCGCCGCCGCAGCCCGCGGCCGTACATCTGCTGCTCCGGCTCCGGCCCGAAGGCCGCGAAGACCTCCTCGCGCTCGGCGTCCGAGAGCTTGTCCAGCGTCAGCTCGTCGTGGTTGCGGACGAAGTGCGCCCACTGGCACCCGTCGGGGATCGGCGGCAGCGCCCGCAGCGCGTCCGCCAGCGGCGCGGCGGATCCGCGGGCGAGCGCGAGGTACATCGCCTGGTTCACCGGGAACGCGAACTGCAGGTCGAGCTCCTCGCCGCCGCGCGCGCCGAAGAACACCGCCGCGTCCTGCGGCGGGAGGTTGACCTCGCCGAGCAGGATCGACTCGCCCGCGCGCCTCGCCATGAACGCGCGCAGGTCGCGCAGCAGCGCGTGCGGGTCCGGGATCGCGCCCTCGGGCATCCCCATCGGCTCGACCAGGAACGGCACGGCGTCGAGCCGGAACCCGCTCAGCCCCTGCTCGAGCCAGAAGCCCACCACCTGCGCGATCTCGTCGCGCACCTCGGGATTCGCCACGTTCAGGTCCGGCTGGTGGGAGTAGAACCGGTGCAGGAACCACTGCCGGGCCTTGCGGTCGTACGCCCAGTTGGAGCTCTCCTGGTCGGGGAAGACGACGTCGCCCGGCTTCTCCTCCGGCTTCTCGTCGACCCAGACGTAGAAGTCGTGGTACGGGTTCTCGCGCCCCTCGCGCGCCGCCTGGAACCACGGATGCTCGACGGAGGTGTGATTGGGGACCAGGTCCGCGATCACGCGGATCCCGCGGTCCCGCGCGGTGCGCACGAGCTCGACGAGGTCGCCGTGCGTCCCGAGCCGCCGGTCGACGCCGAAATAGTCGGTGACGTCGTAGCCGTCGTCGCGCTGCGCGCTGGGATAGAACGGCATCAACCAGAGGCAGGACACGCCGAGGCCGGCCAGGTAGTCCGTCCGCTCGCACAGCCCGGTGAGATCGCCGCAGCCGTCGCCGTCGGCGTCGAGGAACGACTCGACGTCGAGGCAGTAGACGACGGCGTTCTTCCACCACAGGTCGCTGGTCGCCTTCCGGGCGCTCATGCCGCCAGCTCCGGGAGCACGTGCGTGCCGAACGCGTCGATGAACGGGGAGAGGTCCCGGCCGACGTGGTGGAGCTGGATCTGCGCGAAGCCGAGCTCGGCGAGCTCCGCCAGCCACGCGGCGTGCCGGCCGGTGTCAGCCGAGACGAGCACGCCGTCGCGGACGTCCTCCGGCCGGACGTGGCGCGCCGCCTCGTCGAACGCCTCGACCGTCTGGAGGTCCCAGCACAGGGGCGGCCGGAAGAGGTTCGTCCGCCACTGGTCGTGGGCGATGGCGAGCGCCTCCTCCTCGTCCGGCGCCCACGAGAGGTGCACCTGGAGGTAGGTCGGCTTGCCCTCGCCGCCGCCGTCGCGGAACGCGGCGAGGATGCGCTCGAGCGCGTCGCGCGGCTGGTTGACGGTCACGAGCGCGTCGGCCCACCCTCCGCACCAGCGCGCCGTGTCCTCGGAGACCGCGGCGCCGACGAGCGCCGGCGGCTCGGGCGGCAGGGTCCAGAGCTTCGCGCGGTCGACGCGGACGAGCCCGTCGTGGTCCACCACCTCGCCGGCGAGCAGCGCCCGGATCACGTCGACGCACTCGCGCAGCCGCGCGGTCCGCTCCCGCTTCGAGGGCCACCGCTCGCCCGTGATGTGCTCGTTGGACGCCTCGCCAGTGCCCAGCGCGACCCACAGCCGCCCTGGCGCGAGCTCGGCGAGCGTCGCGATCGCCTGCGCGACGATCGCGGGGTGGTAGCGCTGCCCGGGCGCGCACACCAGCCCCCACGGGACCGACGTCGCGTGCATCGCCGCCCCGAGGAAGGCGAAGGAGAAGCCGGACTCGCCCTGCCGCTCGCTCCAGGGCGAGAAGTGGTCCGACGACATCGCCGCGCCGAACCCGGCCTCCTCGGCCTCGATCGCGTGGGCCAGCAGGCGGCTCGGCGGGATCTGCTCGTGCGAGCAGTGGAGGCCGTACACGGGTGCCATGGCCCGTCCCTACCCGCGGAGGAACGCGAGCAGCGCCTCGAGCACCGGCGCGGGGTCGCCGAGCCACGGCGGGTGGACGTCGCCGGCGAGCGCGACGAGCTGCGCGTCCGGTAGGCCGGCCGCGAGCTCGCGGGCGCCGGCGAACGGCATCGCGCGGTCGTCGCGGCGGTGGATCACCAGCGCCGGGACGAGCACGGCGGCCAGCAGCGGGCGGATGTCGACCGCGTAGACCTCGGCGAGCAGCGCCGCGGCGACCTCCGGCGAGGCGGACGCCCGCTGGTAGGCCGCGAACTGCTCGCGCTGCGCGCCGTCCGCGCCCGGCATCCAGATGTCGGCGAGCACGCGCGACCCCGCGCCCCAGTGCGCGCGCACGGTGGCGGCCAGCGCCTCGCGGAGTGCGGGCGGCGCGATCGCGGCGCCGTCGACGTAGCCGCCCGCCACCGCGAGCCTCCGGACCGGGTTCGCCGCGGCGAAGGCCACCGCGGTCGGCCCGCCGCGCGAGATGCCCAGGAGCGCAGGCTCGTCCGCACCGGCGGCGGCGATCACGGCGGCGAGCGTCGCGAGCTCCGCCGCCATGCCCGGTTGCGGGTCGCGGTCGGAGAGCCCCGTGCCGAGCCGGTCGTAGCGGATCACGGTGTGCTCGGCGGCGAGCGCCTCGACGAACGCGCGCACCTCGGGCAGCGCCCACTCCTCCTCGAGATGCGAGATCCACATCGCCGGGAGCACGAGCGGCGGGCCCGCGCCGACCGTCGCGTACGCGACGCGCCGGCCGTCCGCCGTCGCGAAGCGGATCGCCTGCTCGCGCCGCGCGGGCGCGCCGCCGCCCCGCCGGAGCTCCTCGGCCAGCGCGCGGGTCTCCGCGGAGGGTGCCAGACCGAGCTCGCGCCGGAGCCGCCCGGCGAGCGCCTCGTAGGAGGCCAGCGCGGCGGGCCGGTCGCCGCGCGCGGCGAGAAGCCGCATCAGGTCGCGATGCGCGGCCTCGGAGCGCGGCTCGACCTCGACGCGCCGCCGGGCCCAGGTGAGCGCGCCCGCGGGGTCGGCGGCGGCGAGCGCGGCCAGGTGCGCCGCGACCTCGGCGGCGCGCGCCTCGCGGGCCGCGATCGCCCAGTCCGCGTCGAGCCCCGCGAGCAGCGGACCGCCCTCGACCGCCGCCGCGAGGTCCCCGTCGGCGGCCGCCGCGCGGGCCCGCGCCAGGTCGACGACGACGCCGGGCGCGAGGCCGACCGCGTCGCGGGTCGCGTCGATCGCCCCGGCGCCCAGCGCGCGGCGCAGCTCGTAGACCGCGTCGCGCAGCGTCTTGCGCGCGCTCTCCTCGAGCACGTCGGGACGCAGCAGGCCGGCGAGCGCCGGGCGCGGATGGCGGCCCGGGTGCAGCGCGAGCCAGGCGAGCAGTTCGCGCGCGCGAGCGTCCGCCGGAAGCTCGGCCGGCTCCCCGTCGACCAGGACGTCCAGCCCGCCGAGCACGTGCACCTCGATCACGGTCGCGACGATAAAGGGCGCGCGCGGGACGGTGGGCGGGACGGTGGCGGGACGGCCGCCGCGCACGATGCACGGCATGACCGCACTGCATGCCACGCACGCCAAGGGGCCTGCCGCGCCGCACCGGCGCTCGCCGCGCGGGACGGGCGCCCTCTACGACCTCGTCCTCGCGCTCGGGGAGCGGCGCGTGATGCGCGCGCTCCGCGCCGAGGTGCTCGCCGGCGCGAGCGGGCGGACGGTCGAGATCGGCGCCGGGACCGGGCTGAACGCCGGGCGCTACCCGGACGCCGTCACCGAGCTCGTGCTGACGGAGCCCGACGCCGAGATGGCCCGGCGGCTGCGCCGCCGGGCGGGCGCGGCGGCCGACGTCGTCGAGGCGGAGGCCGCGGCGCTGCCGTTCGCCGACGCGAGCGTCGACACGGTGGTGAGCACGCTCGTGCTCTGCACCGTCCCCGATCCGGACGCGGTCGTCGCCGAGCTCCGCCGGGTGCTGCGCCCCGGCGGCGCGCTCCTGTTCATCGAGCACGTCCGCGCCGACGCGCCGCGCGCCGCCCGCTCCCAGGCGAGGTGGGCGCGGCCGTGGGCGGCCGTCGCCGGCGGCTGCCGTTGCGACCGCGACACGCTCGCGACCCTGGAGCGGCGGTTCGCGGTCACGCGCCTCACCCGCCACCGCTGGCGCGGGATGCCGGCCATCGTCCAGCCGCTGATCGTAGGGCGGGCCGCATGACGCCGGAGGTCCGCTACGCCCGCAACGGGCGGGTGGCGATCGCCTACCAGGTCGCCGGCGACGGCCCGGTCGACCTCGTCATCGCGCCGGGCTTCGCATCGCAGCTCGACGCGCTCTGGGACGAGCCGCGGCTCGCGGCCTTCCTGGAGCGCCTCGCCGCGCGCACCCGCCTGATCCTCTACGACGCGCGCGAGCAGGGGCTCTCCGACCGGCTCGGCCGCGCGCCCGAGCTGCACGAGGGCGTGAGCGACCTCCGCGCCGTGCTCGACGCCGCGGGCAGCGACCGGGCGGTCGTCCTCGGCGTCTCGCAGGGCGGCACGACCGCGATCGCCTTCGCCGCCGCGCATCCGGACCGCACCGCTGGCCTCGTCCTCTACGGCGCATACGCGAAGGCGACGTGCGCCGACGACTTCCCGATCGGCGTCACCGCCGGCGTCGTCGCGCAGTTCGCCGACTTCGCGGCGGAGCACTGGGGGACGGACGCGCTGCTGCCCGTGTTCGCCCCGAGCGCCGCGGGGGACGCCGCGTTCGCGGCCTGGTGGCGGCGCGCCAGCCGCGCCGCGCTCAGCCCCGCGAGCGTGCGGACCATGCTGGTCCGCCGGGCGGCGCTCGACGTCCGCGAGCTGCTCGGCGCGGTCGCCGCGCCGACGCTGGTGCTGCACCGGACGGGCGACCGCCTCAGCCCGGTCGAGCACGGCCGCCACCTCGCGCAGCGGATCGCCGGCGCGGAGCTCGTCGAGCTGCCCGGCGACGACCACCTCTGGTGGCTCCCCGACCCGGCGCAGGTCGCGGCGCCGCTGCTCGCGTTCGTCAGCCGCGCAGCGCGGCGAGCACCATCCGCTGGAAGTGCGCCACGAGCTGCTCCGACTCCGGCATGAGCCGGCCGAACGGCACGGCGCCGGAGGCCATGCCGCGCTGGACCGCCTCGACCAGCGCGCCGTCCTCGCGGCCGACCTGGTGGGTGAACGTCATCAGCTCGTCGGCCGTCTCCTCGGGCACGTCGGGCGCGAAGAAGTGCTCCGTGAACCCGACGGTGTGGTCCGGCCCGTCCGGGACCCAGACGTCGACGGAGAGGTTCTGCGGGCCGGGCTCGACGTTGAACGTCGTGTTCGGCCAGAGGTAGTGCCACTGCGCGTGGGCGACCTCGCCGTCGTGCATCCACGGCTGCTCGCCCGGGTCGCGCGGCATGCCCTTCTGGACGGAGAACGTCGGGTGCGTCTCGAGCCGGTAGGCGCCCGGCGCGACGTCGATCGCCTTGGCGAGGCCCGGGTGGGCGACCGGGCAGTGGTAGCACTCGAGGTAGTTCTCGATGCCGATCTTCCAGTTGGCCTGCAGGCGCCAGGGGACGCGCCGGCGGAAGGCCATCCGGCCGAGGTCGACGCCGCACGCCGCGAGCACCTCGGGGAGATCGCCGAGGACGTCGGCGAACGGCGGCGCGTCGGGCGACGGATGGACGAACACGAACGGGCCGAGCTCGGCGACCGACGCCCGCAGGAGGCCCAGCTCCCCGACCGGCAGCCCCTCGCCGCGCGGGATCTTGCGCAGCCCGCCGTCGAGGTCGTACGTCCAGGCGTGGTAGGGGCACTGCAGCGACGAGCAGCTCCCCGTGCCCTCGAGCACGTGGTGGCCGCGGTGCCGGCAGACGTTGACCAGCGCGCGCAGCACGCCGTCGCCGCCGCGGACGACCGCGAGCGGGACCGGGCCCGCCATCGTCGTGATGAACGCGCCCGGCTCCGCCACCTGATCGGCGCGCCCGGCGTACTGCCAGTTGCGCCGGAAGATCAGCTCCTGCTCGCGCTCGAGCGTGTCCGGGTCGGCGTACCAGCGGGCGGGGAGCGAGTGGCCTGCGTCGAGGCCGTCGCCGACGGCCTGCAGCTCGGCATCGTGCAGCGCGGTCATGCCGCCGCACGCTAGTGAACCGCAGGCCGCCGGCGCAACGGGCAACTAGCGCTTCAGCGTGACCTTCGCGGTCGTCGTCTGCGCGGCGCCGCCCGCGGGCGTGAACTTCACGGCCACCTTCAGCGTCGCCTTGCGCGCCCGCTTCAGGGCCTTGCGCCCCTTCGCGGTGAACGTGAGCTTCACCGAGGCGGTGCCGGCCTGGACGGCGCGCGCGCCGGCCGCGGCGACCTTCTTGCCGTGGGCCTTCGCCTTCGCCGACAGCTTGCCGGAGCCCGGCACCGCGACCTTCACGGTCACGCCGCGCTTGAGCGCCTTGCCGAGCTTGACCTTCGCCACCGTGGCGGAGAGCGCACCGGCGCCCGGGCGAGGCCCGTCGCCACCCTTGCCGCCCTTGCCGCCCTGCCGCCCCGACGGGACGTCCGCCGGGCCCCAGTCGGGCTCGGCCGCGCCGGGGATGAGCAGCGCCGAGGTCTCCGACGCGCCCTCCATCGTGCAGTTCTTCGCGGCCGCGAAGTCGGGCACGTTCACGACCTTCACGCCCTCGCTGTCGGCCCAGGCGAGCTGCGAGCCCGTCGGGGAGAACGTCGGCGAGCGGAACTTGCCGCCCGCCGGCGTGCCGTAGCGGTAGCAGGAGACGGGGAACGCGGAGTCCCGCGGATAGGGTTCGTTGTCGCGGAACTCGCGCGGGAAGACGGGGACGTAGTAGAGGGTCAGCGTCTCCTCCGACTCGCCCGTGACGTAGGCCATCCGCTTCGTGTCACGCGTGATGTCGCCCTCGGTCGCGTTGCCGCTCGGGTTGCCGGTGAGGTCGTCGGTGAACCACAGGCGCGCCTGGTTGTCGGTGGCCGTGCGGTCGTCGACCGTGACCTCCGTGTTCGGCCAGTGCGTCATGTCGCTGATGAGGGTCGTCTGGTTGTCGACCCACACCGGGTTGCGCCAGCCGCCGTGCTTCTTGAAGCCGGGCTCGTCCCAGCCGGTCTGCCGGTCGGAGTGGCTGTAGCCGGTGCCCGCCTCGTTGATCGTCGTGTAGCACTCGGGCGGGTAGCAGGTCGGATCCTGCGACTGGGTCATGTAGTACCACGAGTAGGCGACCTGCTTGCCGTCGGGCGAGATGACCGGGTCGAACGGGCCCCAGAAGACGCGCTGCGCGGGCGGGCGCGTGTCGGAGACCGGGGTGTCGAAGTCGGCGAGCACCTTGCCCATCCGGTCGAGCTTGTGCAGGCGGACGCCGGACAGCGCGATCATCGTGCCGTCGTCGGCCTGGGAGACGTCCTGGTAGGCGCCGGTCGAGGTGACCTGGAACTGGCGCTTGCCGTCGGAGGTGGAGAGCCAGACGTCGCCGCCCTTGACGTAGGCGATCGAGTCGGCCTCGGCGGCCGGCGCCGCGAGGGCGACGGCCGCGACGAGCGCGGCGCCGGCGGCGGCCAGCCGGGAGAGGGTTCGCATGGGGAGCTCCTCGGTGGGGGACACGGGGACGCACGCCATGCTGCGGCGTGCGCCCCCTGCGCACATCGGGAGGTTCCCCGGCCCTCCCCCGACCGGCCCCGGGGGAGCCCTCAGGCCCGGGCGGGCGCGTGCTCGCCCTCGAGGCTGATCCGCGGCAGCACCCGGTCGAGCCACCGCGGCAGGCCCCAGGCACGATCGCCCAGCAGCGCCATCACGGCGGGCGCGACGACCATCCGCACGATCAGGACGTCGATCAGGATGGCGCTCGCGAGACCGAGCCCGATCGTCTTGACGACCACGTCGGGATCGCTGACGAAGCCGAGGAAGACCGCCGTCATGATCGCGCCCGCCGCGAGGATGATCCGGCCGACGCGCGCAACCCCGGCGACCACCGACTGCGCCGGCGCGAGCCCGCGCTGGTACTCCTCGCGGATCCGGCTCTGGAGGAAGACGTTGTAGTCCATCGAGAGCCCGAAGAGGATCGCGAACATGAACAGCGGGACGAAGGAGACGATCGGCACGTCGCCCTCGATCCCCAGCAGGCTCGCGCCCCAGCCCCACTGGAACACGGCGACGACCACGCCGTAGGCCGCCGCGATCGAGAGCAGGTTGAACGCGGCGCTGACGAGCGGCACCCAGACGGAGCGGAAGACCGCCATCAGCAGGATCACGCTGAGGCCGACGACGAGCGCGATGAACAGCGGCAGCCGCTCGGCGATGCGGTCGGCGAGGTCCTCGAACGTCGCCGTCGCGCCGCCCACGTGCACGCTGACGCCCGTGCCCGCCACGGCGGCGGGGAGGACGTCCTGCCGCAACCGCGTGACGAGCTCGGACGTCCGCGCGTCCTGCGGCGACGTGCGCGGGATCACGGTGAGCGTCGCCGCGTCGCCCGCGGGGTTGCGCTGCGCCTCGGAGACCGCGGCGACGCCCGGGTCGGCGGCCACCGCCGCGCGGACCTGGCGCAGCGCGCCGTCGCCGCCCTCGGGCACGCTCGCGGCGAGCAGGAGCGGGCCGTTGAAGCCGGGGCCGAAGCCCTTCGCCAGCGTGTCGTAGGCCGTCCGCGTCGTCGAGCCCGCGCGGTCGTTGCCGTCGTCGGGCTGCCCGAGCCGCAGGCTCGCGAACGGCGCGGCGAGCAGGAGCAGCACGAGCGTGCCGGCGATCGTCGCGCGCCACGGCCGCGCGACCAGCCGCTCCGCCCAGCGCGCGAAGCGCGGCGACGGTGCGACGTGCTCGGGCCTGCGGGGCCGCAGCCGGCGGGCGAAGGCGCCCATGAGCACGGGGAGGACGGTGACCGCGCCGACCGCGACGGCGCCGACGACGATCGCCGACCCGAGCCCCATGCGCCCGACGAACGGGATCCCCGTGGCGAGGAGCCCGGCGATCGCGACGACCACGATCGCGCCGGCGGCGATCACCGACGTGCCGGCCGTCGCGTTGGCCGCGTGCGCCGCCCGGCGCACGTCGTCGCCCGCCGCCAGCTGCTCGCGGTAGCGCCCGACGATCAGCAGCGCGTAGTCGATGCCGGCGCCGAGGCCGAGCATCACCCCGAGCGTCGGCGCGAAGGACGGGAACGCCGCGAACCGCGTCGCGAAGGCGAGGAGGAGCAGGCCGCCCGCGAGGGCGATGCCCGCGGAGAGCAGCGTCAGCAGCATCGCGGCGCCCGAGCGGAACACCAGCGTCAGGACGATGATCGCCACGGCGATGCCGATGAGCTCGCCGACCGGCGCCTGCTGCTGCTCCGCCTGGTCGACGATCTGGCCGCTGCGCGACGTGTCGATGCCCGCGCGCTCCGTGATCGCGGCGGTCTCGGCGAGGCGCTCGCCGGGCGCGGCGCCCAGGTCCATCGCTGGCGCGTCGTACTGGACCGTCGCGAAGCCGATCCGGCCGTCGGGCGCATACTGCGGGTCCGCCACCCCGGTGACGTGCGGCTGGCGGCCGATCGCGTCGACCGCGTCGGCGATCGCCGCTCCGCGAGCGCCGTCCTCCAGCGTGCCGTCGGGGACGGAGAAGACGACGGTGGCGGTGTCGCCGGCCTGGGCCGGGAAGCGGTCGGACAGGAGGTCGTACGCGCGCTGGGACTCCGTGCCCGGCGTGGAGAAGTCGTCGGAGAAGCCGGTGCCGGTGCTCGCGAGCACGCCGAGGACCGCGAGCACGGCGACCAGGACGAGGGCGGAGCGCTTCCAGTGGTGGGCTGCGGCGCCGGCGAGGCGCCCGAGGAGGAGGGCCATGCCACTGTTATCGCACAGAAAGTGCAAATCTGCAACCTCTGCATTTTTGCACGGTATGCTGAGTTGCGCTGAATGTCACGAACACGGGCTAGAGTTGCGCGCATGGCGACGGAGCAGGGACTGCGGGAGCGCAAGAAGCAGCGCACGCGCGAGCTGATCGTCCAGCGCGCGATGGCGTTGTTCGACGAGCGCGGCTTCGAGCACGTGACGATCGCCGAGATCGCGGCGGCCGCCGACATCGCGCCCCGGACCTTCTTCGGCTACTTCCCCTCCAAGGAGGACGTGGTCTTCCACGACTTCGACGTCTTCTTCGCGTCGTTGCGCGAGCGGCTCGCGGCGCGCGCGGAGGGCGAGAGCACGCTCGACGCCCTCCGCGACTGGCTCGCGCAGATGCTCGCCGGGATGGATCACGAGTCCCCCGCGGAGCAGTGCCGCCGCCGCGTGATCGTGGCGTCGCCCGCGCTGCAGGCGCATGACCGCGAGCTGATCACCCGCTTCGAGCGGGAGCTCGCCCACGGCATGGCCGCCGACCTCGGCGAGCCCGAGGACTCGCTGCGCGTCCGCATGGTCGTCGCCGCGGCGGCCGCCGCGCTCCAGGAGCTCGAGCGCGTCTTCGACAAGGACGCGGGGCTTCCCGAGGACCCGATGGCCGTGATCGACGAGGTCTTCGTCTTCGTCCGCGGCGGCGTCGAGGCGCTCAGGGAGAGCGCCCCGCGCCACCCGGGCGTCACGAGCTGACGGGCTCCGGCTCGCGCTCGCGCTCGAAGCGGCCGCCGCCGACCCGGCGGTGGTCGACGTCCTCGCCGCGCAGCGCGCGCTCCGTCGCCTCCTCGACGTAGCTCGGATCCTTCAGCGCCGCCTGGAAGCGGCGGTCGTCACGCTCCCCGACGAGCTTCGCGATGACCATCGTGGCCACGCCGTTGCCGATGCAGTTCGTCAGCGCCCGGCCCTCGCTCATGATCCGGTCGATCCCGACCACGAGCGCGATGCCGACGGCGATCGCCTCGGGCGTGAAGAACGTCCCGCCGAAGGCCTGCAGCGACGCGACGAGCGTCACGAGCCCCGCGCCCGTGATGCCGGCCGCGCCCTTCGACGTGAGGATCATCAGCGTCGCGAGCGCGAGCTGCTCGCCGATGCCGAGCGACTCGCCCGCCGCCTGCACGATGAACAGCGCGCCGAGCGTGAGGTAGATGCACGTCCCGTCGAGGTTGAACGAGTACCCCGTCGGGATGACCATGCCGACCGTCTGGCGCGACGCGCCGGCGGCCTCGAGCTTCGCGAGCAGCCGCGGCAGCACCGTCTCGGACGACGACGTGCCGACGATGATCAGCAGCTCGTCGCGGATCATCCGGATGAAGCGGAAGATGCTGAAGCCGCTCCACCTCGCCACCAGGCCGAGCACGACGAAGACGAACACGGCGCACGTGCCCCAGAAGGTGACCATGAGCAGCCCGAGGTTCGCCAGCGACGCGGAGCCGAACTTCGCGACCGTGTAGGCCATGCCGCCGAACGCGCCGAGCGGCGCGAGCCACATGACGATGCGGATGACGCCGAAGATGATCCGGCTGAAGACCTCGAACACGGCCACGACGCGCTCGCGCTCGCGGTCGGCGAGGAAGGAGATCGCCGCCGCGGTGACGATGCCGAGCACGAGGATGCGCAGGATCTCGTTCTCCACGAACGGCGACACGAACGAGTCCGGCAGCACGTTGTCGGTGAGGAACGGGACGAGCCCCTGCTCGCCCGCCTCGCCGATCTCGGCCTCCGCATCGGCGCGCGCCGCCTCGTCCGGCGTGGCGTCGAAGCCGCTGCCGGGGGAGATCAGGTTGCCGGCGAGCAGCCCGAGCCCGAGGGCGATCACCGTCATCACGAAGAAGTAGGCGAGCGCCTTGACGGCCAGCCCGCCGGCCTTCGCGAGCGAGCCGATCGACGCGATGCCGATCACGACGGTGACGAAGATGACCGGCCCCGTGATCGCCTGGATCACCTGGATGAAGGCGTCGGCGAGCCATTTCGCCTTCTCCGCGGTGTCCGGCGCGACGAGGCCGAAGACGATGCCTGCGGTGATCGCGACGATCACCCAGAACCACAGCTGCGTGTAGTAGCGACGGCGCGGACGATCCTCCGCTGCCGGAAGGTCATGCGACGACATGCAGTACCCCTTTGCTGGACGGTCCCTCTGCGCGACGCGTACCCGCCCGGGCCTGACACGATGCGCGGCCGATGCCTCCCCGCGACTCGCTCTCCCTCGCCCAGGCGCGCCGCGTCGCGCTGGCCGCCCAGGGCTTCGCCGACCCGCAGCCCGCGGGCGCGCCGTCCGGCTGGGCCGTGCGCCGGCTCTTCGACCGCGTCGGCCTCGTCCAGATCGACTCCGTCAACGTGCTCTCGCGCGCGCACTACCTGCCGCTCTTCAGCCGCGTCGGCCCCTACGACCGCGAGTTGATGGACCGCGGTGCGCACTACGCGCCGCGCAAGCTCTTCGAGTACTGGGGCCACGAGGCCTCGCTGATCCCCGTCGGGCTGCAGCCGCTGCTGCGCTGGCGGATGGAGCGCGCGCACGACGACGCCTGGGGCGGCATGCGCCGGGTGCAGGAGGAGCGGCCGGAGCTCGTCGCAGACGTGCTCGACGAGGTGCGCGAGCGCGGGCCGATCGCCGCGAGCGAGCTCGAGGCCGAGGAGCGGCCGAAGCGGACGGGTCCGTGGTGGGACTGGAGCGACGTGAAGCGCGCGATCGAGTTCCTGTTCTGGAGCGGGCAGGTGACCTCGGCGCGGCGGCGCGGGTTCGAGCGGCTCTACGACGTGCCGGAGCGGGTGCTGCCCGCGGAGGTGATCGCCACGCCGACGCCGTCGGTGGAGGAGGCGCAGCGCGGGCTCGTCCGGGTCGCGGCCCGCTCGATGGGCGTGGCGAGCGAGCGCGACCTGCGCGACTACTTCCGGCTCCCGACCGCGGAGGCGAAGGAGCGGATCGCGGAGCTCGTCGAGGCGGGCGAGCTGCTCCCGGTGACGGTCGAGGGCTGGCGCAACCACGCCTATCTCGATCCCGGCGCCCGCTTCCCGCGCCGCGTCGACGCCTGTGCGGTGCTCGGCCCGTTCGACTCGCTGATCTGGGAGCGCGACCGCGTGGAGCGGCTGTTCGGCTTCCGCTACCGGATCGAGATCTACGTGCCGGCCGAGAAGCGCGTGCACGGCTACTACGTGCTCCCGTTCCTGCTCGGCGAGCGTCTCGTCGCGCGCGCCGACCTCAAGGCCGACCGCCAGGCCGGCGTGCTGCGCGTGCAGGCCGCGCACGCCGAGGAGGGCGCGCCGGCCGGGACCGCGGAGCGCCTCCGCGAGCGGCTCGAGGCGATGGCCGGCTGGCTCGGCCTCGAGCACGGGCTGGAGGTCGTCGGCCGCGGCGATCTCGCGCTCTGACGCGCCGGAGGAGGGCTAGCGGCGCGGCCAGGGCATCGGCGCCGGGTGGGTGGGCTCGTCGTCCCAGCCTGCGCGCCCGTACGCCTCGCGGCCGTCGCTCGTCGTCTCCAGCGACGACGCGCCGTGCCGGGCCGCGACCTCGCTCCGCGGGTAGGTCGCCTCGTCGAGGCGGCGGGAGCCCACCGCGAGCAGCACGCCGCCGCGCTCGCCGGCGCCGGCGAACCCGTGCGCGACGCCCGCCGGGCAGTGCAGGAAGTCCCAGCGGCGCAGCAGCCGCTCCTCGTCCTCCACGATCGCGATGACCTCGCCGTCCAGGACCAGGAACGCCTCCTGGACCGGCTCGAAGTGGTAGAGCGTCGACGGCTCGCCCGGCGGCAGGTGGTGGACGTTGATCCCGAAGTCGGCGAACGGGGCGACCTCGCGGTTCTCGAAGCGGGTGTACGTCCCCGCGCCCGGATCGTGCACGCCGTAGGCGTCCGCCACGTTGACCACGAACCACCCCTCGCCCGTCGGCCGGAGGCCCGCGGACGTCGTCTCCATCTCGGCTTCGCGCATGCGCCGCACCCTATCCTCGGCGCCCATGCACCAGGCCCCGGGGGAAGCCGTCCAGAAGCTCTGCCCGCACTGCAGCGCGCTCGCCTACACCGGCGCGAAGCACTGCCCGTGGTGCGGCGCGGGCTATCGCCGGCGGCTCTGGCCGGCGCTCCTGCTCACGGGGCTCGTGACCGCCGCGCTCACGCTCGGCGGCACGACGCTGCTGCTGATCCGCACGGGCGAGGAGCTCGACAGCACGCTCGACGGCGAGGTCGACCGCGTGGAGCGCGAGCTCGACCGCTCGTTCGAGGACGTCCAGCGCAGCGTCCGCGACGAGCTCGACGCCCGCCTCCCGCCCGCGCCGTAGAGTCCGGCGCCGAGTGGACCGGCCCGCGCTGACCTCCCGCCTCGCCGGCTTCGGCACGACGATCTTCGCCGAGATGTCCGCGCTCGCGGCGCGGACCGGGGCGATCAACCTCGGCCAGGGGTTCCCGGACACGGACGGCCCGCCCGAGGTCCTCGAGGCGGCCGTGGAGGCGATGCGCGCGGGCGTCAACCAGTACCCGCCCGGGCCCGGCATCCCCGAGCTGCGCGCCGCGATCGCCGCCCACCAGCGCCGCTTCCGCGGCATCGAGCTCGACCCGGACGGCGAGGTCCTTGTCACAACCGGCGCGACCGAGGCGATCGCCGCCGCGCTGCTCGCGCTGTGCGAGCCCGGCGACGAGGTCGTGACCTTCGAGCCCTACTACGACTCCTACGCCGCGTGCATCGCGATGGCGGGCGCGACCCGGCGCGTCGTGACCCTGCGGCCGCCCGGCTACGCGCTCGACCCGGACGAGCTCGCCGCGGCGTTCACCGACCGCACGCGCCTCGTCCTCGTCAACTCACCCCACAACCCGACGGGCAAGGTCTTCGACCGCGCCGACCTCGAGCACGTCGCGCGGCTGTGCACGGAGCGCGACGTCCTCGCCGTCACCGACGAGGTCTACGAGCACCTCGTGTTCGACGGCCGGGAGCACGTGCCGCTGGCCACGCTGCCCGGCATGCGCGACCGCACGCTCTCGATCTCCTCGGCCGGCAAGACGTTCTCCTTCACGGGCTGGAAGATCGGCTGGGCGACGGGCCCGCGCGAGCTCGTCGCCGCGGTCCAGACCGCGAAGCAGTTCCTCACCTACGTCAGCGGCGCGCCCTTCCAGCCCGCGGTCGCGCTCGCGCTCGGCCTCCCGGACGACTACTTCGCGCGCTTCACCGCCGACCTGCAGGCCAAGCGCGACCGGCTGTGCGCCGGGCTGG
>JBEVIG010000233.1:0-25169 GCA_040510855.1 Solirubrobacteraceae bacterium
CGGGCAACACGCTTCGCCGCCTCGCGGCCTTCTCCGAGCGCGTGTCCGGGCTGCCCGCCTGGTCCGCCCTGCCCGTCGGCGTCGCCGGCGGCTCCCTCCTCCTCGCGCTGCTCGGCATGTACTGGGACATCTCCCTGCACATCGACCAGGGCCGCGACGCCGGGCCGCTCGCCAACCCCGCCCATTACCTGATCCTCGTCGGCCTCTACGGCGTCTTCGCCGCCGGCTGCCTCGCGCTCGCCCTCCCCGAGGAGAAGCCCGGGCCGGCCGCGATCCGGATCACCCGCGACTGGTGGGCGCCTTTGGGCGGCGTCCTGATCTGCGCCTGCGGCGCGTTCTCGCTGATCGGCTTCCCACTCGACGACGTCTGGCACCGCCTCTTCGGCCAGGACGTCACCCTCTGGGGCCCCACCCACCTGATGTTGGTCGGCGGCGCCGTCCTGACCCTGCTCGGCATCGCCGTCCTCGCCGTCGAGGGCCAGCGGGCCGGCGTCGCGGCCGTTGTCGATGTGCAGGGAGATGTCCCAGTACATGCCGAGCAGCGCCGTGAGCAGCGCGGCCGTCGAGAGGCCGGCGGGCAGCGCCGCCCAGCCGGGCAGCCCGGAGAGGCGCTCGCTCGCCGCCAGCGCGCGCTCGAGCCGCGGCGCGCGACCCGCTCGGTGGCGCGCGATCAGCCACCAGAGGCCCGCGAGGGTGAGCGTGGCCGATCCCGTGGCGAGCACGACCTGGTCGAGCGCGGCGCCACCCGCGGGGTCGCCGGGCGGTTGCTGGACGGCCGAGAACACCATCACGGTTCTATGTTACACAGATTGATGGAACATGAAACCAGGGATGGTCCACCGCGCATGGACGAGGCGACCCTGACCGTCGACGAGCTGGCGCGACGCGTCGGCATGACGGTCCGCAACGTCCGCGCGCATCAGTCGCGGGGCCTGCTCCCTCCGCCCGAGGTCCGCGGCCGCACCGGCTACTACGGCGCCGAGCACGTCGCGCGTCTGGAGCTCATCCGCACCCTGCAGGACGACGGCTTCAACCTCGAGGCCATCCGGCGGCTGCTCGAGCGCACGGGCGGCTCGAGCGAGGAGATGCTCCGCTTCACCCGCGCCGCGCGCGAGCCGTTCGGCGCCGAGGAGGCCGAGATCGTCGGCACCGAGGACCTGGTGCGGCAGTTCGGCTCGACGGGCCGGCGCGACCTGCTCGAGCGGGCGATCGCGGTCGGCCTGCTCCGGCCGCTCGGCGACGGCCGCTTCGAGCACCAGAGCCCGCGGCTCGCCCGCGCGGGCGCCGAGCTCGCCGCGTACACGAGCGGGCCCGAGGTCGCGCTCGACGTCGTCGAGCAGCTGCGCGAGCACGCCGACGCCGTCGCCGCCGTGTTCGTCGAGACCTTCCTCACGCACATCTGGCGCCCGTTCGACGAGGCCGGCCGGCCGGCGGAGCGCTGGCCCGAGGTGCGCGAGGCGCTGGAGCGCCTGCGGCCGCTGGCGGGCGACGCCCTCCTGGCCGTGTTCGGGCTCGCGATGGGCGACGCCGTCGAGCGCGCCTTCGGCGAGGTGCTCGACGGGGGCGCTTGACAGGATGCCGGGCATGGAGAGCGCCGCCCGCGTCTGCCCGTTCTGCGGCGAGCCACCGGGCCCCGGGGTGTTCTGCGAGGCGTGCGGGCGCAACCTCTCCGCCGTCGAGCAACTGCCCACGCGGGGCGAGTGGGAGGCGGGCGCGCCCGTGGCCCCGGACGAGTCGCTCGCCGAGCGCTGCGCCGAGGCCGTCGCGGCCTTCCTCGCCGCGATGCACGCCGCCGGGGACCCGGGCACCGCCGACGTCTTCCCCCGCGGCTCCGGCCTCCGCCGGGCGAAGCACCCGAAGGCCTGGGTGCTGCGGAAGGTCGCGCGCGAGCCGGACGACGACGACTTCCGGCGCTACGAGCCGGGGCTCGCGCTGACCGTCGAGGGCACGTTCCACGTGATCGAGAGCGAGGTCCGCGGCTGGGGCCAGCGCGACTTCCCGCGGTTCGTCGACACCGCCGTCGTCGAGCCGACGGAGCTGCCCGCCGAGGCGCGGCTCCTCGCCGAGCTCGACGCGGTGGCGCGGGAGCACGGCGTCGCCGCCGGGCCCCCGCGCGCGTCCTCCTGACGCGCTACTGCCGCGCGCGCCAGCGCACGGTGCCCGAGTCGCAGGTGTCGGTCACGGCACCGGCGGCGTCGAGGAAGCTGACCTTGAACGTCCACGTCCCCGAGACGCTCGAGCGCGACTTGCTGAACTTCCCGTCGACCGAGCCCTCGATCTCGACCGAGGTGCCGTCGGTGCCGCGCTGGGTCTCCGGGCCGAAGGACTGGCTGAACTTCCCGCTCTTGCTCACCCGCAGCCCTGCCCAGCCGTCGGGGATCGCGATGTCGGGGCCGGTCGCGCAGTCGAGGGCCAGGCCGGTGGCCATCCGGGCGATCCGGCGGCCGGAGCGGTTCACCTCGACCATGACGCCGAACTCCTGCGGCGTGACGCCGCCGTACACGGCCCCGGCGGCGGCGCTGCTCCGCGCGGGCGTCTGGTCGTGACGCGGCTTCGCGGCCGCGACGAACGGCAGGCAGACGAGCGCGACGACGGCGAGCACGCCCGCGCGGCGGATCCAGCGAGTCCTGGCCGTGATCCTGCGGCGACGCGATGCGACGAGTTCGAGGCTCATCGGTTCCTCCCTTCGGCGCCATCCTGGCGTCCGTGGCTGACCCATCGACGGTCGCAGCGCCCGTCGCCGGCGACCACCCCCTTGCGAGGTGGCTCCGCCTCCCCGTCAGACGCTCGCGGCGAGCCGCGCCGCCGGGCGCAGCGTGTGGCGCAGCGAGGCGAGCAGGTCGCGCTGGATCGCCTCGAGGAACACGCGGGCGACCGCGTCCTCCTTGTGGAAGAGCTCGTCGAAGTGCTCGCGCGGCAGCACGAGGAGCACCGAGCGCTCGCGGGCGACCGCCGCGAGCGGCGACGGCAGGCCGTCGATCAGCCCCTCGTAGCCGAACGCCTTGCCCGGGCCGGCGAGGCCGACGCGGATGCGCCGGTCGCCGCGGACCAGCACGCGCTCGACGGCGCCGTTGACGGTGAGGAAGTACGCCGGCGAGGGCGTCCCCTCGGCGACGAGCGTCCGCCCCGGCGGGCAGCGGACGTAGGTGCCCGAGGTCAGGAAGCCCCACAGCGCCAGCGGGTCGAAATCGTGGAACGTCGCCATCCGGCGCATGTAGCGGCTGTCGGGCGGGCGGCACTGCTCGAGGTCCGCGAGGGCCGGCGCCTCGGCCGCCGCCGCGTCCCCGCCGAGCGTGCCCGCGAGGAGGCGGAGCTGCGTGCGGAGCCGCGTGGTGAAGAGCGCGGCGAGCCTGCGCTTGAGCGCGAACGCCGCCGGGTTGCGGCCGCGGAGCATCGCCTCGAAGTCGAGGCGGCCGAGCGCGAGCAGGGTCGTGGGCTCCGCGGCCTGCACGCGCATCGTGTGCCCGCGCCCGTCGAGCAGCCCGATCTCGCCGACGATCTGGCCCGGCCCGGCGCGCCCGATCTCCACGGTCCGCTCCCCCGGCACCTGCAGCGTCGCCGTGAGCGCGCCCTCGACGACGAAGAGCACCTCGCGCGCCTCCTCGCCCTGGTGCCAGAGCACGTCGCCCGCCGCCGCGGTCCGCGGCCGCATCACGCGCGCCAGGTCGGCGAGATCCGGCTCCGCGCGTCCCTCGAGGAGCGGCACCGTCGCGAGGAAGGCGGCGACGTCGGCGTCAGGCATCGAGGTCGCGGGTCTCGAACTCGAGCCCGCCCGGCCCGAGCTCGGCGGTCAGCATCGAGTACTCCGGCACCTCGAGCCAGCTCGTCGAGTCCGTGGTGAGCGGCTCCGAGGCGATGAGGACCGAGCGCGGCGGGTCGCCCGCCGTCATCCCCCAGCCGCCGTCCTGCTCGGCGTACTCGCCCCCGATCGCGTACCAGAGGCTCACGAACGGGAGGTCCGTCTCGAGCATCTCGTCCTCCGGCGGGTACCAGCCGTAGTCGAACGAGAAGCGGGTGGCCACGAGCGAGCGGCCGGTGCTCAGGCAGACGTTGACCGGCGACGACGTGTCGATCCCGTGGTCGGCGCGGACGCGGCGCAGGATGCGGAGCGCGGCGGCGGTGGCGTCGGCGAGCTCCCGGGTCTCCGGCACGCCGTAGGGGTCGGCGAGCTGCGAGAGGATCAGCGCGTAGATCCATTCGGAGTCCGTCGTCCCCTCGATCCGCTGCGCGAGCGCCGGGTCGACGTGCTCGACGAGCGCGTAGCGCATGGTCGCGAACCGCCGCAGGTGCCCGTTGTGCATGAGCGTGACGCGGGTGCCGGGGAACTGGAACGGGTGCAGGTTCGTCTCGGCGACGACGCTCTCGCCCGAGTACGTGACGCCGCGGACGTGGGCGAGGAGGCAGGTCGGCGCGATCTTCGCCGCCATGTACCGGAGGTTGCGGTCGAAGGTGGGCAGCGTGGTCGCCCGGTACGTGAAGGGCTCCTCCGGCCGCAGCGACGTCGGGTCCCACGCCTTCATCCCGAAGCCGGCGAGGTTCAGGAACGTGTTCATCATCCGCGGGCTGTACGACTGCCGGACGAGGCTGTTGTCCGTGTCGAAGAGCACGTGCCGCGCGAGGAGCGGCTCGCCGAGGTAGGCCAGGATCCGGCACATCGCGGGCGATCGTATCCGGGTGCCGGATCCGGGCTAGTATCGGCCCCGATGAAGCAATTCCGGTGTGGCGACGTGGTCCCTGGCTGCCAGTGGATCACCCAGAACGACGACGAGCAGCAGCTCTTCGCGGACATCAGCGTGCATGCGCGCGACCAGCACGGGATGGACGAGGTGCCTCCCGAGGTCGTCGATCAGATCCGCGGCGTGATCACGGAGGTCTAGGCCGGGACGGCGAACGCGCCGCCGGCGAGGAACGTCTCGAGCGCCTCGCGGAACGGGGCGAGCTCGAGCCCCTGCCCGGCGACCCACGCGTCGCTGTAGTACGTCCCGGCGTAGCGCTCGCCGGTGTCGCAGATCAGCGTGACGATGCTCCCGCGCTCGCCGCGCGCGAGCATCTCGGCCACGAGCAGGAGCGCGCCCCACACGTTCGTGCCGGTGGAGCCGCCGACGCTGCGCCCCGTGCGCTCGCGGACCAGGCGCATCGTCGCGATCGACGCCGCGTCGGGCACCACGAGCATGCGGTCGACGATGTCGGGGAGGAACGAGGGCTCGACGCGCTGGCGGCCGATGCCCTCGATGCGCGACGGGCGGCCGCTGAAGGCCGACGGGTCGCCCGACCAGTGCGCGTAGAAGATCGAGTCCTCGGGATCGACGACGCACAGCTGCGTCGGATAGCGCATCAGCCGCGCGTAGCGGCCGACCGTCGCGCTCGTGCCGCCCGTGCCGGCGCCGAGCACGACCCACGTCGGGATCGGGTGCTGCTCGAGCGCCATCTGGCTGAAGATCGACACCGCGATGTTGTTGTTGCCGCGCCAGTCGGTCGCGCGCTCGGCGAACGTGAACTGGTCGAGGAAGTGGCCGTCGCGCTCCGCGGCGAGCCGCCGCGCCTCGGCGACGATCGTGCTCGCGTCCGCGACGAGATGGCAGACGCCGCCCTCCCGCTCGATCAGGGCGATCTTCTCGCGGCTCGTCGTCTCGGGCATGACGGCGATGAACGGCAGCCCCAGGAAGCGGGCGAAGTACGCCTCCGAGACGGCCGTCGAGCCGCTCGACGCGTCGACCACGGTCGTGTGCTCGTGGATCCAGCCGTTGCACAGGCCGTAGAGGAAGAGGGAGCGCGCGAGCCGGTGCTTGAGCGACCCCGTCGGGTGGACCGACTCGTCCTTGAGGTACAGGTCGATCCCCCACGCCGGCGGCAGCGGGAAGGCGTGCAGGTGCGTGTCCGCGGAGCGGTTGTCGTCGGCCTCGATGCGCCGGACCGCCTCGCTCGCCCAGTCTCTCGAGTCGCGGCCTGCCCGGCCGTTCCCGCGCATGTCCACCCGGGAAGTGTCGCCGATGCGGATCAGGTGCGGGGGTCGAGCGCGTCGGCGACGAGCGCGTGCGCGCGCCCGTTCGCCTCGGCCGGCACCCAGGTGAAGGCGACGCTGCCGATCCGCTCGGCGACGTCGCGGACCGCGTCCGCGAGATCGCGCAGCCGCGGGTTGGACGGTTCGCGCCGCCCCATCACCTGCTCCACGACGAGCCGCGCGTCGCAGCGCGCCTCGACCCGGTCGAGCCCGAGGCCGTGCGCGTGCTCCAGCCCGGCCAGCAGCGCGCGGTACTCCGCGACGTTCGCCCCGGCGACGCCGATCGCCTCGCCGTGCGCGGCGAGCCGGGCGCCGTCGGCGGCGTCGAGCACGTAGCCGATCGCCGCCGGCCCGGGGTTCCCGCGCGAGCCGCCGTCGGTCGCGAGGACCGCGAAGCCGGGGCGCGGCGGGCGCGTGGGCGGCCCCTTCCGCCGCCCGCTCGCCTTGGCGAGGGCGCGGCGCTCCGCGTCGCTGTTCGCGCGACCGCGGCGGCGGGGAGGTCGGCGGCCCTGGGGCGTGCGCACGCCGACGACTCTACGCCTGGACGTCCGCCCCCGGGCCGACGACGGCGGCGACCACGAGGACGACGCCCTCGGCGGCCGCGCGGAGGCGGCCTGCGAGCCGCGCGCTCGCGATGTCCGGGGCCATCACGTGGCGGTGCCACGGGGCGAGGGTGCGGTTGTCCACTCCGACGACGAGAAAGGTCATGGTGGATGGAGGAGCGGCGGCCGGCTCCTGATACGCCGAATGTCGATGCCGCGGGCGTTGGACTCACCTCCCTACCCAGCCGGTGGTGACGTTCGTCACGGCACGACGGCCGGCACCACCCGCTCCGCGGCGAGCTCGATCTGCCGCGGCTCGTCGCCGATCGGCCAGAGGAGGACGCGCCCGCAGCCGGCCGCCGCGTAGCGGGAGAGCAGCGCGGCGCAGTGCTCGGGCGGGCCGACGCAGAGCTGGTCGCGGAGCGCCTCGGGGTCGCGCTTGAGCATCGGCGCCAGGACGTCGCGCAGCACGCGGTCCGCGTCGGCGCGCCGCTCGGTGATCCAGGTCCACATCGTGCTCAGCGCGTTCGGGAAGCCCTCGGCCTCCCGCTCGCGGGTCGCGAGTGCGCGCGCGAGATCGGCGTGGGCGACGGCGAACCGCTCGGGCGTCGTGTTGTACGCCGAGGCGAGCCAGCCGTCGGCGAGCCGGGCCACGCGGCGCAGGCCGGCGGCGGAGCCCCAGCTGCCGACCCAGACCGGGATCGCCCCGCGCCGGGGCGCGAGCCGCGGCTCGGCCTCGTCGCGCAGCAGCGCCCGCAGCGCCGCCGTCGCCGCCTCGAAGCGCGGCCAGCGCTCCTCGAACGGGATGCCGAGCGCCTCGTAGTCGCGTGCCGAGGAGCCCGGCCCGACCGCGGCGATCACGCGGCCGCCGGAGAGCACGTCGAGCGCCTGCAGCGTCTTCGCGAGCGGCACCGGCCCGCGCAGCGCGACGAGCGCGACGGAGGTCATGAGGTCGAGCTCGCCGCTCCGGCCGGCCACGGCGGCGAGGGCGGTCGGCCCGTCCAGCCAGGGCGTGGCGAACACGAAGTGGTCGTTCGCGGCGAGGGCGGCGAGCCCGCACCCGGCGGCGGCGTCGGCGGCGCGCTCGAGCCGGCCGAGCGACAGCGCGTCGTCCCCGAACGCGATGAGCGGCAGATGGACCCCGATCTCCACGCGCCGATCCTCTCACCATCGCGTACGCTCGTCCGCATGGCCCGGACGATCGTGTTCATCCCCGCCTGGAACGAGGAGGCGTCGCTCCCGGGCGTGCTGCAGGACGCGCGCGAGGCGCTGCCCGACGCCGACCTGCTCGTCATCAACGACGGCTCGACCGACAACACCGCGGACGTCGCCCGGCTGCACGGCGCCGACGTCGTCTCCTTCGAGCACAACCGCGGGCTGAAGGCCGGCATCGCCGAGGGCTACCGCCAGGCGCTGCAGCGCGGCTACGACTACTGCGGCCGCCTCGACGCCGACGGCCAGCACCCGGCGGAGGAGCTCGCGCGGATGCTCGAGCTCGTACGCGCGGGCGAGTGCGACGTCGCGATCGGCTCGCGCTTCCTGCCCGAGTCGGGCAAGGACGGCGAGAAGTACAAGCCGGCGCCCGAACGGGTCTTCGGCACCTCGCTCCTGCGGCTGCTGATGCGCCTGCGGCTCGGGCAGCCGATCTCCGACGGCACGAGCGGCATGTACGCGGTCGACAAGTCCGCGCTCGCCCTGCTCGCCGACGACTACGTGTGCGAGGCGCCCGAGGTCGAGGCGCTGATGCGGATCTCCGACGCGAAGCTGCGGCTGCTCGAGGTGCCCGTGCACATGCGCCAGCGCGAGCACGGCGAGTCGTCGTTCCGCGGCAAGCGCGCCGTCGAGCTGGTGGTGACGATCGGCCTCACGCTGTTCGCGGCGAACCTGCTGCGGAGCCGCCATCAGCGGAAGCAGCATCGCGCGATCGTGAAGTCGATCCGGCGAAGCCGGCCACGATCGTGGACCCCATGGTGAGCGCGAGCGTCCCCGCGAGCTGCACGCGCCGGCCGAGCTGACGCGGCCGCTGCCAGGGCCACAGCACGGGGGTCGGCGCGGCGCGGTCGCCCGCGTCGTGCAGCAGGTGCGAGCCGAGTCCGCTGAACGCCGCCCAACCGTGGAGCGGCCCGGCCGCGGCGGTGACGATCGCGCCCGTGAGCGCGGCGGTGAGCAGGCTGTGCGTCCGGGGGCGGTGCGCCAGCGCCGTCGTGTGGCGGACCCGGACCGAGCGCGCGGCGACCGCGTGGTCGACGTCGATCACGAGCGCGGCCGCGACGGCCGTGCCGAGCACCCCGCGTCCGGCGCGGGCGGCCAGCGGCGCGTTCACGGCGACGGCGATGAGCGCATGCTGCAGCGGGTCGCTGTACACGCGGATGAGCTCGGCCGTGTCGCGCTCGCGGCGGGGCATGCGGGCGACACTAGCGCGGCCTATCGTCACGGTGATGCGGAGGGCGACGGCCATCGCCGCGGCGTGCCTCGCGCTCGCCGTCGGCGCGTGCGGTGACGAGGACCGGCCGGCCGCGGAGCCCGCTTCGCCCCCTTCCGCCGTCCCGGTCCGCTTCCCCGGCGCGGACGGCGAGCCGGTCGAGGGGACGTTCCGCCCCGCGGGCGACCGGGCGCCCGCGGTGATCCTCGTCAACGGCCTGATCGGCGGCCCGGGCCAGTGGGACGCGTTCGCACCCGCGCTGCACGACGCGGGCTTCGCCTCGCTCGCCTACGAGGGCCGCGGCGGCGTCGACGTCACCGCGCTCGCCCGCGAGGTCGCGGGCGCGGTCGCGTTCCTGCGTACGCGCGACGACGTCGATCCGCGGCGGCTCGCGATCGTCGGCTCCAGCGTCGGCGCGTCCACCGCCGTGCTCGCGATGACCGGGCCGGACGGCCGGCGGCTGCGCGCCGCGGTCGCGCTCTCCCCGCGCGCCGAGTCCGTGCTCGACGCCGTCGCGCGCCGCGCGTACCACCCGCGCAACGTGCTGTTCGTCAGCGACCAGCGCGAGGCGCCGACGGTCGAGCGGCTCGTGCGCGGCGCGGCCGGCTCGCGCCTCGTCGTGACGGAGGCGGTCGGGCACGGCGTCGCGCAGCTCGAGTCCGCGGCGCAGCGCGAGGTCGTGCTCGACTGGCTCGCCGAGCACCTGCGCTGAGCGCCGGGCGGGCGCGATCCCTGGCCGTCGGACCAGGATCGCGGCCCCGGCCGCGCGGCCGGGAGTAGGGTCGGCCCACAACCACCACCACGGGCGGGATTGAGGAGAAGGGCCATGGGGAAGGGCCTCTTCGCTGGTGCCGTGCTCATCGCCGCGCTCGCCTTGGCGGCGCCGGCGCAGGCCACCGTCGTGGACCGCGATCACTACTCGGCGCCGTACAGCGACGACTTCGAGATCTGCGGGTTCTCGATCCACACGGAGGGCGTCGTGAGCGGGAACTTCCGCATCAGGGCCGGCAAGCACGACCTCGACACGGCGTTCTTCGCGCTCGACAACTACGCGTACTCGGAGACGTGGACGAACACGGAGAACGGCCGGACGCTCACGATCTGGGGCGACGCGGTCATCCGCGACGTGTCCGCGCGGCACGTCTCGGGTTCGATCTTCGAGTTCACGACGGTCGAGTCGGGGCGGCCGTTCAACCTCGCGGACGCGAGCGGGCGCGTCCTGCTCCGCGACCGCGGCGCGATCCGCACCACGTACCTCTTCGACACGGAGGGCGACGACACGCCGGGCGGCGTGTTCCTCGAGGAGCTCGCCGTGCGCGTCTCCGGGCCGCACCCCGGGTTCGACATGTCCGAGGACGAGTTCTGCGCGGTGATCACGCCCCTGCTGAGCTGACGCGACACGACCGTCCCGGCGTTCCCGCCGGGACGGTCAGCCGTCCGTCTCGTCGAGCTTCGCCTTGAAGCGCGCCTCGTCGGCCGCCTTCTTGGCCTTCGCGCGCCGGTCGCGGCGGCCGACCGCGTCGATCCGCGGATCGTCGAGGTCGAAGGCCGCCTTCGTCCGCCGCCGGTTCACGCGGATCGGGACGACGCCGCCGTTCTCCGGGACGTCGATCTTGAACGTCTTCTCCCGGATCGGGAGCCGGACGCGGCGCCCGCCGGCCTCGGAGAACTCGACCAGGTACTCCCAGACCTGGTACGAGGAGGAGGGGTTGTGCGCGTTGTAGGCGTCGCGGCGGATGAAGCGGCGGTCGATCAGCTTGGCGTCGAGCCTGTCCCAGCCCCAGCGGAACATCCGCGGACGCTATCCGCTACGGGCTGCGCTGTGCGGTCCGGAAGGCGAGCGCGGCCGAGCCGAGGATGAGCAGGCCGCCGAACAGGACGAGCCCGGGCGCGTCGTCGGCCTCGCCGAAGAGGATCGCGCCGGCGCCGATCGCCGTGGCCGCCGCCGGGTAGACGAGCCTGCCGGGCGTCCGCGCGGCGAGCTCGAGCAGGAGCCCGGCCCCGCCCAGGAGGAGGGCGGCGAAGACGAAGTCGGCCACGCCCCAGTCGACCCCGTCGCTGACGAGCATGCCCACGGCGGGCACGAGCAGGATGCAGGCGGTCACGAGACCGATGCGGACGAGCGAGCGGGTGGTCCTGCGCATCCGGGTCACCTCCGGGGTCGTGGATCGTGCGACGGAGCGCCGCCAGGCGGCGTCGGCGGGGAGGCCGCGGAGCATCCGCGCGGCGATGCCGAGCGCGATGCGCGCCTCGCCGGCGCCGTCCGCGCGCTCGTGCGCGATGTGGTCGTGGACGTCGGCCTCGAGCTCGTCGATCCGCCGCCGCGCGACGGAGTCGGGCAGGTCGCGCGTATAGCGCCGCGCCCACCATGCCACCACCGCGGCCATCCGCTCCGCCGTCATGCGGGCTCCGATGCGATCCGGGGCGGCCGATCGCGCGCCGGGCCCGCGGCCGCCTGCCCGGCGACGCGCGCCCCCTCCCCCGTGAGCTCGTAGAGCCGGCGGCGCGGCCGCCCCTCGACGCCCGCCGCGTCCTCCCAGCGGGAGGCGAGCAGGCCGAACTCCTCCAGGCGGCCGAGGGCCTTGTAGAGCGTCCCGTGGCCGGTCAGCGCCTTCGAGCCGCGCTGCTCGCGCATCGCCTGCGCGAGCGCGAAGCCGTGGAACGAAGGCTCCCCGTCGCGCTGCCGCGCGAGCGCCACGCCGAGGATCTCGGTCTCGAGCGGCAGGAGGGTCCCGGGCTTGCGGCGCGGCATCGCCGGAGCAGAATAGGAAGATATCTTCTCAATGTCAACGCACCGGCATCTTGACTCCCCTCGCGGCATGCGCGAGCATCGCCATGGGGGAGGACGGATCCACCCCCGCCACATCAGTCGGCCATGCCGAGAGGAGAGGGGAGAATGTCCGCACTTGCACGAGTGTCTGGGCAGGTCCGCACGCTGGCGCTGGTGACGTTCGCAGTCCTGGGGGTGCTGCTGCTGCCCGGTGCCGCCGCGGCCGCGCCGGCGCAGACGGCCTGCGACGCGCGGACGAACAACACGTACCCGAAGCTCCTCGAGTGCGTGCGGCTGAGCGAGGTGCGCGCGCACCAGGCCGCGCTCCAGGCGATCGCGGACGAGAACGACGGGAACCGGTTCTCCGGCTTCGCGGGCTTCAATGCGTCGGTCGACTACGTCGTCGACACGCTCGAGGCGTCCGGCTACGCCCCCGAGGTCCAGTCGTTCGACTACCTCGCCTTCGAGGTCGTCGGCCCGTCGGCGCTCCAGCAGGTCGCGCCGAACCAGATCACCTACGTGGAGGGCACCGACTTCGGGGCGATCACGCAGACCGATCCGGGCGACGTCACCGCGGCGGTCACCCCGGTCGACCTGCAGCTCGGCCTGGGCAACACGTCGACGAGCGGCTGCGAGGCCACCGACTTCAACGGCTTCCCGTCCGGCAACATCGCGCTCCTGCAGCGCGGGACCTGCACGTTCGAGCTGAAGGCCGAGAACGCGGCGGCCGCCGGCGCGGTGGGCATCGTCATCTTCAACCAGGGCAACACGACCGCGACCGACCGCAACAACATCCCGGCGGTCACGCTCACGGCGAACAACACGAGCGGCATCCCGGTGATCGGCACGACGTACGCACTGGGCGTGACGCTGTCGAACACCGCCGGGCTGCGGATGCGCGTCTTCGCGAACACGCTGCGCCAGACCCTGCCCACGTACAACGTGATCGCAGAGAAGGCCGGCGCCAACACGGACAACGTCGTGATGGCGGGCGCGCATCTCGACTCCGTGCTCGACGGGCCGGGCATCAACGACAACGGCTCGGGCAGCGCGGCGATCCTGGAGGTCGCCCAGCAGATCGCGAAGCTGCCCACGCAGAACAGCGTCCGCTTCGCGTGGTGGGGCGCCGAGGAGAGCGGCCTGGTCGGCTCGACGAACTACGTCGGAGGCCTGAGCCAGGCGGAGAAGGACCGGATCGCGCTGTACCTGAACTTCGACATGATCGGGTCGCCGAACTACATCTTCATGACCCAGGACGCGGACCAGTCGACGTTCACCGCGCCCGTCGCCGTCCCGGACGGCTCGGTCGAGATCGAGGACCTGTTCGAGTCGTTCTACACGCTGCGCGGCGAGCCGTACGACGACGCCGCGTTCGACGGGCGGAGCGACTACCAGGCGTTCATCCTCAACGACATCCCGGCCGGCGGCCTGTTCACCGGCGCGGAGGTACCGAAGACCGCCGAGCAGCAGTCGATCTGGGGTGGCACGACGGGGGCGCAGTTCGACCCCTGTTACCACGAGGCGTGCGACACGTTCGCCAACAACAGCAACCACGCGCTCGACGTCAACGCCGACGCGGTCGCGTTCGCCGTCCTGACCTACGCGTACTCGACGGAATCGGTCAACGGCGAACCGGGGAAGCGCGTCCCCGGCAACTTCAGGATCCCGGCCCCGGCCGGCACGCAGGGCACCTTCTCGCCCTGACCCGCGGATGGGGGCGGCCGGCGCCGGCCGCCCCCACCGTCGGTCCGCGCCCGCGATGATGCGCGCGTGGACGAGCTCGGCTTCCGCGGGGAGTGGCGCCGCTACCAGACCCTCGCGCTCGAGGCGTTCGAGCGCGACCGTGCCGGCGGGCACCGCTCGACCCACCTGATCGCGCCGCCCGGGTCGGGGAAGACGCTGCTCGGGTTCGAGATCGTGCGACGGCTCGACCGGCCGGCGCTCGTGCTCGCGCCGAACTCGGCGATCCAGCAGCAGTGGACGGCGGCGGGCGCCGCGTTCGGCGCGCCGGACGGGCTGGTGGCCGACCGGCCGGGCGCGCAGGTGGCATGCTTGACCTACCAGGCGCTCGCGCGGCTCGACGATCCCGGCGACGCGCTGCGGGCCGCCGCCGAGGCGCGGTGGGCGGAGGAGCGTGCGCGCGCGACCGGGGAGCCGGTCGCCGCCGTCGCGGCCGGCGCGGCGGCGTGGACGGGCGCGGCCGCGCGGCGGCGGAGCCAGGAGGTCGCGCGGATCGTCGCCGGGCTCAAGCGCGAGATCGCCCGCGGAGCGCACGGCGCCCTGCACCTCGGCGACCTGCTCGCGCCCGGCGCCCGCGAGCGCGTCGACGCGCTGCGGGCCGCGGGCGTCGCCACCGTCGTGCTCGACGAGTGCCACCACCTCGCCTCGCTCTGGGGGTACGTCGTGCGGGCGGTGCTGGAGGAGCTGGACACCGACGTCCACGTCGTCGGGCTCACCGCGACGCCGCCGGACGAGCTGACGACGGAGGAGGCCGAGCTGTACGCCGCGCTGCTCGGGCCGGTCGACTTCCAGGTGCCGACGCCGGCCGTGGTCCGCGACGGGCACCTCGCTCCGTACCAGGAGCTCGCGTGGCTCACCGAGCCGCTGCCGGCGGAGCAGCAGTGGCTCGACGAGCACGAGGCCCGGTTCCGCGAGCTGGTCACCGACCTCCTCGATCACAGCGACGACGGGCCGCTCGACCTCGGCCAGTGGGTGATCACGCGGCTCCGGTACCGCGGGCGCGAGGGCGACGACGCCGCGGAGGTGCCGTGGGCCGACTTCCAGCGGCGCCATCCGCGGCTCGCCGCCGCGGGCGTGCGGTTCCTCGGCTCCGCGGACCTGCCGCTCCCGCCGGGCGCGCCGCGCGGTGAGGCGTACCGGCGCCCGCCCGACCTCGACGACTGGGTCGTGCTGCTCGAGGACTGGGTGCTGCGGTCGCTCGACGGGCAGGCGGCGCCCGCGGCGGCGGCGCGGCGCGAGGCGGTCGCGGCCGCGCTCCGCGACCTCGGGTTCCAGCTCACGCGCACCGGCATCCGCCGCGGCGCGTCGGACGTCGACCGGCTCCTGCTCGGCTCGGCGGGCAAGCCGATCGCGCTCGTCGAGGTGCTCGGCGCGGAGGCCGAGGCGCGCGGCACCGGGCTGCGCGCGCTGGTGCTCTGCGACGCGGAGCTGACGGGCGCGCGGCCGGACGGCGAGCTGCGCGGGATCCTCGACCCCGCCGCCGGGACCGCCCGCGCCGCGGTCCGCGCGCTCGCCGACGACCAGCGGACCGCCGTGCTGCGGCCGCTGCTGGTGAGCGGCCGCGGGCTGCGCTGCGCAGAGGAGGACGCGGCGGACGTGCTGCGCGCGCTCGCGCGCGCCGACGCGCCGGCGGCCGGCGAAGACGCGCGGGCCGGCGGCGGCGACGGCGCCCTGCCCGGGTGGTCGGCCGGCCCGCCCGAGGAAGGCGTGGTCGAGCTGCGCGGACCCGGGGAGTGGCGGCCGCGGCGCTGGGTCGCGCTCGCCACCCGCGCCTTCACCGCCGGCGACGTCCGCGCGCTCGTCGGCACGCGCGCCTTCCTCGGCGAGGGCTGGAACGCGCCGTGCGTGAACTGCCTCGTCGACCTCACGAGCGCCGCGACCGGCGTCTCCGTGCGCCAGATGCGCGGCCGCTCGCTGCGCCTCGACCCGGACGACCCGCTGAAGGTGGCCTCGAACTGGGACATCGTCTGCGTCGCGCCCCGCCACGCCCAGGGCGACGCGGACTACGAGCGCTTCGTCCGCAAGCACCGCCACCTCCACGCGCCCGCCGACGACGGCACGCTGGAGGCCGGCGTCGGCCATGTCCATCCCGACCTCTCCCCCTTCGCACCGCCCCCGGCGCAGGCGTTCCCCGAGATCGCGCGCCAGATGGTGCGGCGCGCCGCGGACCGCGACGCCGCCCGCGCGCGCTGGAACGTCGGCGCGCCGTACGAGGGGCACGAGGTCCCGACGCTCGTCCTGCACGCCCGCCGCGGCGCCCCGGCGGCGCCGGCCGCACTCCCGGCGAGCCCGCCGCGGATCCGCGTCGGCGAGCGCCCGCTCCTCGGCGGCGCCGGCGCGCTCGCCGCCGCCGGCGCGGTGCTCGGCGCCGTGGTCGCGTGGCCGGTCGCGCTCGCCGCGATCCCGCTCGCCGGGGCGTCGGCCGGCGCCGCGGTCGCCCGCGCGCGCCGCGACGCCGAGCTCCTCCCCGTCGCCGCCCCGCTCGACCGGATCGCCCGCGCGGTCACGGAGGCCTACGTCGAGTTGAAGGAGCTCCGGCGCGAGGCCGCCGCGTCGCTCGTGCTCGAGCCGCGCGCGTCGGGCTACCTGCGCGCCCGGCTCGCCGACGGCACGCCGGAGGAGGCCGAGCGCGTCACCGCCGCGCTCGACGCCCTGCTCGGCCCGGTCGAGCGCCCCCGCTACCTCGTCTCGCGCCTCATCGCCCCGCCCGACCCCGGCACGGGGACGCTGCTGCGGATCGCGGCGGGGGACCGCGACGCGCTCACCGTCGCCTGGCACGGGGTCCCGGACGACCTCGGCCGCCGGAAGGAGCGCGCGGAGGCGCTCGCGCGCGCCTGGCGCCGCTGGCTCGGACCCACCGAGCTCCGCTTCACCCAGCGCGACGGGCCGGGCCGCGAGGCGCTGGCCGTCGCCGCCGCGCAGGAGTGGAGCTACGACACGCAGCGCCGCGACGTCTGGGTCTGACCCACGTGCCATAGTCCGCCCCATGGCGGACGAGTCGACCAGGGCCAAGCCGCCCGCGAAGCGCGGCGGCACCGGGCTGATCTCCAAGGAGAACCGCCGCACCGCCGCGGGCCTCTCGATCGGCGCGCTCGTCGCGGTGTTCGCGGTGCTCAACCTGGACGAGGTCCAGGTCAACTGGATCGTCGGCACGGTCAGCACGCCGCTGATCCTCGTGATCGGGATCACCTTCCTCCTCGGCGCGGTCCTGGGCTGGATCGCCCACGCGGCCCGCGGCAGGCGGAAGCGGCGGGAGCGCCGCGCCGACTCGCGCGACGGCTAGCCCGGCGTGCGGCACATCCCGGTCCTCCGCCACCGTGACTTCCGCCTCCTGTTCACGGGACAGGCGGTGAGCGTCATCGGCGACTCGCTGTTCCCCATCGCGCTCGCCTTCGCGGTGCTCGACGGGCTCGACGGCAGCGCGGCGGAGCTCGGCCTCGTGCTCGCCGTGCAGGTCGTGCCGATGACGTTCCTCGTGCTGGCCGCCGGCGTGTGGGCCGACCGCATGTCGCGCCGCCGGCTCATGCTGATCAGCGACCTCGGCCGCGCCGCGGTCCAGGCCGTGCTCGCCGTCCTGCTGCTCAGCGGCAGCGCGGAGCTCTGGCACCTGCTCGTGCTGTGCGCGGCGTACGGCGCCCTGGAGGCGTTCTTCCGCCCCGCCGCGGGCGGCCTCACGCCGTCGCTCGTCCCGGCCGGGGAGCTCCAGCAGGCGAACTCGCTCGTCGGCCTCGCCCAGAACGCCGGCCACGTCATCGGCCCCGCCGCGGCGGGGGCGCTGATCGTGGTCATGAGCCCGGGGGCCGCGATCGCCGTGGACGCCGGCACGTTCGTCGTGAGCGCGATCTTCCTCCTGGCGCTGCGCGAGCCGGCGCGCGAGCCGCACCCCGAGCACCACGCGCCGCACTTCTGGGCCGAGCTCAAGGGCGGCATCGCCGAGGTCCGCCAGCGCCGCTGGATGCTCGCGTTCATGCCGCCCTTCAGCGCCTACCACTTCATCGCGCTGCCCTGCGTGCTCGCCCTCGGCGCCGTGCTCGCCAACGAGGAACTGGGCGGCGCCGGCAGCTGGGCGATCATCACGTCCTGCTTCGGCGCGGGCACGATCGCCGGCTCGATCCTGGGCCTGCGCTGGAAGCCGCCGCACCCGATGCTGGCCGCCACGCTCGCCTTCGTCGGCGCCGCCTGCCAGCCCGCGATCATCGCCCTCGCCGGCTCGACGGCCGCGATCGCCGCCTTCGAGGCGGCCGCCGGCGTCGCCGTGGCGATCGGCTTCACGCAGTGGGAGACGACGCTCGGCCGCCTGATCCCCGGCCGCGCGCTCTCACGCGTGACCAGCCTCGACTGGTTCACCACCGTGGGGCTGATGCCGCTCGGCTACGCGGTCGCCGGCCCGCTCGCGGACACCTTCGGCCTCCACGAGACGATGGTGGGCTCGACGATCATCACCGGCGCGATGTTCCTCGGGGCGCTGGCCGTCCGCGAGATCCGCACGCTCCCTCAGGAGTCCATGGCCTCGTAGGCCTCGGCCGCGACGGTCTCCGCGACCTCCTCGTCGCCGACCTCCGCGTCGTGCTCGGACCGCAGGTGCGCGGCCAGGTTGCGCGTGAGCTCCTCGTCGCTCGCGGCCGTGATCGCCTCGCCGCACTCGTTGCACTCGATCGTGCGCATCGTGGTCGGACCCCCTATCCCAGTGCCTTGTCGAGGTTGTACGCGGCGCTGATGAGCGCCAGATGGGTGAACGCCTGCGGGAAGTTCCCGAGCAGCTCGCCCGTCGGGCCGATCTCCTCCGAGAACAGCCCCAGGTGGTTCGCGTAGGTGAGCATCTTCTCGAACGCCAGCCGGGCCTCGTCGACGCGCCCCGCGCGCGTGAGCGCCTCGACGTACCAGAACGAGCACATCGAGAAGGTGCCCTCATCGCCGCGCAGGCCGTCCGGCGACGCCTCGACGTTGTACCGGTAGACGAGCGAGTCCGAGACCAGCTCGTCCGAGATCGCGTCGAGCGTCGAGATCCAGCGCGGGTCGCGCGGGGCGATGAAGAGCACGAGCGGCATCAGCAGGATCGACGCGTCGAGCACGTCGGAGCCGTAGTGCTGCACGAACGCCTCGCGCTCGTCGCTCCAGCCACGGCTCATGATCTGGTTGTAGATCCGGTCGCGCTCCGCGAGCCAGCGCACGATGTCACCCGGCAGGCCGCGCGCCCGGTTCATCCGGATCGCGCGCTCGATCGCGACCCAGCTCATCAGCCGCGAGTACGTGAAGTCCTTCTGGCCGCCGCGCGTCTCCCAGATGCCCTCGTCGACGTTGTCCCAGTTCTCGCACAGCCAGTCGACGATCCGCCGCAGGCTCCCCCACGTCTCGTGGAAGATCGGCGCGCCGTACTTGTTGTAGAGGTAGACGGAGTCGATCAGCTCGCCGTAGATGTCGAGCTGGCGCTGCTCGGCCGCCGCGTTGCCGATCCGCACCGGCGCGGAGTCGCGGTAGCCCGACCAGAACGGATGCTCCTCCTCCGGCAGCTCGGCCCGGCCGTCGATCCCGTACATGATCTGCAGCGGCCCCGAGGGCCCGATCTTCCAGTCGCGCGTGCGGTCCGTGAGCCAGCCCATGAACGACGCCGCCTCCTCCGTGAAGCCGAGCCGCAGCAGGCCGTAGAGCGAGAACGCCGCGTCGCGGATCCAGGTGTAGCGGTAGTCCCAGTTGCGCTCGCCGCCGATCTGCTCGGGGAGCGAGGTCGTCGGCGCGGCCACGAGCGCGCCCGTGGGCGCGTAGGTCAGCAGCTTCAGCGTGAGCGCGGAGCGGTGCACCATCTCGCGCCACCGGCCCCGGTAGCGCGACTGCTCGAGCCAGCGGCGCCAGTAGCCCACGGTCGCCTCGAACGCCCCGAGCGTCTCGCGCTCCGAGTACGGACGGCAGATGTGGTCGGCCGGCACGCGCTCGAGCACGTAGGTCTGCGACTCGCCCGCCTCGACGGTGATCCGCGCGCGCACGCCCTCGCCGACGCGCTGCAGCCGCTCGCCGCCGTGCAGCGACTTCGAGATCGCGCCCTCGAGCGCGAGCGACAGCGACGGCGCGCGGAACAGCACGCCGTGCGGGTGCATCTCGACCTCGTGCTCCTCGCGCCCGTAGTCGAACCGCGGCTGGACCTCGACCTCGAACTCCATCGTGCCGCGGACGACGACGACGCGGCGGAGCAGCCGGTGCCGGTGCATGTCCGGCTGGTCCTCGATCGGCATGAAGTCCTGCACCTCCCCCACGCCGCCGTGGGTGAAGAAGCGCGTGATCAGGACGTTCGTGTCCGGGAAGTAGAGCTGCTTGGAGTGCCAGCCGTCACCGGCGGGCCGCAGCGAGAAGAAGCCGCCCTTGTCCTTGTCGAGGATCGCGCCGAACACGCTCGGCGCGTCGAACGACGGGCAGCAGTACCAGTCGATCGTCCCGTTCGTGCCGACGAGCGCGACCGTGTGCAGGTCGCCGACCAGTCCGTGCTCGGCGATCGGGAGGTAGTCCCCCTCGTGCTCGCCGGCCACGGCCATGCGTCAACCGCCCGCGTACTCGTCTTCGATGGCCTTGATCTTCCCGAGCCGGCGGACGTGGCGCTCCTCGCCGGAGAACTCCGCGAGCGAGAACGCCGCCACGATCTCCGCCGCCAGCGCCGGGCCGATCACCCGCGCGCCGAGGCAGAGCACGTTGACGTCGTCGTGCTCGACCGCCTGGTGCGCGGTGTAGGTGTCGTGCGCCGTCGTCGCGCGGATCCCGGGGAACTTGCAGGCCGCCACGGACACGCCGGCGCCCGAGCCGCAGACGATCACGGCGCGCTCGGCCTCGCCCTCGAGCACCGCCGTCGCGGCGTCCCGCGCCTTATCGGGGTAGTCGACCGGCGCGGTCGAGTCCGTGCCGAGGTCGATCGTCTCGTGGCCGGCGGCCTGGAGCGTCTCCAGGACCATCTGCTTCAGCGGGAACCCCGCATGGTCGAAGGCGCACGCGATTCTCATCCTGCCTCGGCCTTCGGCGTCTCGTCACCGGAAACGCTTCGCATGTTTCCTTGCCCCTCTCTCGGGCTGCGCGCCCGGGCCAGCGCCCACTCCTGGGCGGCGACGGTCGCGGCCCCGAGCACCCCGGCCTGGGGGCCGTGGCGCGCGAGCCGGATCTTGGTGGTCAGGCCGGCCCCCGGGACGGTGTGCTTGCGCGCCGTCCGCTCCGCGGGCACGAGCAGCAGGTCGCCGGCGAGCGAGACGCCGCCGCCGATCACGATCTCGTCGGGGTCGAAGGTGTTGATGGCGTTCGCGATGCCGATGCCGAGCCGCTCGCCGAGCACGCGCAGCACGTGCTGGCAGTGGACGTCGCCCTCGCGGGCGCCCTCCACCGCGTCGTGGCCCGTGATCTCGTCGCCTCGCGCGAGGCGGCGGCCGAGGAACGACTTCTTGTGCTCGCGGGCCGACTCCAGCGCGAGCCGGTCGAGCGCGCGGCCGGAGGCGAGCGTCTCGAGCGAGCCCGGCTGCGGGAACGCCCCCGGGTCGGCGGGCGCGCCGTTCGCCAGGTCGAGCCCGATCATCGTGTGGCCCAGCTCGGCCGCGCTCGTCGCACCGCGGTAGAGCTGACCGTTGAGCACGAGGCCGCCGCCGACGCCCGTGCCGATCGTGAACATGACCAGGTTCTCGCAGATGATCTGGCCCGCGTGCGAGGCCTCGGCCAGCGCCGCGCACGACGCGTCGTTCTCGACGTAGACGGGGAGCCCGCAACGCTCGGCGATCAGCGAGCGCAGCGGCAGGTCGCTGAGCGGGAGGTTGACCGTGTGGCGCACGCGGCCGCTCGCGCGGTCGATGATCGACGGCAGGCCGATCGCGACGGAGAGGGCGTGCTCACCGCGGTGCGCGTCGATCTCCCCGACCAGCTGGGCGACCAGCTCGTCGCTCGACTCCGTCGCGGTCGGCACCGGGTCGAACGTCTCGAACCTCCCGTCGGCCAGCACGGCCGTCGCGACCTTGGTGCCCCCGACGTCGATCCCGAGGAAGCGCCCCTCGCTCATCCCAGCCCCGCTCCCGCGGCCTGGTCGAGCACGAGCGTCAGCGTCCCCGCGCCCGGCCGCACGTGCGCGGCGGGCGAGCTCTCGTCCGGCGGCTCGCCGAACGCGCGCCGCAGCGCCTCCCCCTTGTCGCCGCCCGAGACGAGGAACACGACCTCCCGCGCGGTGTTGAGCAGCGGGTAGGTCATCGTCACGCGCGGCACCTGCGGCTCCATCCCCGCCTCCGGGACCGCCGTGACGAGCCGGTGGGTCTCCTGCAGCGCGGGCTTGCCGGGGAACAACGACGCCGTGTGCGAGTCCGGGCCGAGGCCGAGCAGGACGAGGTCGAGCCGCGGGTGGTTGCCGAGCTCCTCGCGCAGCCGCGACTCGTACTCCGCGGCGGCGGCGTCCGGGTCGAGCTGCGTCTCCACGGTCATGAGCCGCGGCCGGCGCTCCGCGTCGATCCGGTCGGTGAGCGCCTCGCGGACCATGCGGGCGTTGGAGCGCTCGTCGTCGGCCGGGACGACCCGCTCGTCGCCGAGCCACAGCGTGGCTGCGCTCAGGTCGGCGTCGGCCTGGGCGACCAGCTCGTAGGCCCGCCGCGGCGTCGAGCCGCCCGCGAGCGCGACGTGCCCGCCGGCGCAGGCGACGTCGACCAGGATGTCGGCCACGACGCGGGCGGGGTCGTCGACGATGCGGACGTCCATCACGAGACGAGGACCCTACCCGCCTCGAGTGCGGGCTTGTACGTCGGGTCGCGCAGCAGCGCCTGGCGCACGCCCTCGCCGAGGATGCCCGCCTCGCCGCGCGAGGCGCCCATGACCGTCCAGGACTGCTCCTCCCCGTCGCGCGCGTGGCGGACGGCTCGCAGGCCGCCGGGTCCGCGGTCGAGCGAGACGGAGTCGCCGGACGCGGTCGTGATCGTGACGCCGCCCAGGCCCGGCGAGCCCATCGGCTCCGGGCGCAGCTCGAGCGCCACCTCGCCGCGGCGCGCGCGGGCGTGGCCGGCGAGCGCCGTGCCCCTGTGCGCGAGCGCCTCCGGCCGCCAGCCCAGCCGCGTGCTGAGCCAGCCGCAGAAGAGCACGCCCGCCGCGGTCGAGTCCTCGCGGTGGCGCACCACGACCTTGTCGATCGAGTCCAGCGCGCCGCGCATCGCGGGCGGGTCGAAGGTCGCGGCCACGCGCTCCCGCCACGGCGTCGAGCGCAGCCAGGCGAGGTCGACGACGTACGCCGATCGCGCGAGGTCGGCGGCACGCTCGAAGGCGAGCCGCGGCTCGGGCTCGTCCTGCGTGTCGATGAGGACGATGTTCGTCAGCCGCCGCAGCGCGTCGACGCCCTCCTGGTGGCCGTGCGGCGCCCAGACCATCGTGGTCAGGTCGGAGACGAGCAGCGGGTCGACGATCGTGTCGAGCGAGCCGAGCAGCTGCGTGCCGACGTCGACCTCCACCCGCTCGCGGCCCACCGCGATGTGGCCGGGCTTGTGCACCGCGTCCTCCGCGGCCACCGTCGCCCAGGCGTCGAGTTGGGTCCGCCCCTCCTCCACCGCGACGATCACCAGCCGCGACGGGTGGTAGCGGCCGACGCGCGCGAGCCGGTTCTCGACCTCGCCGCGGAAGCCGCGCTCGACGATCACGACGAGGTTCATCACCCGCGCGGGGACGAACGTGCGGTCCTCCTGGTAGCGGCGGCTGAGCAGCGTGCGGAGCGCCGCCTCGATCGCGCTCGGCGACGTGTCCCGCGCGCTCCAGACGTCCTCGCTCACAGCGCGCGCCAGGTCCGGGCCCCGAGCAGCTCGTCCGCCTCCGCCGGCCCGGCCGTGCCCGCCTCGTAGGTCGGGAGGCCGTTCCCGTCGGTCGCGTGCCAGCGCTGCAGGATCGGGTCGATGATCGTCCACTGCGCGTCGACCTCGTCGTTGCGCGTGAAGAGCGTCGCGTCGCCGCGCATCGCGTCGAGGATCAGCCGCTCATAGGCCTCTGGCGACTGCGACATGAACGCGCTGCCGTAGAGGAACTCCATGTTGACCGGGCGGATCCGCATCTTCGAGCCGGGGATCTTCGCCCCGAGCGAGATCGAGACGCCCTCGTTCGGCTGCACGGTGAGGATCAGCTGGTTGGGCTGCACGCCCACCGAGCCCTCCGACTGGAACGCCAGGTGCGGCACGGGCTTGAACTGCACGGCGATCTCCGTGACCTTGCGCGCGAGCCGCTTGCCCGTGCGCAGGAAGATCGGCACGCCCGCCCACCGCCAGTTGTGGACCTCGAGCGCGAGCGCCGCGTACGTCTCGGTGTGCGAGCCCGCGGGCACGCCCTCCTCCTGGAGGTAGCCCTTGGCCTCCTCGCCGCCGACCGTGCCCGCCGTGTACTGCGCGCGGACCGTCTCGTCCGGCGACGGCGGCCGGATCGCGGTGAGGACCTTGACCTTCTCGTCGCGCACCTGGTCGGCCTCGAACGTCGCCGGCGGCTCCATGCACGTGAGCGCGACGAGCTGCAGCATGTGGTTCTGCACGAGGTCGCGCAGCGCGCCCGCCTGGTCGTAGTAGCCGGCCCGCGTGCCGATGCCGATGTCCTCGGCGCCCGTGATCTGGATGTGGTCGATGTAGTTCCGGTTCCAGACGGGCTCGAACATCATGTTCGCGAACCGGAACGCCATGACGTTCTGGACCGTCTCCTTGCCCAGGTAGTGGTCGATGCGGAAGACCTGGCGCTCGCGGAAGACGCTGTCGACCACCTTCTGCAGCCTCCGGGCGGTCTGGAGGTCGGTGCCGAAGGGCTTCTCGATGACGCAGCGGACGTCCGCCTGCTTGTGGCGGTGCAGCCCGGCGGCCTTGAGCTGCTCGATGATCACCGGGAAGAACTCCGGCGCCGTCGAGAGGTAGTAGGCGCGGTTGAGCGGCTGGCCCGTCTCCTGGTCGAGCTTGTCGAGGGCCTTCGCCAGCCGGGCGTAGCCGTCCGGGTCGTCGAAGTTCGACGCCACGTACTGCACGTGCCCGAGCAGGCCGTCGAGCACCTGATCGTCGGGCGTCCGGCGGGAGTACTCGCAGATCGACGTGCGGCACTCGTCGCGGAAGTTGTCGTGGCCCTTCTCGCGGCGGGCCACGCCGATGAGCTTGAACCGCTCGGGCAGCGCGCCCTCGTGGGCGAGGTTGTAGAGGGCGGGCAGCAGCTTGCGGTGCGCGAGGTCGCCCGTCGCACCGAAGATGACGAGCGCGGTGGGCGGGACCGGCAGGCGCTCCAGGCCCTCGACGAGCGGGTTCTGCTCCTGTTGCTCGGCGACGGCCATGCTCATGCCTGGGGAGCGCGCTCGACCGAGTGGCCGCCGAACTGGTTGCGCAGGGCGGCGAGCACGCGGTGCGTGTAGTCGCCGTCGTCGCGCGAGTAGAAGCGCGCGTAGAGCGAGGCGGTGATCGCCGGCGTCGGCACGTCGTGGTCGATGGCGTCCATGATCGTCCAGCGCCCCTCGCCCGAGTCCGACACGTGGCCGCGCAGGCCCTCGAGGTCGTTGCCCTCCTCGCGGAACGCGCGCTCGGCGAGCTCGCACAGCCAGGAGCGGACGACCGAGCCGCGGTTCCAGAGCGCCGCGACCTCCGCCATCTCGATCGGGAACTTCGACTTGTGCATCAGCTCGAAGCCCTCGGCGTAGGCCTGCATGATCCCGTACTCCACGCCGTTGTGGACCATCTTCACGAAGTGGCCGGCGCCCGC
>JBEVIG010000234.1:0-12397 GCA_040510855.1 Solirubrobacteraceae bacterium
GGTCGAAGAGGGGACGCAGCTCCTGGCGCATGCCCGGAACTGTACGAGGCGCGTCCGGCGGCGCGTCTAGCATCGCCGCCCATGCCCGCTCCACGCCGCCGCCGACGCCCGCCCGCTCGCGAGATCCCGCTCGTGCCGGGTATCGGGGTGGCGTTGGTGTGGACGGCGGGCGCGTGCTGGGGCAACCCGGCACCGGGCGGTGGGGCGGCGATCGTCGTGCCGCCGGACCGCGGGGAGCCGGTCGAGCTCTCTGGCGGCGAGGCGCACACGACCAACAACCGGATGGAGTACACGGCGGCGCTGGAGGGCCTCCGCTCGCTCCCCGCGGGCAGCAGCGCATGCATCGTGACCGACTCGCGGCTGATGCTCGACTCGATGACGAAGTGGATCGCGGGGTGGAAGCGGCGCGGCTGGAAGACCGCGGGCGGCGATCCGGTCAAGAACCAGGACCTCGTCAAGGCGCTCGACGCCGAGATCGCGCGCCACGAGCAGGTCCGCTGGCACTGGGTGAAGGGGCACGAGACCGGTGCGGAGCACGCCCACAAGGTGCTGAACGAACGCGCCGACACCCTCGCCGTCGCCGCTGCCCGCGCGGTGCTGTCGCTGTCGCATTCTTGACGGAAAACTGACGGAGCGGGTATCATGGCGGGTGCGATGGCAACCGCGTACGTCGACGAGACGCTGCGGCTCCGGCACGAAGCCGGGCTGGACGACGCGTTGATCGCGCGGGCCACGGGCGCCGCGCGGAGCACGGTGCGCGACTGGTTCGCCCGCCGCAGCGCGCCGACCGGGGCGCGGGCCGAGCGGCTGGGGGAGCTGTCGGCGATCGTCGACCGTCTCCCGCGCGTGATGCGCGCCGACTACATCCCGGTCTGGCTGGCCAAGCCCGTCGAGGCCCTGGACGACGACAAGCCCGTGGACCTGATCGCCCGCGGCGAGTACCGCAGGGTCGCGCGCGTGATCGCCGAGCTCGAAGCGCCCGGCGCCGTCTGATCCACACCGTGCCGGGCGTTCACGGCGTGCGTGTCACGGGCTTCTGGCTGCGCCATCAGCCGGCGGGTGGGCTCCCGCTGGCGCAGCGCGACCCGGCGCCCGACAACCGCTGGCAGCGCGGCGACGTGGTCGACGCGCTGTACCTCGCCGACGCCGAGGCGACGGTCTGGGCCGAGTGGTACCGGCACCTCGCGGAGCACGGGCTGCCGCCGGCCGCCGCGATGCCGCGCGACGTCTGGCGCTGGACGGCCGACGTCGAGGTGGCCGACCTCTCCGGTGCCCGGCAGCTGGCCGCCGCCGGGCTGCCGCTGCCGCATCCCGGCCGGCGGAGCTGGGCGGCGTTCCAGGCGGTGGGGGAGGCGCTGGCCGCCGACGGCTGGGCGGGGCTGCTCGCCCCGAGCGCCGCGCGGCCGGAGGGCCGCGCGCTCTGCCTCTTCCGCGCCGCGGACGGCTCGGTGCGCGGCGCGCGTCCGGTGCCCCCGCCGCGGCGCTTCGACGCGCCGCCTCCGCCACCGACCGGCATGGTGACCTGAGGCTCCCGGACGGCCCTCACCCGAGCGCCGTGAGCGTGTGCAGCGCGACGTCGCCGTCGTGCGCCGTGCGCAGCCGCCAGCGGCCGCGCGCGCCGGCGAGGAAGTCGCGCGCGCCCGCGCGGCCCGGATCGGCGAGCCGCACCATCCCGCCGGGTGCGAGCAGCCGCGGCAGGAGCTGCAGCGCGAGAGGCACGTTGGCCTGCGTGTAGAAGACGTCCGCCGCGAGGACGAGGTCGTACGGCCCGCGGGCGGCGAGCTGCGCGCCGTGCTGGGCCCAGTCCGCGTGGGCGGTCTCGCCGCCGAGCTCGTTGAGCGCGAGCGCGTGCGCGGCGAAGACCACGGCGTCCGTGCTCCCGTCCGTGGCGAGCACCTCGGCGCCCGCGCGGGCGGCGACGAGGCTCGGCAGCCCGAGCCCGCAGCCCAGCTCGAGCACGCGGGCGCCCGGCGCCGGCCGCTCCGCGTCGAGCGCGCGGGCGAGCGCGACCCCGCTCGGCCAGAGCCGCGCCCACCACGGCACGGGCCGTGCGGCGACCGCCTCCTCCTCGCGCAGCGCCTCCCAGTCGGCGGGCCGCAGGACGTGGAGTCCGCGCGGCTCGGAGACGCGCACGACGACGTCGAGCAGGGGAGCGGGGAGCGACGTTATGTCGACTCCGCGGAGGGCGGCCAGCCGCTCGGCCAGCGACGCCCGCAGGGCGGCGAGCGCTGCGGTCACTGGCTGCACCGTAGCCACGTGGCCGCCGGGCTGGCCGCTTCACAACCGTTGGGGGGTGGCGACGCCGGCCGCCGCGGCGCAGCATCGGGATGGAGATGGCACGGATGCCCTTCGTCACCGCCCTCGCACTGGCCGCCGCGCTCGCCGGCTGCGGGGCCCAGGCCGCCGAGCGCGAGGCCGGCGGCCCGCGCCAGCCGAACATCGTCCTCGTCCTCGCCGACGACCTCGACTGGACCCTGCTGCGCTTCATGCCGGAGGTCCGGCGCCTCCAGCGCGACGGCGCGACGCTCGAGCGCTTCTACGTGGCGGACTCGCTCTGCTGCACGTCGCGGGCGAGCATGTTCGCCGGCCAGTACCCGCACAACACCCACGTCCGCTCCAACGTGCCGCCGACGGGCGGCTTCGCGGGCTTCCGGGAGCACGGCGGTGCGCGGCGGAGCTTCGCCGTCGGCCTCTCCGCCGCGGGCTACCGCACCGGGCTGTTCGGCAAGTACCTCAACGGCTACCCGGCGGCGTTCCCGGCGGACCCGGGGTGGAGCGACTGGCTGGCCGGCTCGGACGCCTACCACGGCTACGACTACGACTTCTCCGACAACGGCACGCCGGTGCACTTCGGCGCTGCGCCCGAGGACTACGCGACGGACGTCATCGCCCGCGCCGGCGACCGGTTCGTGCGCGACTCGGTCGCGGCGGGCGCGCCGTTCATGGTGCAGCTCTCCACCTTCACGCCGCACCTGCCGACGGTGCCGGCGCCCAGGCACGCGCAGCTCCTGGGGCGGGCCCGGCTGCCGGTGGGCGGCGCGTTCGGCCGGCGGATCAGCGACCCGCCGCGCTGGCTCGGGGCACGCCACGCGCTGAGCCTCCGCGACCTCGCGCGGCTCCGCGAGCGCTTCCGTCAGCGGGCGCGGTCCGTGCTGGCGATCGACGAGATGCTCGGACGGATCCGGGCGACGCTGGCCGAGCTCGGCGTCGCCGAGGACACGTACGTCGCGTTCACGTCGGACAACGGATACCACCTCGGCCACTACCGGCTGATGCAGGGCAAGCGCACGGCCTACGAGCCGGACATCCGCGTGCCGTTCGTGATCGCCGGCCCGGGAGTGCCGGCCGGGTCGTCCTCCGCCGCCCTCGCCGCGAACATCGATCTCGCGCCGACGTTCCTCGACTGGGCCGGCACGGCCATGGCAGGGCACGACGGCCGGTCGCTGGCGCGGCTGCTGCGCGGGCGCGAGCCGCGCCGGTGGCGCCGGGCGCTGCTCATCGAGCATCACGAGAACCGCCGCGAGCGCGCCGCCGACGACCCCGACACGCAGGGGCGGCGGAGCGGCAAGCCCGGCAGCTACGAGGCCGTGCGCAGCGAGGACCATCTCTACGTCGAGCACCATGACGGGAGCCGCGAGTTCTACGACCTGCGCGCGGATCCGTACGAGCTCGCCAACCTCGCCGGCTCGATGTCGCCGCGCGCCCGCGAGCGGTGGCACACGCGGCTCGCGCGACTCCGCGCCTGCACGGGTCACGTCTGCCGGCGCGCCGACCGGTTCCGCTGAAGCGCGAACCCGGCCGCCGCGGGGCGTAGGGTCTGCGGTGCACACCACTGAGGACCTGAGATCGCCAGACCTCCGACACGGGCCGTCGCGCTCCTCGCCGTGCTGGCGGGCGTGGTGGGCTTGGGCCCGGTGGCGGGGGCATCGGGCGCCGACCCGCAGCGGCCGAACATCGTCTTCGTCCTCGCGGACGACCTCGACTGGAGCCTCGTGCCGTACATGCCGGAGGTGCAGCGCCTGCAGCGCGACGGCGTGACGCTCGAGCAGTTCGTCGTGTCCGCCTCGCTGTGCTGCGTCTCGCGCGCCAGCATCCTCACGGGCCGCTACCCGCACAACACGCGCGTGCTCACGAACTCACCGCCGTCCGGCGGCTACCTCGCCTGGACCTACTACGGCAACGCGGCGCGGAGCTTCGCCGTCCCGCTCGCCGCCGCGGGGTACCGCACCGGGATGTTCGGCAAGTACCTGAACGGCTACGGCGCGAACGTGCCGCCGGATCCGGGATGGACGGGCTGGCTGGCCGGCTCGGACGCGTACTTCGGCTTCGACTACGACCTGTCGGACAACGGCTTCCCGGTCCGCTTCGCCGGGGCCCCGACCGACTACGCCACCGACGTCGTCGCGCGCGGCGGGGTCCGGTTCATCCGCGAGTCGGTCGCGGCCGGCAAGCCCTTCATGGTCGAGCTCAGCACGTTCACGCCGCATCGCCCGGCGGTGCCGGCGCCCAGGCACGCCCAGCTGTTCCAGGATCTGGAGCTCCCGATGACGGGCGCGTTCGGGCGCGCGATCCACGACCCGCCGCGCTGGCTCGGGAAGCGCCGCGCGCTCTCCGGCGCCGATCTCGCCGAGCTGCGCGAGCGCTTCCGCCGGCGCGCCCGGTCCGTCCAGGCGATCGACGAGATGCTCGGCATGGTCCGGCGGACCCTCGACGAGCTCGGCGTCGCCGGCAACACCTACGTCGTGTTCACGTCGGACAACGGCTACCACCTGGGCCAGTACCGGCTGACCCACGGCAAGCGGACGCCCTACGACGCCGACATCCGGGTGCCGACGGTGATCGCGGGACCGGGGCTCCCGGCGGCCGTCGCCTCCACGGCTCTGGCCTCGAACGTGGACTTCGCGCCGACCTTCCTGCACTGGGCCGGCGCGGAGCGGCGCGGGCAGGACGGGCGTTCGCTGGACCGCGTGCTCCGCGGGCAGACCCCGCGGCGCTGGCGGCGCGGCGTGCTCGTCGTGCACCACCTCGACGAGCGGCCGCCGCGCCGGACCGACTTCGGGGCCCGGCTCGCCCAGGACCCGGACGCGCAGGACTGGCGGATGGGGATGCCGGGCACGTACGCCGCGATCCGCACGCGGGACCACCTGTACGTGCAGCACCGCAACGGCAGCCGCGAGCTCTACGACCTGCGCAGGGATCTGGACGAGCTCCAGAACCTCGCCGCGTCGATGGGCGCGGGCGCACGAGCGCGGTGGGCGCTCAGGCTCGCCCGGCTCGCGGCCTGCAGCGGGGCGTCCTGCCGCAGGGCGGATCGGTTCCGCTGATTGCGGGACCGCTTCCCACTAGTTCACATAATGCACGTTCTCGGGCGTTGATCGGACGGCTCAGGGCGCGGAGCGCGCCAGCCGGTCCGCGATCGCCGCCCTGGCGTGCCCCAGCGCGATCCGGTCGCTGAACAGCAGGTAGCTGCCGTTCGCCTCGTGCAGCAGCGCGTTGAGCTCGAAGATCAGGCGCGCCTCGTCGACGTCCGCGGCGAGCTCGCCGTGGTCGCGCGCCGCGCGCAGGTTGGCCGCCAGCAGGTCGCTCCAGCCGGCGAGCACGCCGCGCAGACGGTCGCGGATCGGGCCCGGGCGCGTGTCCCACTCCGCCGCGGTGGCGGCGAAGAAGCAGCCGCCCGGGAACACGCCGCGCTCCACGTAGGAGACATAACGCTCGCACAGCGCCCGGAGCTGCGGCATCCCCTGCGGCTGCTCCAGCGCCGGCTCGATCACCTCGGCCGCGTAGATGGCCTCCGCGGCGTCGATCGTCGCCATCTGGAGGTCCTGCTTGGAGGCGAAGTGCGAGAACAGCCCGCTCTTGCTCATGCCGATCTCGCTCGCCACGCGAGCGATCGAGATGCCGTCGAGCCCCTCGGTCGTGGCCAGCCGGCCGGCGGCCTCGAGGATCGCCCGATGGCTGCGCTCGCCATCCGAGCGGGTCCGTCGCCGTCGCGTGGGTTCGGTCGCCATCGCTTCTCCGGGTTGACAAGTTAGCACGAGCGGTCGTACTATCTCCATAAGAAGTGCGACCGGTCGTGCGAAGTAACCGGCACTTCAACAGGAGGACGCAGCATGACGATCACCGGAGACAGGCCGGTCGACCCGCAGAAGCTCGAGCAGTTCGTCTTCCGCGCCGTCGACGAGGTCGGCGCGACGCTCAACACCGCCCTGGTCGTGATGGGCGACCGGCTGGGCCTGTACCGGGCCCTCGCCGGCGCGGGACCGCTCACCCCCACGGAGCTCGCCGCGCGCACCGGCACCGCCGAGCGCTACGTGCGCGAGTGGCTGAACGCGCAGGCCGCGGGGGGCTACGTGGAGTACCACCCCGAGGACGCCGCCTACAGCCTCGCGCCCGAGCAGGCCGCCGCGCTGTGCGACGAGGACAGCCCGGCCTTCCTTCCCGGGCTGTTCCAGAACGCGCTCGGGTCCGTCGTGGACTCGCCGCTCGTCACGGAGGCCGCTCGCACCGGCGCCGGCGTCGGCTGGCACGAGCACAACGGGGACGTCCACCACGGCTGCGAGCGGCTCTTCCGCCCGGGCTACAAGGCCAACCTCGTCAGCGACTGGCTGCCCGCGCTCGACGGCGTGGTCGCGAAGCTCGAACGCGGCGCCCGGGTCGCCGACGTCGGCTGCGGCCACGGCGCGTCGACGGTGCTGATGGCCGATGCCTTCCCGGCCTCCACCTTCACCGGGTCGGACTACCACGCCGACTCGATCGACACCGCGCGGCGGCGCGCCGCGGAGGCCGGCCTGGCGGAGCGGATCCGCTTCGAGGTCGCGGCCGCGGACGAATTCACGGGCGGCGACCTCGACCTGGTGACGATGTTCGACTGCCTGCACGACCTGGGCGACCCGGTCGGCGCGGCCCGCCGCGTGCTCGAGGCGCTCTCGCCCGACGGGACGTGGATGATCGTCGAGCCCGCGGCGGGCGACCGCGTCCAGGACAACTTCAACCCCGTCGGGCGCGCGTACTACGGCTTCTCGACGCTGCTGTGCACGCCGGCGTCGCTGTCGCAGGACGTCGGCCTCGCGCTCGGCGCGCAGGCCGGGCCGGCGAGGACGCGCGCGGTGGCGGAGGACGCGGGCTTCACCCGCTTCCGCGCCGCGGCGGACACGCCGCTCAACGTGGTCTACGAGGCGCGGCCCTGAGGGCGGCCGGCGGCCGCGTCATCGTTCCTTCACGCGGCCGCCGGTACTCCTTCGTGCATGCCCGCCACGTCCCTCATCGCCGGTCTCTCGCTGCTCGCCGCGCTCACCCAGCCTCCGCCGGGCCTGCCGCAGGGCGGTGAGCCGGTGACGCTGGATCCGGCGCGGTTCTCGACCCGGATCGACAACCCGTACTGGCCGCTGCGCCCCGGCACGCGCTGGGTCACGCGCGAGACGGCGCCGGACGGGACGCGCCAGAAGGTCGTCGTCCGGGTCACGCACCGGACGAGGCGGATCGCGAACGGCGTGACCGCGCGCGTGGTCCGCGACACGGTCACGGAACGCGGCCGGCTCGTCGAGGACACGCGCGACTGGTACGCGCAGGACACGGCCGGGAACGTCTGGTACCTCGGCGAGCGGACCAAGGAGTACGAGCACGGGCGGATGGTCAGCACGGAGGGCTCGTTCGAGGCCGGCGTCGACGGCGCCCAGGCCGGCGTCGTCGTGCCCGCGGACCCGGTGCCCGGGCTGCGGTACCGCCAGGAGTGGTACGCCGGGCACGCCGAGGACCAGGCGTCGGTCGTGAGCGTCGACGAGCAGGTCGCCGTCCCCGCCGGGCATTTCCGCCACGTGCTCTTCACGCGCGAGACGAACCCGCTCGAGCCCCGCGCCGTCGAGTACAAGTTCCTCGCCCGCGGCGTCGGCCCGGTGCTCGCGCTCGAGATCTCGGGCGGTTCGGCCCGCGAGGAGTTGCTCCGGATGCGCCGCGGGGCGTAGCGTCCATCCCGGCAACCCGGAGCCCGCCCATGCGCGTGCTGGTCGTCGAGGACGAGGTCAAGCTGGCGTCGATCATCCGCCGCGGGCTCCGCGCGGCCGGGCACGCGGCCGACGTCGCCGTCCGCGGCGAGGACGCGCTGTGGATGGCGGGCGCCTCGCAGTATTCGGCGGTCGTGCTCGACGTGATGCTGCCGGGCATCGACGGCTTCGAGGTCTGCCGCCGGCTGCGCGCGGACGGCGTGGCGACGCCGGTCCTGATGCTCACCGCCCGCGACGCGGTCGCCGACCGCGTGGCGGGGCTGGACGGCGGCGCGGACGACTACCTCGTGAAGCCGTTCGCGTTCGAGGAGCTTCTCGCGCGCCTGCGCGCGCTCGCCCGCCGGCCCGACGCGACCCGCCCGGCCGTGCTCGCCGCCGGTCCGCTGCGGCTCGATCCCGCCGCGCGGCGCGCCTGGCGGGACGCGACCGAGCTGGAGCTCACCCCGCGCGAGTTCTCGCTCCTCGAGGCGCTGATGGAGCGGCCCGGCGACGCGCTGACGCGCTTCGAGCTGCTCGAGCGCCTCTGGGACGACGGCTACGAGCACCGCTCCAACGTCATCGACGTCGCCGTCGGGCACCTCCGCGACAAGGTCGACCGGCCCTGGGCGGACGACGCGATCGAGACCGTGCGCGGTGTCGGCTACCGGCTGCGGGCATGAGCCTGCGGGCCCGCGTCACGCTCGGCTTCACCGCGGTCCTCGCGGTCGCGCTCGCCACGGCCGGCACGTTCCTCTACGTCCGCTTCGCCGGCGACCTCCGCCGGACGCAGGACGACGGCCTGCGGGCGCGCGCGGCACAGCTCGCCGCGGCCGCCGAGCGGCCCGACCCCCCGCGCGGGCTGCTGCCCGGCACGCCCGGGCTGGAGGCCGACGAGGACGTGGCGCAGCTCGTCGCGGGGGACGGCACGGTGCTCGCCGGCAGCCAGCTCGCGGAGGCGCGCCCCCTCCTCCCCGCCGGGCGGCTGCGGGCGGCGCAGCGCGGCGAGGTCGTCGCCGAGCGGCCCGGCGACGCCGTGATCGACGAGGGCCTCCGCCTCCTCGCCGTGCCGGTCGCCGGCGCGGGCACGGTCGCCGTCGCCGGCGCGTCCGCCGACGAGGTGGCCGAGTCGCAGGCGACGCTGCTGACGCTCGAGGTCGCCGGGCTGGGCGCCGCCCTGCTGATCGGCGCCGCGGGCGCGTGGCTGATCGCCGGGCACGTCGTGCGGCCGGTCGCCGCCGCGCTCGAGCGCGAGCAGCGGCTGCTCGCCGACGCGAGCCACGAGCTGCGCACGCCGCTGGCGGTCCTCAAGGCCGAGCTGGAGGTGACGCGGATGGAGGGCGGCGACCCGCACGCCGCGCTCGCCTCCGCCGAGGAGGAGGTCGACCGGATGGCCCGGCTGGCCGACGACCTGCTCGCGGTCGCGCGCGCCGACGCCCACGGCGTGCCGTTGCGGCGCGAGCGGATCGCGCTGGACCGCGTGCTCGAGCGCGCCGCCCGCGGCGTGCCGGACGTCGCCGTGCATCCCTGCGGCGTGGAGCTCGACGCCGACCCATCGGCGCTCGAGCGCGCCGTGCGCAACCTCGTCGACAATGCCGCCCGCCACGGCGCCCCGCCGGTCGACGTCGGCGCCCGGCGCCACGACGGCGTGGTCGACATAACCGTGCGCGACCGGGGGCCCGGCATCCCCCGCGACTTCGCCCCGCGCGCCTTCGATCCGTTCGCGCGCGCCGACGCCGGCCGCGCCGGCCCGGGCGCCGGGCTCGGCCTGGCGATCGTCGCCGCCGTCGCCGCCGCCCACGACGGCCGCGTGCGGCTGCGCGACGCTCACCCGGGCACCGCGGCCGTGCTGACGCTGCCGCTCCGGCTCAGAGCACCCGTCGCGCGATCTCGGGGTACGTCGTGACGAGCCCCGCGTCGTCGTAGACCAGCTCGCAGGTGAAGTCGAAGCGGCGGCAGTCGTACTCGTAGCGGCGGTCGCCGAGGCGCTCGTAGGTCTGGTCGAGCCGCTCCACGCTGAGGTCCAACGCGCGGACGTAGGCGGCTGGGGCGTCGGTGCGGACACCGGGCTCGAGCCGCATCCGGCGGACGGGGAACGCGTTGGTCATCGCCGACGCCTCCAGGTCCACGTCGTCGATCCCGTCGAGGTGCGGCGCGCGCAGGCCGTCGACGAGCCAGCCCTCGCCGTCGCGCGCCACGACGGTCTCGTGCGCGCCGTGCGACGAGCGCCCGCGGACGTGCGCGCGGCGCGTGCGCCAGCGCGGATCGAGCTCGAGCTCGTAGCCGACCCAGAACGGCTCGCCCTCCTCCACGGCCGTGGTCTCGCCCGCGATCCGGATCCCGTCCTCGCCCTGCGCGAAGAACACGACCTCGAACCCGTCCTTCGACTCCTCGTGCCGCCACGCCGCGGCGTTCGGCAACCTCCCGAAGCTGTGCATGGGAGGGGAGTCTCGGTCAAAGCCGTGCTGTTACGTGCCGACTACGAGGACATGACCAAGGTCCTCCGCCGCTTCCGCCGCGCTCTGCGCGCACGGCAGAACACCGCCTTCTGCGCCGCCTGACGCGCCCGGTCAGTGGACGTGCTCGTCCACCGCGTACTGGTCGCCCTCGAAGATCTCGATGGCGACGATCCGCCCGTCGCGCACGGTGTAGGCGTTCGCGCGCATGATCTCGACGGGCGCGTCCCCGAGGAAGCGCTCGCGGACGATGAGGACGACGCGCTCGTCGGACACGAGCATGTCGACGAGCTCGACCTCGACGCGGCCGCCGTGGCGCTCGAAGGCGGCGTCGATGTACGCCATCGCGTGCTCCTTGCCGACGCGCTCGCCCGCCCACTCGGAGCGGCCGGGGATGCGGATGCGGAGGTCGTCGGCGAAGAAGCCGTAGGCGGTGGCCCAGTCGCCGCTGCGGGCGGCGGTCAGGTAGCTGGTGATGAGGTCGCGGGAGGTCACACCCTCGAACACGTCCGGCGGACGCGTCGTATTCCGTTGCCATGATCCGCCCGTGCAGCTCGAGCTCGACGATATCGCCCTGGCCCGCGGCGCGCTCAGCGGTATCTCGCTGACGCTCCGCGGCGGGGAGCTGACCGCGCTCGAGGGGCCGTCGGGCATCGGCAAGACGTCGCTGCTGCGCGCGATCGTGCGGCTCGACGAGCCTGCCGCGGGCCGGGTGCGCGTCGACGGGGAGGACGCGCGGGAGCTCGACCCCCGCGTGCTCCGGCGCCGCGTCGGCTTCGTCGCCCAGGCGCCGGCGATGCTGCCCGGCACGGTGCGCGACAACCTCGCCTACGCGCTTCCCGAGCCGCCGGACGAGGCGCGGCTGCGCACCGCGCTCGAGGCCGCGGCGCTCGAGGCGGGCTTCCTCGACCGCGACGCCGCACGCCTGTCGGGCGGCGAGCAGGCCCGGGTGGCGATCGCGCGGGCGCTCACCCGCGAGCCGGGCGCGCTGCTGCTCGACGAGCCGACCGCCTCGCTCGACCCCACCGCGACGGCGGCGATCGAGCAGCTCCTGCGGGACCTCGCCGCGCGCGGGCTCGCCGTGCTCGTCGTCACCCACGACGCCGCGCAGGCCGAGCGGATCGCCGACCACACGGTCCGCCTGTGACCGGCGTCATCGTCGCCGCCGTGCTGGTCGTCGCCGCCGTCGGGCTCTCCCGCGCGAGCCGGATCGGGCTGGAGCGTGAGCTCGTGCTGGCCGCGGTGCGCGCAGGCGTGCAGCTGACCGTCGTCGGCGCGATCGTCGCGCTCGTCTTCGAGCACGCGGGGCTCGCCTGGGCGTTCGTGGCGGTGATGCTCGGTGCGGCGTCGCTCACCTCCGGCCGGCGGCTGCGCGGCACGCCGCACGCGACGGCGCGCGCCGCGGCGGCGATCGCCCTCGGGGCCGCCGCCGCGATCGTCCCGCTGCTCGCCACGGGCGCGTTCGACACCGCGCCGCGCGAGCTCGTGCCGATCGCGGGGATCCTGATCGGCGGCGCGATGGTCGCGACGTCGGTCACCGGCCGGCGGCTGATCGACCGGGCGGAGGAGGACAGGGCGGGCGTGGAGGCGCGGCTCGCGCTCGGCGCCTCCGTGCCCGAGGCGCTCGCCCCGACCGTACGCCAGGCCGTCACCACGGCGATGATCCCGATCCTGGACCAGACCAAGAACGTCGGCCTGGTCACGCTCCCCGGCACGTTCGTCGGCCTCATCCTCGGCGGGGCGACGCCGGCGGAGGCCGCGCGCGTCCAGCTCACGGTGCTGCTCGCGCTCCTCGCGGTCGAGCTCGTCGCCGCGCTCGCCGCGGCCCGGCTCACGGTCGCCGGGCTGCGCGCGCCCGGCGAGCGCGTCGTCATCCGTCCCTGAACGGGAGCGCGCCGCCCGTCTCGAGCGGCGCCGCGACGGCGGGCGACCGATCGGCGGCGAGGCGTGCGGAGAGCCGCTCGG
>JBEVIG010000235.1:0-9544 GCA_040510855.1 Solirubrobacteraceae bacterium
CGGCGGGGTCGAACGCGCAGCGCAGGCGCTGGAACGCGTCGAGGTCGGCCTCGGCGAACATCTTCGCCATGTAGCGCTTCTTGTCGACGCCGACGCCGTGCTCGCCGGTGATCGAGCCGCCCGCCTGCAGGCACGCGTCCATGATCCGCCCGGAGAGCTCCTCCGCCCGCGCGGCCTCGCCGTCGATGCGGCCGTCGAAGCAGACGAGCGGGTGCAGGTTGCCGTCGCCCGCATGGAAGACGTTGGCGACGATCATCCCGTACTCCGTCGCGAGCCCCTCGATGGCGTCGAGCACCTCCGGGAGCTTGGTCCGCGGGATCACGCCGTCCTGCACGAAGTAGTTGGGGGACATGCGGCCCATGGCCGGGAACGCCGCCTTGCGGGTCTTCCAGAACAGCGCCCGCTCGGTCTCGTCGCGCGCGACGCGCACGTCGTCTGAGCCGCAGCCCTCGCAGATCCGCAGCACCTCGTCGAAGCGCGCCTCGCACTCGCGCTCGGCGCCGTCGAGCTCCACGAGCAGCGCGGCGCCGCGGCCGACGGGGTAGCCGGCGTTGGCCATCGCCTCCGACGCCTCGATCGCGACCTTGTCCATCATCTCGATGGCGCCCGGGACGACGCCCGACTGGACGATCTCCGACACGGCCTCGCCGGCCGCGTGCGTCGTGTCGAAGAAGGCGACGAGCGTCTTCACCGTCTCCGGCGAGGGGACGACGCGCAGCCACACCTTGGTGGCGATGCCGAGCGTGCCCTCCGAGCCGACGAAGGCGCCGAGCAGGTCGTAGCCCGGCTGGTCGAGCTCCTGCCCGCCGAGCATGATCATCTCGCCGTCGGGGAGGACGACCTCCAGGCCGCAGACGTAGTTCGTCGTGAAGCCGTACTTGAAGCAGTGGGCGCCGCCCGAGTTCTCGGCGACGTTGCCGCCGATCGAGCAGACGATCTGCGAGCTCGGGTCGGGCGGGTAGAAGAGCTCGGGCGCCACCGCGCTCGAGACCGCGATGTTCGTCACGCCCGGCTCGACGCACACGCGCTGGTTGACCCTGTCGATCTCCAGGATCCGCGCCATCCGCGAGGTGACGATGAGCACGCCGTCGGCGAGCGGGAGCGCGCCGCCGGACAGGCCGGAGCCCGAGCCGCGGGCGACCCAGGCGACCTCGGCCTCGGCGCAGGCGCGGACGCAGGCCTGGACCTGCTCCGCATCGGCGGGCAGCACCGCGACGCCGGGGCGGACGGCGTACTGCAGCAGCCCGTCGGACTCGTAGGTGCGCAGCTGGTGCTCCTGCGTGAAGCACCACTCGTCGCCGACGATCGAGCGCAGCCGGCCGATCAGCTCCTCCATTGGTCGGACCATACACTAAGCTCCGGCCATGGGCCAGCTCCGGGCGCACGAGCAGATCCTCGAATCGCTGCGCGCGCAGATCGACGACGGGAGCCTCGGCGTGGGCGACCGCCTGCCGGCCGAGCGCGAGCTCGCGGTCCGCTTCGGCGTGTCGCGCACGTCGGTGCGGGAGGCGATCCGCGTGCTCGAGGTGATGGGCATCGTCTCCGTCCGCCGCGGGGCCGAGCACGGCGTCACGTTGCGGCGCGAGCCCGGCAACGCCTTCAGCACGATCGTCGGCCTCCTCGTCGGCCTCGACCACGTCTCCGTGCACGACATCATCGAGTTCCGCGTGATCGTCGAGACCGGCGCCGCGCGGGCGCTCGCCGCGCACGGCGGGGGCGAGGCGCTCGGTCCGCTGCTGGACCGGATGGAGGACCCGGCGCTCCCCCAGGCGGAGTTCCACGCGCTCGACGCCGCCTTCCACGTCGCGCTCGTGCGCGCCGCGGGCAACGCCCTGCTCAACCTGGTCGAGGACGCGGTGGACGGCCTGCTGCGCAAGCTCGTCCTCGACGTCGCGACGCTCGACTGGGACTGGGCCGACGTGCGCCCGCGACTGGAGCGCGAGCATCGCGCCATCCAGTCGGCGATCGCGGCGCGGGAGGAGGACCGCGCCGCGTTGCTCGTCTCGGAGCACATCCGCTTCTGGGGCAGCCGCGCCTCGGCTACACCACCATCCAGCTGAGCACCGGCGTCGACTGCAGGTAGACGAGGATGCACATGATCAGCAGGAGCAGCAGGCTCCAGCCGATCACCTTCCGGAACAGCTCGCCCTCCTTGCCGCCGAGGCCGACGGCCGCCGCGCCGATCGCCAGGTTCTGCGGCGAGATCATCTTCCCGAGCACGCCGCCAGACGAGTTCGCCGCGGCCAGCAGCGTCGGGTCGAGCCCCGCCTCCTTGGCGGCGGAGACCTGCAGCGCGCCGAACAGCGAGTTCGAGCTGGTGTCCGAGCCCGTGACGGCCACCCCGAGCCAGCCGATGATCGAGGAGAGGAAGGCGAGGATGCCGCCCGCGCCCGCGATCCACAGGCCGATCGTGATCGTCTGGCCCGAGAGGTTCATCACGTAGGCCAGCGCGAGCACGGCGGCGACCGTGAGCGTGGCGAACTTCAGCTTGTCCAGCGTCTCGCCGTAGATGCGCAGCGCACGGCCCGGCTTGACGCGGATGACCAGCATCGTGAGGAAGCCGCAGACGAGCAGCAGCGTGCCGGCGGCGCTCGCCCAGTTGAACTTGAACGTGGTCGCCGAGACGGCCTCGCCGTCCGGGTTCGTGACGTTCAGCCCCGGCCAGTTGAACTCGCTGCCGAGGTTGGCCAGGAACGTCTTGACCGGCCCGATCTGGGCGATCGAGAAGACGACGATGATGATCAGGTACGGCGCGTAGGCCGCGAAGATCTCGCCCCTCGAGTCGCGGTGTTCGTCGCTCTTGCGCCTGACCTCGCGCTCGTGGGCGACATCGGCCACGGCCGCGCCGGCGATGGCCGGGCCGCGGACGAAGCGCTCGCCGCGGATCGGCGAGCTCGGCTGCCAGACCTGCAGCAGGAGGACGATCGCGCCGGTCGCCAGCAGCGAGGCGACGATGTCGGTGAGCTCGACGGAGATGTAGTTCGACGTGGCGAACTGCGCGAAGGCGAAGACGAGGCCGCCGACGATCGCGGCCGGCCACGCCTGGCGGATGCCGCGCATGCCGTCGACCATGCCGACGAGGATCAGCGGGACGAAGAGCGCGAGCACCGGCGTCTGCCGGCCGACCATCGCGCCGAGGTCCTCCTTGGGCAGGCCGGTGATCTCGGCGAGCGTGATGATCGGGATCGCGATCGCGCCGAACGCGACGGGTGCCGTGTTGGCCACGAGCGCGACGGCGGCGGCCTGCATCGGCTTGAAGCCGAGGGCGATCAGCATGACCGCGGTGATGGCGACGGGCGTGCCGAAGCCGGCGAGCGCCTCGAGCAGCGCGCCGAAGCAGAAGGCGATGATGACGGCCTGCACGCGCTGGTCGTCAGAGATCCGACCGAACGATCGCCGCAGCACCGCGAAGTGCCCGGTCGACTCGGTCATGTTGTAGATCCAGAGCGCGTTCCAGACGATCCACATGATCGGGAACAGCCCGAAGACCGCGCCGAGCAGCGCGCCGTCGACCGCCTGCCCGAAGGGCATGGAGTAGACCGCGATGGCGATGACGAGCGCCACGAGCAATGAAGCGATCGCCGCCTCGTGGGCCTTGCGCTTGAGGCCGCCGAGCAGGACGAAGAGCGTCAGCAGCGGAAGCGCGGCGAAGATCGCGGTGAGCCCGAGCGATTCACCGACGGGGTCGTACACCTGCTGGTACATACGAAGCCTCCCAAGGGTCGCGTACCTCCCACCGCGGGCTACCCAACTGGTGCGGTCTGCAACCAGGTCTTGACGGAGTGATCCCGACCGGTGAGGATCCGCGACCTGTTCCGCGCCGTCGCCTCCACCCTGCTGCTCCTGGCGCTCGCCGGGGCTCCGGCGAGCGCTGCCGTTCCCGCCGGGATGGGACCCGAGGGGCGCGTCTTCACGCTCGTCGGCGGCGACGAGCTGCCTCGCGAGGGACTGCCCGCCCACAAGCTGCGCGTCCAAGGCGCGCTCGTGCGCGGGATGTGGCCTGCCGCGCTGCCGGGCGGAGAGATCGCGCTCGTCGCCGGACGGCCGCGGCAGCCCTGGCTCGTCGGCATGGACGGCCGTCTGCACGCGCTGCCCGCGTTGCGCGGGGTGACGCGGCTCGCCGCCGCCCAGGACGGCACGCTGCTTGCGGTGCAGCACGAGCGGACGATCCACCGGCTCGCGCCCCGCGCGGCCGCCTGGGACCTTCTGCTCGACCCGCGCCGGGTCGTGGCGGACTGGGGCCCGGACTGGGAGGTCGAGGGACTCGCCACGCTGCCGGGCGGCGGGTACGCGTTCTGGTCGCCGGACACGTCGATCTGGCGGGTCGACCCCGGCGGCGCGCCGGTCGAGATCCCGCTCGCCGAGGGCGACCCGGTGACCGCGGTCGCCGGGCTGCCCTCCGGCGACCTCGTCGTCGCCATCGACGACGAGCGGCTCGACCTGATCGCGCGGGACGGCGGCATCCGGAGGTTCGCCCCGGGGACGATGGCATTCGGGCTGGCGGCGCTGCCGGACGGCGACGTCCTCCGTGCCGGCGTCACGCTCGACCTGCTTGGTGCGGGCGGCGGCCGCCTCGCCCGGATCGGCCGCGGGCCAGGCCTGGGCCCGGGCGACGGCGGCCCGGCACGGCGCGCGAGGCTCCTCGCGTACTCCGTCGCGGCCGCACCCGACGGCACGGTGGTGGCGAGCGAGTTCGGGGACAAGGGCTTCGATCGCATCGCCGTGCGCATGCGTGACGGCAGCGTGATCGACGTCCCGCTGCTCACCGACGGTTTCACCGCGGGCCTCCGCGTCTTCGCGCCGCCCGCGACGGCACGGCCGCTCGCCGCGGTCGCCCGGGGCACCTACCGCTCGCTCCCGCGCGGCCGCGTGACCGTCCGCAGCACCTTCGCCGGGCATGCGACCGTGGTCGTCAGGCGCGCCGGGCGCGAGATCGCGCGCGCGGAGGCGGACGTCCCGGCCGGCAGGAGCACGATCGCGCTGGCCGCCGCGCCCCCGGCGGCCGATCTGACCGTCTCGCTCGAGGTGACCGGCGCCGGCGGCCGCGCCGCCGGCGGACGCCTCGAGGTCTCTGCGCTGCCTCGGCTGACCCGCCGGGCGGCACTGGCGCTCGCGGGCGTGATCGAGGAGAGCTTCGGCGGTGTCGCGGACTGCCGGCGGACCGGGCGGCGGCGGTTCGTCTGCGAGCAGCCCCTGCGTGACCCGGTCACGGGGAACTGCACGGCGCTCATCGAGATCACCCAGCGCGCCGACGGCCGTACCGCGATCATGGACCCCGAATCGTGCGCGTAGCCCTCGCCCTGCTGCTGCTCCTGGCCACCGCCGCACCCGCCGCCGCGGAGGTGCCCGCGGCGCTGGGCCCGGACGGGCGGGTCTTCACGCTCATGGGCGGCACCGAGGCCCCGCGCGAAGGGCTCCCGGCGTACCGCGCGGGCGGGTTCGTCTCCGCGGTGGCTCCGCTGCCCGGCGGGGACATCGCCCTCGCCCTGCTGCTGCGCGAGCGGCCGTGGGTGGTGGGGATGGACGGCCGGATGCACGCGCTTCCACGGGTCCGGGGCCTCGAGCTCGTCGCAGCCGCGACCGACGGGACGCTGCTCGCCTCGACCGACGGGCAGGTGCACCGCCTGCGCGCGGACCGGACGGGATGGGACGTCGCGGTCGACGCACGCACGTCGGTGCCGAAGTGGTCCGGGGACGACGAGATCGAGCTGCTGACCGCCTTCCCGGGCGGCGGCGCCGCCTTCACGTCGAACCAGATCCGCCTCTACCGCTCCGCGCCGGACGGCACCGTGCAGCGGATCGCCCTTCCGCGGCAGACGGAGGTGCAGGCGCTGGCCGCGCTGCCGTCCGGCGCGCTGCTCGCCGCCATCGAGAACAGCGGCGCGGACACGCGGTTGATGATCGCGGAGCCGGGTGGGCCGCTCCGGGCGCTCACGCCCTGGAGCCAGGCGACGGCACTCGCCCTTGCCGCGCTCCCGGACGGCACGCTGCTGCGCGCCGGCGGTGCGCTCGAGGTGCTCGGGCCCGATGCCGCGAGCCTCGCGCGGATCGGGACCCGCGCGCCGTTCGGCTCGGGCGACGGCGGTCCGGCCCGCAAGGCGGGCCTGGGGGCGTTCTCGGTGGCTGCAGCCCCGGACGGTGCGGTGCTCGTGACCGAGATCGTCAGCAACGGCTTCGAGAGGATCTCGACCGGCTCGCGACTCGAGGACCTCCTGCTCGGCTTCTTCGCCGGCACCGGCCCGGTGACGATGCCGGTCCGCGCGTTCGTGGCTCCCGTGGGAACACGGCCGCTGGCGGCGGTCGCCCTGCCCACCCGCCGGACGCTCGAGCGCGGCCGGGTCGCCGTGCAGACCACGCTGCCCGGCGACGCGCGCGTCGTCGTCCGTAAGGGCGGCCGTCTCGTGGCCAGTGCCACCACGGCGGTGCCGGCCGGGCGCTCCGTCGTGGTCGTGCCGGAGCCGCCCGCGGGGGATCTCACCGTGACCGTGGAGGTCGCCGGCCCCGGCGGGCGCGTCGCGGGCGGGAGGCTCGGCGTCTCGACCTGGCCGCGCCTGCGCGCACGCGACCTCCGTGGCGCGTTGCGTCGACTGGACTCGCTCCTCGAGTCCGCCGACGACTCCTCGACCGCCGGCTGCCGGCGGACCGGGCCGCGGCAGGCCGTGTGCCGGATCCGCGACCGCGACGGCCGCTGCGGTGGCCGGGCCGTGATCAGCCAGCGGCACATCGGTCGCGTCATCCGCATCCAGGGCCGCCGGGCGTGCTGATCCGGCGCGGCTGACACACTCCGCGTCCCGTGCGGGTCTCTCTCTTCGTCACCTGCTTCAACGACACGCTGTTCCCCGACGCGGCCCGCGCGACGGTCGCCGTGCTCGAGCGGATGGGCTGCGAGGTCGAGTTCCGCGCCGACCAGACCTGTTGCGGTCAGATGCACGGCAATTCGGGCTACGAGGACGAGGCGGCCGCGCTGCTCGAGCGCTTCGCGCGCGTGTTCGAGGGCGCCGAGGCGGTCGTGTCGCCGAGCGCGTCGTGCGCCGGGTTCGTGCGCGAGCGCCTCCACGACGGGCCGCCCGTCCACGAGCTCACCCAGTTCCTCACGGACGTGCTCGGCGTCGAGGACGTCGGCGCGTCGTTCCCGCACCGGGTGACCCTGCATCCGACGTGCCACTCGCTGCGCGGGCTCAGGGTCGGCGACGGGCCCGAGCGGCTGCTGCGCGCGGTCCGCGGCATCGACCTCGTCGAGCTCGGCGAGGCCGAGGAGTGCTGTGGTTTCGGCGGGACCTTCGCGGTGAAGAACGCGGACACGTCCATGGCCATGCTCGGCGACAAGCTGCGGCGGGTGCTCGACACGCGGGCGGAGGTCTGCACGGCCGTCGACACGTCCTGCCTGATGCACATCGGCGGCGCGCTCCGCCGCCAGCGCGCGGGCGTGCGGACGATGCACATCGCCGAGATCCTGGCGGCGCAGGAATGAGCGGCGGAGGGTTCCCCGCCGCCGCCAAGGTCGCCCTCCGCGACAGCCAGCTGCGCCGCAACGTCGGCAAGGCGACCACGGCGATCCGCGCCAAGCGCGAGCGTGCGGTGGGCGAGCTGGCCGACTGGGAGGCGCTGCGCACGGCGGGAGCGGCGATCAAGGCGCGCGCGATGGCGACGCTGCCCGAGCAGCTCGAGCGCCTGGAGGAGCGCGTCACGGCCGCGGGCGGGACCGTCCACTGGGCGCGCGACGGCGCCGAGGCGAACGCGATCGTCGCCGGCATCGCGCGCGGGCACGGCGCGAGCGAGGTCATCAAGGTCAAGTCGCTCGCGACGGACGAGATCGGCCTCAACGAGGCCCTCGAGGCGCACGGCGTCACCGCGATCGAGACCGACCTCGCGGAGCTCATCGTCCAGCTCGGCGACGACGAGCAGTCGCACATCCTCGTGCCCGCCATCCATCGCAACCGGGCCGAGATCGCGGCGCTGTTCGAGCGCACCATCGCGCCCGGGCAGGACCTCGGCCTGGAGCCGGCCGCGATCGCCGAGGCCGCCCGCCGCCATCTGCGCGAGAAGTTCCTCACGGTCCCGGTCGCGGTGAGCGGCGCGAACTTCGGGATCGCGGAGACCGGCACGATCGGCGTCGTCGAGTCCGAGGGCAACGGGCGGATGTGCACGACGCTGCCGAAGGTCCTCGTGACGCTCATGGGCATCGAGAAGGTGCTGCCGGAGTGGCGCGACCTCGAGGTGATGCTGCAGCTGCTGCCCCGCTCCTCGACCGCGGAGCGGATGAATCCCTACACGTCGCTGTGGCGCGGCGTGCGCGACGGCGACGGGCCCGAGGAGTTCCACCTCGTGCTGCTCGACGCCGGGCGCACGGACGTGCTCGCGGACGAGGTCGGCCGCCAGGCGCTGCACTGCATCCGCTGCTCGGCGTGCCTGAACGTGTGCCCGGTCTACTCGCGCGTCGGCGGCCACGCCTACGAGTCGGTCTACCCGGGCCCGATCGGCGCCATCCTCACACCGCAGCTGCAGGGGCTCGACCACGCGCCGACGCTCCCATGGGCGTCCTCGCTGTGCGGCGCCTGCTACGACGCGTGCCCGGTCAAGATCGACATCCCGACGGTGCTCGTCCACCTGCGCGGGCGGGTCGTGCGGGAGGCGAAGTCGCGGCTCTCGCCCGAGCGGCTCGCGATGGACGCGGTCGGCCGCGTGTTCCGCTCCCGCCGCGCCTACGAGCGCGCGCAGCGGCTGGCGCAGGCGGGCCGCGGGCCGCTGCGGCACGCGCGGCTGCCGGGGTGGAGCACGATGCGCGATCTGCCCGAGGTGCCCGAGCGGTCGTTCCGCGAGTGGTGGGCGGAGGCCCGGCCGCAGGGCGGCACCGCGGGCGGCGGGATCGACCCGGTCGACACCACGGGACGGTCGCACGGCTGATGAGCGCGCGGGAGGAGGTCCTCGGCCGGATCCGTGGCGCGCTCGGCGCCGGCGTCGCCGTCCCGGACGTCCCGCGCGACTACGACGGTCCGGGCGCGGGCGCGGCAGCCGGCGACCCCGAGGTCGTCGCGCGCTTCTGCGAGCGGGCGGCGGAGTACCGGGCCACCGTGCGCCGCGTGTCGGCGGCTGCGCTCGCCGACGCCGTGGCCGCCTCGCTCGCCGAGCACGGCGCGAAGCGGATCGCGGTCTCGCCGAACGCCCCGGGGTCGGGCGAGGCGGCCGAGCGCGTCGCCGACGACCCGCCGCTCACGCCCCGCGACCTGGACGCGCTCGACGGCGTCCTCACCGGCTGCGCCGCGGCGATCGCGGTGACCGGCACGATCGTGCTCGACGGCGGGCCGCGGAGCGGGCGGCGGCTGCTCACGCTGGTCCCCGACCTGCACGTCTGCGTCGTCGAGGCGGCCGACGTCCACGCCTCCGTCCCGGACGCGATCGCCGCGCTGGCGGAGGCCGCCGCGGAGGGCCGGCCGCTGACCTTCGTCTCAGGCCCCAGCGCCACGTCGGACATCGAGCTCGAGCGCGTCGAGGGCGTGCACGGGCCGCGCACGCTGGTGATCCTCGTGGTCGACTCGTGATGCGC
>JBEVIG010000236.1:0-12826 GCA_040510855.1 Solirubrobacteraceae bacterium
GGCGATCAGCACCCGCGAGGACGCGATCAGGCGGGCGCGGGAGCTGGCCGGCGGCTAAGCCCGGATCGACCGATCATCCGCCGCGGGAATCGATCGAGCCGGGCTGAGCGAGCGGACGGCCTCGGCGCAGACGTCGACGCAGGCGGCGACGGTGCCGAGGTCGAGGTTCGCCGCGACGTCGCGCCGCGAGTGGTAGTTGGAGGCCATCTTGTACTCGTCTATCGAGGCGAGCACGGCGGTGGGGAGGCCCGCCTTGAGGGAGATCAGCGCGTCGGTGGCGAAGCCGGAGCGCAGGCCGCGCCGCAGCGGGTGCCCGGCGCGCTCGCCCGCCGCGGCGAGCCAGTCGCGCGTCGCGGGCGTGTAGTCGCGCATCCGCAGCATCCCCTCGCCCTCCAGCACGATCGCCTCGGGGCCGCCCACGCACTCGAGGACGACCACGCGCGTGCGAGCGGGGTCCAGGGCGGCGCCGTGCCGGGCGACGAACCCGCGCATGCCCTCCATGAAAGACTCCTCGGCGCCCGTCGAGAGGAGGATCACGCGCACGCCGTCGACGGGGTCGGCCCGCAGCCGGCGGGCGAGCTCGAGCAGCACCGCGACCGCCGCGAGGTTGTCGTTGGCGCCCGGGACGACGCGGCGCACGGCGATCTCCCCGACGACGAGCGCGGCCAGGAGCGCGGCGATCCCGCCGGCGCGCCGCAGCCGGGGACGGCCGAGCAGCGCGCCCGCGCCGGCGAGCAGCGGGCCGGCGACGACGAGCTGCATCAGCGGCGGCGACGTCTCCTGGCGCCCGTACCAGTCGGGGAAGGTGTCGGCGATCAGCCGCGTCGGCCCCGGGTGGAAGACGAGCCCGCCGTTCGCGGCGTCGTGGTGGGCGACGAAGATCACCGTCTCGGCTGCGGCGGGATCGCCGAGCTCGCCGATCACGTTCGTCGTGGCCTTGCGCGGCAGGACGGCGCGGCGGAACCAGTGCGAGCCGCCCGAGACGTCGTCGGCGATCCCGGCCGCGGCGGCCAGGCCGGCGAGCCCTGGCGCCAGCCGGCCGCGGCGGCTCAGCCCCGCGGCGGCGCCGATCGCGGCGAGCATCGCCACGGGCACGGGGAACGTCCCGGTCGCCGGCTCCTCCTCGAGCCGGGCGGCGACGCCCTCGGCGGCCAGCGCGTCGCGGATCCACTCCGCGGCCCGCCGCTCCCCGGCCGAGGCCGGCGGCCGGTCGATCGCCTGCAGGGCCTCGACGGCGGCGAGGAGGCGGTCGCGGTCCGGCGGCGGCATGCCGACGGCAGCCTAGATGGTCGGTCGCGGCCGCCGACCCGGTTCGCGTACCGTTCCGCCGATGAGCGATCCGGACTGCCTGTTCTGCAAGATCGTCGCCGGCGAGATCCCCGCCACCGTGGTCCGCGAGGACGAGCGGACGATCGCCTTCATGGACATCAACCCGGCGACCCGGGGCCATGCTCTGGTCATCCCACGCACCCACGCGCAGGACCTCTGGGTCGTCGGCGCGGAGGACCTGCGGGCGTGCGCGGTGGCCGCCCAGGACCTCGCACGACGAGCTCGCGACCGCCTCGGCGCGGCCGGCGTGAATCTCCTGAACTCCTGCGGAGAGGTGGCCTGGCAAACAGTCTTCCACTTCCACGTGCACGTCATCCCGCGCTACGCGGACGATCCGCTCCGGCTCCCGTGGATCCCCCATTCGGGGGATATGGACGAGATCGCCGCGGCCGGCGCCGCGCTGCGGGGCTGAATCCTGGCCTTTGGTCGTAGGCGTTCCCCCTTGCGCGGAACGGCACGTTCTGCATAGGTTGTCAGCGTCAGGACCGGTCGCCACCCATCGACCGGTCGCCAAGCAGATTGGGGAAGAGCAAGGCGATGGCATCAGGGACGGTCAAGTGGTTCTCCGACGACAAGGGATTCGGGTTCATCACGCCCGATGAAGGTGGTCGGGACTTGTTCGTGCACTTCTCGGGCATCGTGGGCGACGGCTACCGGTCGCTCCCCGAGGGGGCCAAGGTGACTTACGAAGAGGAGAACGGCGAGAAGGGCCCCAAGGCCGTCAACGTCAGCAAGCTCTGAGTCCCAGCGCACACACGCGCCAGGGCAACATCGGCCGCTCGCTCGTGTTCAATGCGGGCATGAAGGCGAATCTGCTCGTCCTCGCGGCGCTGGCAGCGCTCCTCGCGCTGCCGGCCTCCGCCGGGGCCAGGATCATCGAGGTGGGCGGTGCGAGCGCCACCGTCAAGCCGAGCTGCCCCGCGAGCCCGTGCGAGGTCGTGTCGCGCACGACGGCGTTCCAGCTCCGGGTCGGCGCGAAGCGGAAGCTCTTCGTCGCACCGCGCGACGGGCGGATCGTCGCCTGGACGATCACGCTGGGCAAGCCGAGGAAGGTGCAGACCGAGTTCTTCGAGGAGAACCTCGGCGGGGCCGCCCAGGCGGGCATCACGGTCATGAAGAGGGGCGACCGCAGCTACGCGCGGGTGCTCGCGCGCAGCCCGCTGCAGGCGCTCACGCCGTACTTCGGCCAGACGGTCCAGTTCCCGCTGGCCACGACGCTGCCGGTCGAGAAGGGCAACCTGATCGCCCTGACCGTGCCGACCTGGGCGCCGACGCTGGCGCTCGGCCTCGGCAAGGGCAACGTCTGGAAGGCGAGCCGCGACCGCGACTCGTGCGACGACACGCAGACGCAGAGCGCGCAGACCGACATCAACGATCTGCAGCAGTACAAGTGCAAGTACCGGACGGCCCGGCTCGCCTACAGCGCGACGCTGATCACGACGCCCGCGCCGCCGGAGGTCAAGGACTAGCGCGCGTGCCCGAGGAGGTCGAGGAGCGCCTCGACCACCTGGGGGTCGAACTGGGAGCCCGAGGCTCCGCGTAGCTCCTCCACCGCGCCCTCCTGCGTGAGGGCGCGGCGGTACGGCCGCTCGGTCGTCATCGCCGCGTACGCGTCGCAGGCGAGGACGATCCGCGAGCCGATGGGGATCTGGGTGCCGGCGAGCCCGTCGGGGTAGCCGCTGCCGTCCCAGTGCTCGTGCTCGTGGCGCACGATCGGCGCCAGCGGGGCGAGCTCGGGGATCCGCCGCAGGATCTTCTCGCCCAGCACGGGGTGCTCGGCCATCACGGTCCATTCCGCGTCGTCGAGCTCGCCGTCCTTGTGGAGGATGGCGGGCGGGATCGCGAGCTTGCCGACGTCGTGCAGGAGCGCGCAGTGCCCGACGCGCTCGACGTTGTCGGCCGGCAGGCCGAGCAGCAGGGCCACGCCGGTGGAGAGGCGGACGACCAGCTCGGAGTGCTCGAAGGAGTAGTTGTCGCGGGCCTCGATGGCGGCCACGAGCGCCTGCACGGCGGCGGGGGAGCCGCCCGAGTCGCGCAGCCGGTCGAGCTCCTCCTCCGCGTCCGGGCTCGCGACCGCCACGCGGTCCTTGCCCGTGCGCTTGGCGAGGTAGAGCGCGCGGTCGGCCGCGGCCAGCAGGTCGGCGGCGCTCATCGGCGGGGTCCACTTGGAGAGGCCGATCGAGCAGCCGCCGATCGGCCCGTCGGCGCCCCGCGGGACCCCGGCGCGGACCCGGTCGCGCACGCGCTCGGCCACCGCGCGGGCCTCGTCCTCGCCGGTGCCGGGGAGCAGCAGGACGAACTCGTCGCCGCCGTAGCGGGCGACGTGGTCGTAGCTGCGGACCTCGGCGTTCAGCGCGTCGGCCACGCGGCGCAGGAAGGCGTCGCCGGCCGGGTGGCCGAGCTCGTCGTTGACGCGCTTGAAGTCGTCGAGGTCGAGCAGCAGGCAGCACAGCGGCTGGCCGTCGCGCGCGGCGCGGGCGATCTCCTCGCGCACGCGGACCTGCATCGCGCCGTGGTTGAGCAGACCGGTCAGCGCGTCCGTGCTCGCCGCGGCGCGGACGTCCTCGTAGGCCTCGGCGTTGTGGCAGGCGACGACGGCGAGATCGGCGATCGCCTCGAGCACGTCGAGGTCCTCGCGGTCGATCGCGTGCTCGGTGGTGAAGGCGACGGACAGCGCGCCGCGCAGCTCGCCGTTCCAGCGCATGGGCACGCCGACGCCGCTGCGGACGCCTTCGAGGACGTGGTGCACCGGGACGGTCATCTCGTCCCCGTAGCTGTGCGCGGTCACCGCCCGGCCGGTGGCGAGGACCTGGCCGGCGATGCCCTCGCCGGTCAGGAGGCGCATCCCGAACCACTCCTCGGGGCAGTTGAAGCCGGCGGTGGCGACGCCGGAGCCGTCCTCGTCGATCAGGTACACGCCCGCGTACGCGCCGCCCACGGCGGCGCCGGCCTCGCGGGCGAGGGTGTCCAGGACCTCCTGGAGCTCCAGGGAGACGTTGAGGGCGTGGGCGGCGCGGGCGAGCGCCTGGTCGCGCGCGGCCTGGGTGAGGCGGCGCTGCTCGGAGTCGAGCAGGGCGAGGCCGAGCGCCGCCTGGTTCGCGAGCGTCTCGGCGATCAGCGTCTCGTCCGGGCTCCAGACGTGCGGCCGGCGGCGCGCGACGACGGCCACGGCGTGGACGTCCCCCGCCCAGGCGAGCGGGACCAGCAGCGCGGAGCGGGCCTCCAGCGCGGTCGCCAGCTCGGCGCCGAGTTCGGCCACCAGCCGGCCCTCGTCGAGCGCGAGCGACTGCGCCGTGACGGTGACGTGGGCGATCGCCGCGGGGCTCGTGGCGGCGGACAGCACGGCGACGGTGTCCGCACCCAGGGCCACCCGCGCCTCGGCGATCAGGGCGGCGCGGAGCTCATCGGGCTCGCGCGCCGACAGCGCCGTCTCGGAGAGACGGCGAAGCGGAGCGTGCGCCGCATGCGCACGGGCTGTCGAGATCCTGGTCAGGGTGCGTAGGGGTCCTTCGGCCGAAGGCCGGTCCTCCGATCGTCCGAGCCGGCGATCTGTGGACCGGGGTTGGGTCAGGTTGTATCGGCGCGCGGAAGTCGCCGCTTGACCGGCCCTCACGAGGAATTAACGTGCTCTGAGCGGGCTTTCGCCCGATTCGGCGCGCGGCGCGACTAACAGGCGCCGGCGTTCTGCTCGCAGAACTCCGAGGTGCCGCCGGTGCCGCCCGTGTCGGGTGCGGCCGCGGGATCGTCGGTGGGCGGCGTGGTGGTGCCGGTGTCGGGCGCGGCGGTGCCCCCGCCGGTGGCCGGGGCGGGCGCCGTGGTGCCCCCGCTCGTGTCGTCGGTGGTGGCCGACGGGTCGGTGGTCGTGCCGTCGGCGGAGGCCGCGTCGTCCGTCGTGCCGTCGTTGGCCGTCGCGTCCGAGTCCTGCGAGGAGTCCGCGCTGTCGCTGCCGCTGCCGCCGAGCTGCTGGTCCTCGGGCACGGTCAGCGAGACCGGGCCGCCGGGGACCTCGTCGGGCGCGACCTCGCTGCCGCCGCAGCCGGCGATGAGGGCGGCGGCGACCAGGAGGAGGGCCGGGGCGGATGTGCGCTTCAGGCGCATGCGGGAAAGGAAGGTCAGCGGGGCAGCGCGGCCATCCGGCGGCCGCACGTGGGGCAGTCGTTGAGGTCCTTCTGCGCGAGCTGGTCGCACCAGTTGCAGAACCGGAGGTTCTCCACCGCCCACGGGAGCGACGAGCTCGACGGCGGCGAGGGCAGGACCTGCCCCACGATCTCCATCGGCTCTCCCGTGTCGCGATCCAGGTACGTACGTCCCTCCTCCGCGGCCAGCAGGACCTCGCGGCCGGTGGAGGGCGTGCGCAAGCGGTACAGCTGGCGCGGGCTCATCGGCGTGGAGCCTAGCAACGGAGGCGGCGCATCAGATGAGCCCACCTGATCCGAGCGGCCCACCTGACGCGCCGCCATGGCGACTAGGGTGCGGCCCGATGCGGGTTCTCATCTTCCACGGCTACCTCCTGCGCGGTACGGGGTCGAACGTCTACAACGCCGAGCTGGCCGCGGCGCTCGCCCGCAACGGGCACGAGGTCCACCTGCTGTGCCAGGACCGCGAGCCGCTCGCGCTCCCGTGGGTGGACGCCGCCGGCGACTGGGACGGGGGTGCGCTGGAGCTCGAGGTGCGCAGCGACCCGCCGCGTTCGACCGTCTACCGGCCCGACCTCGGCGGCGTGCTGCCGACCTACGTGGCCGACCGCTACGAGGGCGTCGAGGCGCGTGTGTTCCAGGACCTGAGCGAGGACGAGCTCGCGGCCTACCTCGAGCGCAACGTCGCGGCGGTCCGCGAGGTCGCCGCGCTGGCCCGGCCCGACGTCGCGCTCGCCAACCACCTCGTCATGGGCCCGGTGATCCTGGCCCGGGCGCTCGGCGAGGAGGTTCCGTACGCGGTCAAGATCCACGGCAGCGCGCTGGAGTACACGGTCAAGCCGTACCCGCGCTTCATGCCGTTCGCGAAGGAGGGGATCCGGGGCGCCCGGGGCGTGCTCGCCGGCTCCCACCACACGGCGGCGAGCCTGTGGGCGGCGCTCGAGGAGCCCGGGCTGGAGGAGCGCACGCGGCTCGGCCCGCCGGGCGTCGACGTCGCCTCGTTCGCCCCGCGCGAGCCCGCGGCCGCGGTCGCGGGCATGGCCGCGCTGGCGGAGCGGCTCGCGACGATGGCGCCGGAGCCCGCGACCGGCTCCTCGTTCGACCGCGATCCGTCCGAGGCGGCGGCCGCGCTGCGCGGGCTCGATCCCGGGCGCGACCGGATCGTCGCCTACGTCGGCAAGCTGATCGGCTCCAAGGGCGTCGAGCTGCTGCTCGCCGCCTTCCCGCTCGTGCTCGACCGCGTGCCGGACGCCCGCCTGCTGGTCGTCGGCTTCGGCGCGTTCCGCGAGGGGCTGGAGGAGCTCGCCGCCGCGCTCGCGCGCGGGGACCTCGCCGCGGCCCGGGCGGTGCGCGGCGAGCAGGGGCAGGAGCTCCCGCACCTCGCCGCCTTCCTCGACGCCGCCGACCCGGAGCGCTACGCGGCGCTCGCCCGCGCGACCGCGGGCAGGGTCCACTGGGCGGGGCGGCTCGAGCACGAGGAGCTCACCGACGTCCTGCCCGCCACCGAGGCGTTCGCGATGCCGAGCACCTTCCCCGAGGCGTTCGGGATGGTCGCGGCGGAGGCTGCCGCCTGCGGCGTGCTGCCCGTCGTCGCCGGGCACTCCGGGATGGCCGAGGTGGCGCGCTCGCTGGCGGAGGCCGTCGACCCGCAGGTCGTGCCTTGGCTGACCTTCCAGGTCGGGCCGGGCGCCGTGGAGGAGCTCGCCGGCGGGCTCGCGAGCTGGCTCGAGGCGCCTGAGGATCTTCGCGCGCGCACGCGCGAGGCGATCGTCGAGGTGGCGCGTGAGCGCTACTCGTGGGACGGCGTCGCCCGCACCGTCATCGCCGCGGCGCGCGGCGAGCTCGACGGGCTCCCGCGGCCGTAGCGGAAGCGCCGCCGCGCCCACCCGCGATCCGGGTCGCCGCGGTGCGGCGAGGCGCCGCCGCGCCGCCTCGCCAACAAGTAGCATGCCGCCGCATGAGTGGAGGACGGGGCCGTTTCCTGATCGTCGCCGCAGCCGCCGCGGCGGCCGTGACCCTGCCGGGCTGCGGCCTCGGGGAGACCGCCACCGATCAGGTCAACGGCAAGGAGCTGTTCGTGCAGAAGTGCGCCGCGTGCCACACGCTCGCGCGCGCGGACGCGAAGGGCGTCGTGGGCCCGGACCTCGACCAGGCGTGGCAGCAGGCCGAGAAGGACGGCCTGGGCCGCTCGACCTACGAGGGCATCATCCACAAGCAGATCCTCTACCCGAACCGCGAGGACCAGGTCGACCCGCTGACGGGCAAGCCGTATCCCCAGTCCATGCCGGCGAACCTCGTCACGGGCCAGGACGCGAAGGACGTCGCCGCCTACGTCGCGGCGGCCGCGGCGGCCCCGGGCGAGGACGGCGGGCGGCTGGCACAGGTCGGCCCGCAGCAGTCCGACGAGGTCGCCAAGGCCGAGAGCGGCACGCTCTCGATCCCGGCCGACCCGAGCGGCGCGCTCGCCTACCAGTTCGGCAGCGCCGAGGCGCCCGCCGGCCAGCTCACCATCGACTCCCAGAACGAGGCCTCGATCCCGCACAACATCGCGCTCGAGGGCGACGGGGTGGACGAGGTCGGCCCGGAGGTCCAGGGCGGCGGGACCTCGGAGATCGACGTCGACCTCCAGCCCGGCGAGTACACGTTCTACTGCTCCGTGCCCGGCCACCGCGCCGGCGGCATGGAGGGCAAGCTCACCGTCGAGTAGCGCTCAGCGCGGAGACAGCCCGGCCGCCGCGCGCGCCTCGTCGCGGTCGTGCTGCTGCGCCGCGTGCCAGAAGAAGAAGCTCAGCGCGAAGACCATGATCGCGATGTCCAGCGCGACCATCATCGCACCCGCCGTCTGCTGGTCGGCCATCGCGGAGACCCCGCGGCGCTCGACGGGGTCGTAGACGCCGGTGTAGACCGGCTCGCGGATCAGCACGAACGCCATGCCGAGGAACATCCCGAGCATCCGCGCGCTGATGATGTGGCCGATCTTCCACAGCTCCCCGCGCAGGCGCCGCCGCTTGGGCTCGAGCGCGGACCACCAGACGAGGATGCCGGCGAAGATGAAGCAGGCGTGCTGGAGCACGTGGACCAGGTCGTGGCGCACGGCCCCCTCGAACGCGAACGTGAGGTGCCAGCCGTAGAGGACGGCGACGTACACGGGGATCGCCACGAGCGGCTTGCGCAGCGTGCGGAAGCCGGCGCGGAGCGGGCGGTTGCGCGCGAGCGGGACCAGCACCTCGCGCGGCAGGAAGAAGGCGAGCACGGGGTTGCGCAGGCCCAGCAGGAGCAGCGGCGCGCCGATGTCGGCCAGCAGGAGATGCTCGGCCATGTGCGCCGAGAGCAGCTCGTCGGAGAGCGAGCCGATGGGGGAGAGCAGCGCGACGGCCTGGAGCCCCAGCCCCAGGTGCCAGCACACGATCTGCCCGCGCGGGACGTGGACGCCGCGGCCGCCGAGCACGCGCAGCGCGCGCACGTACAGCGCCTCCATGACGACGAGCCAGATGACGATGGCCACAGGCTCAGACTACGGCGCCGTCGCGCACGCCCGGCTCAGACCAGCAGCGCGATCGCGATCACCACGACGGCGACCGCGATCACGTAGAGCAGGACGCGGAACGCTCCTGCCTCGGTGCGCAGCGGGTTCTCCAACGCGGACTCCCGGTCAGAGGATGTAGACCGTCGTGTAGACGATGATCCACATGACGTCGACGAAGTGCCAGTAGATGCCGGGCACCTCGATCCCGCGGTGCTCCGTGGCCGTGAAGTGGCCCCGGAAGGCCCGGATGGTCACGAAGGCCAACAGCGTCAGGCCGATCGCGACGTGGGCGCCGTGGAGGCCCGTGAGCCCGTAGAAGACCGTGCCCTGCGCGCTGTCCTGCGGCGAGAAGCCGATGTGCACGTACTCGTTGATCTGCACGAACAGGAACGTCGCGCCGAGCAGGAAGGTCGTGAGCATGCCGACCTGCAGCCCGCGGCGGTTGCCCTGCTTGTGGGCGTGCTCGGCCCAGTGCAACGTGAACGAGGACGAGATCAGGATCGCGGTGTTGACGCCGGCGATCAGCTTCGGGAGGTGGGCGCCCTCGCCCGGCCAGTCCGCCCCCACCACGACCCGCACGAAGAAGTAGGCCGTGAAGAAGGCCCCGAAGACCATGATCTCCGAGATGATGAAAAGCAGCATCCCGAGCATCGCGGGGTCGACCCGCGACGACCGGTTGGCCGGCGGCGGCCCGTGGTGCTCGTGCGCGTGGCCGCCCGCGTGGAGAGCGCCGGCCTCCATCTACGCCTCCACCGCCTCGGTCACCTCGATGTGCTCGACGGGCTTGCCGCTGGCCTTCGCGACGCGCTCGACGAGCTTGTCGGCGACCCACTTCGACGTGCCCTCCGGGAGCGTCGAGACGACGACCTCGGAGATGTGGAAGTACTGCAGCGCGTTCATCGCCGCGGTGTACGGATCGGGGTCGCCGATCATGCCCGCGGCCACGATCCCGGCCTCCTCGAGCGAGGCGAGCAGCTTCGCCAGGCGCTCGCGCGCCTCGCGGACCGCGTGCCCCTCGGTGTGGGCCTGCGGCACGACGATGATGAAGCGGTGCGGGCCCCTGGCGGCCAGCTCCTTGAGGTGATCGATCAGCTCGCGGCCCGCGACGGTCTGGTTCGCCATCACGAGCGTCACGTCGAAGGGCAGGCCGTCGCGCTCGAGGTCCACGACCACGTGCTCGACGGGCAGCCCGGACTCGTCCTTGAGCTGCTGGATGAGGTCGCGCCGGATCCACGCCGAGGCCTGCTGCGGCAGCGTTGAGACGATCACCTCGCTGATGCCGCGCTCGCCGATGGCGTCCAGCGCGGCGTTGTACGGGTCGCCGTCGCCGACCTCGCCGGCGCCCTCGATGCCCTCCTCGCGCATGAACGCGAGCGCGAGGTCGACGCGCACCTGCGCCGAGTCGCGGACGACGTCGTCGTAGATGACGTTGCCGTGGCGCGGCCGCGTCTGCGGCACGACGACGAAGAAGCGCGCGTCGCCCTTCGCATGCCGGGCGCGCACCGCGTCCAGCAGCGCTTCGCCGCCGATCGTCTCGTTGGCGAGGACCAGGATCTCAGCCATTCTCGGGCACGTCTCCTACTCGCGGCTCGTGTCCCCGGCCGTCGCGGCGGCCGGTTGCGATGGTCTCCCGGCTTCTTCCCCGGCTGGGAGGAAGGTGCCGTGCACCGCGTCCTTGACCCCGTACTCGTACGGGCCGCCCACGACGGTCGGGACGCGGTCGAAGTTGAAGATCGGTGGCGGCGAGGACACCTGCCACTCGAGCGTGAGCGCCTTCCAGGGGTTCGCCGCGGCGATCGGCCCGACGCGCCAGGAGCGGACCATGTTGTAGACGAAGACCAGCGTGGAGAGCCCGAGCACGAACGACGAGAGCGAGATGAACAGGTTCCACGTGGCCCACTGGTCCGAGTAGTCGGCGACGCGGCGCGGCATGCCCTGCACGCCGATGAGGTGCATCGGCGCGAACGTGGCGTTGAACGACACGAACGTCAGCCAGAAGTGCAGCTTGCCCAGCCGGTCGTTGAACATCCGGCCGGTCATCTTCGGGAACCAGTAGTAGACGCCGGCGTAGATCGTGAACAGCGAGCCGCCGAACAGCACGTAGTGGATGTGGGCGACGATGAAGTAGGTGTCCGAGACGGAGATCGTCAGCGGCACCATGGCGAGCATCACGCCCGAGATGCCGCCCAGCGTGAACATGCACAGGAAGCCGAGTGCGAACAGCATCGGCGTGTCCAGGTGCAGCACCCCTCGCCACAGCGTGGCCAGCCAGGAGAAGATCTTGATGCCGGTCGGCACCGCGATGATCGCCGTCGTGACCATCATCGGGATCCGTATCCAGCTCTGCATGCCGGACACGAACATGTGGTGCGCCCAGACCGTGAACCCGAGCAGCACGATCGCCAGCAGCGAGAACGCCATCATCCGGTAGCCGAAGATGGGTTTCCTGGACTTCACCGCCAGGACCTCGGAGATGATCCCGAAGCCGGGCAACATCATGATGTAGACGGCCGGGTGCGAGTAGAACCAGAAGACGTGCTGGTACATCAGGATGTCGCCGTTCTTCTCCGGGACGAAGAAGTTGAAGCCCAGCGCGTAGTCGAGGAGCACGAAGAACTGCGAGGCCGCGACGAACGGCGTGGCGATGACCACCAGCAGCGAGGTGGAGAAGTTCGCCCACACCAGCAGCGGCATGCGCCAGAAGCTCATCCCCGGCGCGCGCATGGTGATGATGGTCACCAGGAAGTTCAGCGCGGTGGCGATCGATGACGCGCCGGCGAACTGCACGCCGATCGTGAAGAAGAGCTGGCCGATCGGGACCGACGTCGAGAGCGGCGCGTAGGCCGTCCAGCCCGTGGCGAACGAGCCGCCGGGTGCGAGGAACGACGCCGACATCATCAGGCCGGCGATCGGGAGCATCCAATACGACAGCGCGTTCAGGCGCGGGAACGCCATGTCCGGCGCGCCGATCATCAGCGGCAGGACGTAGTTCGCCAGCCCGGCGAACACCGGGATGATGAACAGGAAGATCATCAGCGACGCGTGGACGCTGAAGAGGCCGTTGTAGGCGTTCGCGTCGACGAACTGCGAGCCCGGCGCCGCGAGCTCCGCGCGGACCAGCATGGCCAGCAGGCCGCCGACCAGCATGAAGAAGAACGAGGTCACGACGTACTGGATGCCGATGACCTTGTGGTCCGTGTTGACGCGGAAGTAGTCCTGCCACCGGGTCGCGCCGTGGCTGGAGTGGTCCTCGGGTCGCGTCGGACGGCCGGACGCCCAGTAGAACCAGTAGTCGAAGGCGCCCAGGCCGACGAGGAAGAAGAGCGGCGCGGCGATCAGGGAGACGATCAGGACCGCGTCCTGGAAGTTCACGTCCCAGCCGCGGGACCCGTCGAACGGGTTCGAGAACCCGTAGGCCAGCCGGATGACCGTGACGAGCACGGCGGAGAACACGACGCCGAGCACGAGGAAGGCGCCTGCCCGGTACCAGCCGGGCGCGCGCAGGTGGGCCATCATCGACCTGCCTCCATCAGTTCGTCACCTCGGCAAGGTACTTCACCAGGCTGTCCAGCTCGGCGGGTGTCAGGGATTGACCGTAGCTCGGCGGCATGATCCCGTCCTGGAAGCCCTCGGTGATCTCCGCCGACGGGTCGACGATGCTCTCCTCGATGAACGCCTCGTCCTTGCCGGCGAGGCCCTCGTCGAGGTCGGGGCCGGTGCCGCCGGTCGTGCCGGCGTCGGCGAGCGCGTGGCAGCCGCCGCAGCCCTGGGCGGTGAAGACGGCCTTGCCGTTCTCGGCGCTGCCCTCTTCGCCGCCGCCCTCCTCGCCACCGCC
>JBEVIG010000237.1:0-18829 GCA_040510855.1 Solirubrobacteraceae bacterium
GCGAAGCGCACGGTGTTGGCCGGCTTGACCTTCGCCATCTGGATCGCGGTCTCCAGCAGCGCGGCGCTGCCCGAGCCGTTGTCGTTGATGCCCGCGCCGTCCTGGACCGAGTCGAGGTGCGCGCCGGCCATGACGACGTTGTCGTCGTTGCCGGTGGCGGTCTCGGCGATCACGTTGTACGCGACGCGCGTCTCCTGGTCGTAGTTCACGGTGACGGTGACGTTGGAGTTCGGCACCGAGGCGAGGTTGAAGCCCGCGTCGTAGGTGACGAACACGGCCGGGATGGTGAGGCCGGTGGCGTCGCCGATCATGCTGACGAGGCCGGTGCGGCCCGGCTGGCCCTCGTTCATGACGACCACGCCGGCGGCGCCCGCGGCCTGGGCGTTGAGGACCTTCACGTTGAAGCCGCAGGTGCCGCGCTGGACGAGCGCGATCGAGCCCGCCGGCATGGTCGCGAAGTCGGCCGCCTCGCAGCCGCTGCTGCTCGAGTTCGCCGGTCCGGCCGGATTGAGCACGAGGTCGATCGGCACGAGCGTGCCGGTCGCGGTGCCCTCGGGCGAGCCGGAGTCGAAGTTGTTGCGCAGGTACTCCGTCCCGTCGACGAACGTCCTGGGCTGCGGCGAGTTCCGGCGCAGGACGTTGTTCTCGTCCGCGTACGGGAACTCGAACTCCTGCACGGTGGGCGAGTAGCCCGCGGCCTCGAGCTGATCGACGACGTAGTCGACCGAGGCGGCGTAGCCGGGCCGGCCCGCGGCGCGGTCGCCGAACTCGTCGGCGATCCCCTGGAACGCCTCGAGATGCGCGAGCACCCCGTCGGCCGTCACGGCCTTGGTGAGCTTCTTCACCGTGTTGTTGTTGGACTGCGCGTGCGCAGGCGCCGCGGCCACGGCCACGAGCGCCGTCGCGGCAGCCGCAGCCGACCACGCCTTCATGCGTGATGACATCTGGTGCTTCCCTCCCCTTCCCGGGCATCCCCACCCGGGTCGATGACCCAATGGCCCGCGACTGTAGCCGCGCCCGGCCGAGGTGGGAAGGGGGTACGGACCGGATTCCGGCTACAGGCCCGCCCGGCGCGGCCGATGTACCCGGGCACGATGCCTCTCGGTGCGGCGCGCGTCATCGATCCCTCGCGTCCGGTCGACGACCGGCACGGCCCCTCCGCGCAGCGGCGGCTCCGGCATGCCGGCGCGCTGCTGTTCGGCGCCGGCGCGCTGACGCTCTGCCTCGTCACCTTCACGCCCGACCCCGACGCCTCCGACCACGGCGGGCTCCGGCTCGCCGCGCTGGCCTGCTCGCTGGTCGCCGCGCTGCTCGTCGTCTGGCGCTCCGCGCCGGGCCCGGTGCTCCACGCGGTGCCGCCCGCCGGCGCGCTGATGGTCTCCGTCGTGATGGCGCTCGCCGAGCCCGTCGGCCTGACGCCCGCGTTCTTCCTCTGGCCGATGCTCGTCGCCGCCTACTTCCTGCCCCCGCGCGAGGTCGCGGTCGACGTCGCGATCGCGTTCGCCGCCTGTGCGGTCACGCTCGCCCTGTTCGTCGAGCCGGGGCTGCGGATCGCGACGTTCATCGGCGTCGTCGCGATCGTCGGCGTGGCGAGCGCCGTGGTCGTCACGTTGCGCGCCGAGGTGCTCCAGCTCGTCGAACGACTGCGCGCGCAGGCCACGCTCGACGCCCTCACCGGCGCGGCCAACCGGTGGGAGTTCGAGCGGCGCCTGCAGGAGGAGCTCCAGCGCGCCGAGCGCACCGCCGGGAACTGCGCCCTCCTCGTCTTCGACATCGACCACTTCAAGCGGATCAACGACTCGTTCGGCCACGCGGCCGGCGACGACGCCCTGCGCGCGATCGCCCGCGAGGCGCGCGCCGCGAAGCGCGGGACGGACTTCTTCGCCCGGATCGGGGGCGAGGAGTTCGCGCTGATCCTGCCCGACACCGACCTGGACGGCGCGACCGTCCTCGCCGAGGCGCTCCGTGCGGCGCTCGCCCGCGCCGCGCTCACCCATCCGGTGACGCTCAGCGTCGGCGTGACGGACCGTGCGACGAGCGGCGTCACGGCCACGGCCCTGCTCGCCGGCGCCGACGCCGCGCTCTACGCCGCCAAGCGCCAGGGCCGCGACCGGATCGCCCGCGCGTCCTCCGCGCGCATGCTCGCCGCCTAGGCCGACCGGGCTCTGCGAGCATCGCTCGCGGATGGAGATCGTCACGACGGACTACCACACGGCGGGCGAGCCGTTCCGCATCGTGCGCGAGGGCGCGCCGCCGCTGCCCGGCGCGACGGTCGCCGAGCGACGGGTGCGCGCCGCGGCGTCGGAGGAGGCCGAGCGCGCGCGCCGGCTGCTCTGCCACGAGCCGCGCGGCCACGCCGACATGTACGGCTGCTTCCTCGTCCCGCCCGACGACGACGGCGCCGACCTCGGCGTGCTCTTCTGGCACAAGGACGGCTACTCGACCGCGTGCGGGCACGGGACGATCGCGCTCGGCGCCTGGGCGGTGGAGTCGGGGCTCGTGGAGGCGCCTGCCGACGGCGAGGTCGACGTGACGATCGACGTCCCCTCGGGCCGGGTCGTCGCGTCGGTGCGCTGCCGCGGCGGCGCGGTCGAGCGCATCGGCTTCCGCAACGTGCCGGCGTACGTCGTGGCGCGCGACGTGCCCGCCGGCGAGGTGACCGCGGACGTCGCCTTCGGCGGCGCGATCTACGCCTTCGTGCCCGCGGAGCGGTTCGGCCTGCGCGTGCGCCCGGACGACCTGCCGGCGCTGATCGGCGCCGGCCGCGCGGTGAAGCGCGCGCTCGACGGGACCGAGGTCGCGCGCCATCCGCAGGACGACCGGCTCTCCGGCATCTACGGGACGGTGCTCTGGGAGCGGCTCGGCGACCGCCACCACCGCAACGTGGCGATCTTCGCCGACGGCGAGGTCGATCGCTCGCCGACCGGGTCGGCGACCTCGGCGCGCACCGCGCTGCTCGACGCGGACGGCGAGCTCGCCGGCGGCGCGACGTGGCGCAACGACTCCGTCGTCGGCACGGGGTTCGACGCGCGCGTCGTCGGCCGCGTGCCCGAGGGCGTGCTGACCGAGGTCGAGGGCACCGCGTTCCGCACGGGCGAGCACCGCTTCGTGCTCGACCCGCGCGACCCGCTCGGGACCGGCTTCGTCCTCCGCTAGGCCGCGGCCTCGCTCGCGGAGAGCGCGATGGTGCGGTCCAGGGCGACCGCTTCGAGCAGCCGCCGGTCGTGGGTGACGAGCAGCAGGGTGCCGTCGAACGCGTCGAGCGCGGTCTCGAGCTGCTCGATGGCGGGCAGGTCGAGGTGGTTGGTCGGCTCGTCGAGCACGAGCCAGTTCGCGCCCGACGCCATCAGCAGGCCGAGGCTCGCGCGCGTGCGCTCGCCGGGCGAGAGCGTCGCGGCCGTCCGCAGGACCGCGTCCCCGCCGAGCCCGAACTTCGCCAGCAGCGAGCGCGCCTCCTGGAGGGGCAGGCCGCTGCGCTCGACGAAGCCGTCGAGGAGCGTGCCGGGGCCGGCGAACGCGCGCCGGGCCTGGTCGAGCTCGCCGATCCGGACGCCCGGGCCGATCCAGCGGGTCCCGGACGTCAGCTCGAGCCGGCCGAGCAGCGCCTCGACCAGCGTCGTCTTGCCGCTGCCGTTCGGGCCGACGAGCGCGACCCGCTCGCCCCACGCGAGCTCGAGGTCGAGCGGGCCGAGCGTGAAGGCGCCGCGGGTGGCGACGGCCTGCTCCAGCCGCGCGGTGATCTCGCCGGAGCGCTCGCCGCCGCCGAAGCGCAGCTGCAGCTCCCAGCGCCGCCACGGCTTGTCGACCTCGTCGAGCCGCTCCAGCGCCTTCTCGGTCGCCTTGACCTTCGACGCCTGCTTCTCCGAGCGTTCCGTGCGGGCGCGACGGACGTTCTTGTCCGGCTCGTCGTTCGCGCTGGCGCGGGCCTTCCGCACGCCGGTCTCCGACCACTGCCGCTGGCGGCGTGCGCGGTCCGTGAGCCGCTCGCGCTCGGTGCTGAAGGCCTGGTAGCGCTCGTCGGCGTGGCGCGCGGCGGTGGCGCGCAGCTCGACGTAGCCCGCCCAGCCGCCGCCGAACTCGGCCGCCGTGTGCGCGATCTCGTCGAGCTCGAGCACGCGGGTGACGGTGCGCTCGAGGAACGCGCGGTCGTGGGAGACGATCACGGCGCCGCCGGGGCGGGCGGCGATGAAGCGCTCCAGTCGCTCGAGCCCGTCGAAGTCGAGGTCGTTCGTCGGCTCGTCGAGCAGCAGGACGCCGAAGCGCGAGAGCAGGATCGCGGCGAGCGACGCGCGGGCGGCCTCGCCGCCGGACAGCGTCGCGGTCTCCTGGCCGAGCAGTGCGGGGTCGAGGCCGAGCTCGCGGCACACGGCCTCGGCGCGCGGCTCGAGGTCCGCCCCGCCGAGCCCGAGCCATTCCTCGAGCGCGTGCGCGTAGGCCGCGTCGGCGCCGTCCGCGCCCTCGGCCATCCCCGTCGTGGCCGCCTCCAGGCGCGCGCCCGCGGCGGCGACGCCGGTGCGCCGCGCGAGGTAGTGCTGCAGCGTCTCCCCGGGCGCGCGGTCGGGCTCCTGCGGCAGGTAGCCGGCCGTGCCGGCGGTCAGCGCGACCGTGCCGCGGTCGGGCGCGTCGACGCCCGCGAGGATCCGCAGGAGCGTCGACTTGCCCGCGCCGTTCGGGCCGACGACGCCGAGCACGTCGCCGGGCGCGACGGTCACGGAGACGCCGCCGAGCACGGTCTCGTCGCCGTGGGCCTTGACGACGTCGCGGGCGATCAGCGTGCCGGTGTCCACGCCTTCGAGCCTAGAGGCGGACCCGCTTTCGCGTGGCCGCGAGGCGGCTGGTGCTGATACCGTCGCCTGCCTCGATGCGCCGGATCGCCCGCGATCGCCGCCTGATCCTGACCGCGCTGCTGCTCGCAGCGGCGGCGCTGCTCGTGCTCGCGCCGGTCTTCGCGCTGGCGATGGCGCCGGCCCTCGCGGCCTTCGCCCTGGTCACGCAGCGCGTCATGCCCGGCGAGGACCGCCTCGTCGCGCTCCTCGCCGCCCGCAGGCCGCGCCGCCGCCCGGCGGCCGCCATCCCGCCGTGCGGCCACCGCACCGTCGTGGTGCACCGCGCCGGCCGCCGCCTGGCGTCCGCGCTCGCCATGCGGCCGCCGCCCGCCTCCACGCTCGCAATCCGAGTCTGACGGCGCGCGGGCGGGGACCGGCTGCGCGCCGGTTCCCGAACCGCAAAGGAGGCACGGGCGCGTGCGCGCTCGCAACCACATACCGATCCGCGCCGCAGGCGCGGGCGTCCTCGCCGCCGCGGCCCTCGCCGCGCCCGCGGCGGGGGCTCCCGCACCGTGCGGCGGGGTACCGCAGATCACCGACGTGGCCGGCGACGGCCACCACGACAACACGGACGTCGTCTCCGCCTGGCTCTCCGAGGACGCCGGGCGGCTGCAGGCCGTCATCCGCCCGCGCGTCGCGGTGTGGGAGCCGGCGCACGACGACTCGGACGCCGCGGGCTTCGCGCTGCTCTACACCGCCGGCGGCGAGGTCCGGTACGTGCGCGGGGTGGCCGGCCGCGGCGTTCCCGTGCGCTTCGACCGCGGCACCTGGTCGGCCGCCGGCGGCTTCGCGAGCGCCGGGCCGGTCGCTGGCGTCGCCGAGGCCGACGCGCTCGTCATCGACGTCCCGGGCGTCGCGCCCGGCTCCGTGCTGGCGCGGCCCTTCGTCCTGACCTACGACGGCGGCTCGGCGACCGATCCCCACTGGGTCGACCGGGCGCCGGGCGGGACCGATCCCGCCGGCACCGAGTTCGGCGCCGACGTCGTGGCCGGCAGCTGTGCGCCCGGCGGTCCCGGGCCGGGCGGCGGCGGGCCGGGCACGACGACGACCGCCGTCGTGCTCGACGCGCCCCGGCGCGTGAAGGGCGGCGGCAAGGTCGCCGTCGGCGGGCGCGTCGTGCCGGCCCGCGCGGGCGTGGCGGTGGACGTCACCGCCACCGCGCGGCGGTCGGTCACGCGGCGCGCCGTCACGCAGGCCGACGGCACGTTCTCGCTGCTGCTGCCGATCCGCGAGACGACGCGCGTGCGCGCCGTCGCGGAGTCCATCGGCTCGCAGACGAAGACGCTGCGCGTGAAGCCCGTCGTGCGCATCCGCGTGCGCGAGCGCGCCGGCGGCGCCGTGAAGGTCAAGGGCCGGATCCGCCCGAAGCTCCCCGGCCGCGTGCTGCTGCTGCGCCGCGGCGCGGTCGAGCCCACCGCGACCGCCCGCACCCGCGGCGGCCGCTTCACCCTGCGGCTGCGCTCACCGCGCAAGGGCCGCTACCAGGTCGTGTTCATCCCGTCCGGCAAGCGCGCCGAGCGGGCCACCTCGAATTCCGGAGTCGTCCGATGAAGTCCACCGTCCCCGCGCTCGCGATCCTCGCGACGCTGGCCATCCCCGCCGCCGCGTCGGCGCACCCGTCCGTCTACAAGGACACGGCGCAGACCGTCCCCGACGAGAGCCAGCCGACGGTGCTGGTCCCGCAGACGCGCTACGTCGTCGCCAACCACGGGTTCACCTTCGTGCTGCGCGAGTCCAACGGGCGCACCACCGGCGGCGTGTTCGACTACAAGAGCATCCCCGGGCCCTACCGGGCGACGCTCTCATGGGACGAGCTCGTCGCCGCGGGCACGCGCGGCGCCCAGGCGCACGCGACGTGCGACGTCGCCGCGCTCGACTCGGAGGCCGCGATCCGCTCGTGGCAGGGCGAGGACCCGTTCTACGCCTACGTCCCGTTCCAGGGGGCGAGCGCGGGCCTCGAGGACGATCCCGCGACCTGGATCCCGGAGGTCAAGGCGCGCACGGGCGTCGACCTCGCGACGGTGGCCGACCCGGCCGCGGCCTGCACCGGCCTGGGCGGCACCTATGTGCCGGCCGACGAGACGCAGTCGTCCAACGCGCAGTTCAACTCCGGCCTCATCGAGCACGAGGTGGAGCCGCTGAAGACGGCGCTCGCGGACGCCGAGAAGGCGAAGCTCAACCTCCAGGGGCTGCTCGACGCGGCCCGCGGCGAGGTGGCGAGGCTGACCGCCCGGCTCACCCCGATGACGGTCGCGCTCCCGAGCGCAACGATCAAGGCCAAGGCGCTGCGCAAGGAGGGCACGAACGCGTCGGTCAGCGGCCCGGGTGGCGCCGAGGTCACGGTCGACCTGACCGTGCCGTACGGCACCGCGCGCAAGCTGAAGCTCGCCTCGGCGCGGCTCGACCGCGAGAAGGTCACGCTCGCCGCCGACGGCACCGCGCAGGTCGCGCTGCGGCCGGGCAGGAAGGCGCGCAAGAAGCTCAAGCAGGCCAAGCAGGCGCTGGCGCTCACGGTCACGGCGCGGGCCGGCGACCGGATCGTCGCGTCGGGTGCCACGGCGACGCTGCAGTCGGCCGGCACGGGTCCCGTCGCGCTCGCCGCGCACACCGAGCTGAAGTCGACCAAGCCCTCCCGCGGCGGGAGCGCGAGCACGGGGATCCGCTCCGTGACGGCGACGTTCACCCAGGCGATCCGCAGCGGCACCCTGAAGGTCAAGCGCAAGGGCGGCTCGAAGGTCTCGCTCGGCAGCGGCGGCCGTGACCCGCGCAAGATCACGCGGCTGAAGGCGAGCCTGAAGTCGGGCCTGGGCGCCGGCCGCTACAAGGCGCGCTGGTCGATCAAGGCGGCCGACGGGCACGAGCAGTCCGGGTCGTACTCCTTCCGCCTCCGCTGATGCGGGCGCGGTATCCGATCGCGCTCGCCGCCGCGGCCGTGCTGGCCGCGGTGGCGCCCGCGCAGGCCCACGTGCAGGTCACGCCCACCGAGGCGGCGCCCGGCGACCCCGTCGTCTTCGAGGTGCTCGTGCCGGGCGAGACCGACGCGCACACCACCGAGGTGTCGCTGCAGATCCCGAAGGACGTGCTCCCGTTCTCGTTCGAGGAGGTGCCCGGCTGGAAGCGGACCGTCGAGCAGGGCGACGACGGCAGCGTGTCCGTCGTGCGCTGGCGTGGCCGGATGGCCACGGACGGCTTCGTCAGGTTCGGCTTCCTGGCCTCGACGCCGGAGCAGGAGGGCGAGCTCGTCTGGAAGGCCGTGCAGCGCTACGACGACGGCGAGGAGGCCGCGTGGATCGGGCCGCCGGACTCGGACAACCCGGCGCCGGTCACGGTCGTCTCCGCGGACGCCGCGCGCGTGAACGCCGGCGGCGAGGGCGCCGAGGCGGAGCCCGGCGCGGGCGGGGAGGCCGAGCAGACGGCCGCTCCGGTCGAGGCCGCGGCGGACGAGGGCGACGACGGCGGCAGCACGCTCGCGATCGTGCTCGGCGCGATCGGCTGCGCGCTCGGCCTCGCCGCGCTGGTGATCGCGTTGCGCCGCCGTCCGGCGTGAGTCAGACCAGCGCGGCGACGGGCGCGGGCCCGAACGAGCCGTGGAGCGCCCAGCGCTCCACGGCCGGCCCCGGGCCATAGCCGTCCTCCGCGGCGAGGTGGCCGCCGCGCTCGACCACGTGGACCCGGGTGCCGAACGGCTCGCCGTAGACCTCGGCCGCGCCCTCGCGGCACCACGGGTCGGCGTCGGTGCAGACCAGCTCGGGCTGCCGTCGCACGGACCCCGTCAGCGCCTCGCGATCCCCGGGGGCGGGGAAGAACGTGCCGAGCTCGTGCGGGAGCGACGACGTGCCCGGCGGGCAGACGAGCAGCAGCCGGTCGACCACGTGCTCCGGCTCGGCCGACGCCGCGTGGCGCAGCCACAGCAGGCATGAGAGCGAGTGGCAGATGACGATGCGCTCGCCCTCGCCGAGCATCGCCAGCTCCGCGCGCAGCAGCGCGAGCCACTCCTCCAGCACCGGCTCGTCCGGCGAGGGGAGCTGCGGGTAGAGGACGAGCTCGCCGCGCTGCCGCAGCCGCTCGGCGAGCCAGAACTGCCAGTGGGCGGGCGGCCGGTGGTTCTGCCAGCCGTGGAGGATCAGGAAGGCGCGGTCGGTCATCGCCATAAACCATACAAAGTCAATGGACATTGTGGTATTCCTCTGCCGCATGACGGCCCGCCTCCACTGGTTCCTGCCCACGACGGGCGACTCGCGCACGGACCTCAGCCACGGCGACGCGGTCGGCCGCCGCCCCGGGGAGGACCTCGGCCACGGGCAGCGGCCCGGCAGCCTCGCCTACCTCGGGCAGGTCGCGCGCGCCGCCGAGCAGGCGGGCTTCGAGGCGGCGCTCACGCCGATCTCGAGCTGGTGCCCGGACCCCTGGGTGCTGACCGCGGCGCTGACGCAGCAGACGGAGCGGCTCAAGTTCCTCGTCGCGTTCCGGCCCGCGTTCCTCTCGCCGACGCTCGCCGCCCAGATGGCCGCGACCTACCAGCGGATCTCGGGCGGGCGGCTCCTCCTCAACGTCGTCGTCGGCGGCGACGACGCGGAGCAGCGCCGCTACGGCGACTTCCTCGGCAAGGACGAGCGGTACGCCCAGGCGGGGGAGTTCCTCGCCGTGCTGCGCGCCGCCTGGGACGAGGAGCTCGACTTCAGCGGCGAGCACGTCCGCGTCGAGGGCGCGCGCGTCGCCGATCCGCCGGAGCGGCCGGCGATCTACCTCGGCGGCTCCTCGCCGGCGGCGATCGAGACCGCCGCGCGCCACGTCGACGTCTACCTGACGTGGGGCGAGCCGCCCGCCCAGGTGGCGGAGAAGGTGGAGCGCGTCCGCGCCGCCGCGGACCGCGCCGGGCGCGAGCTGCGCTTCGGGATCCGCCTCCACGTCATCACCCGCGACACCGCCGAGGAGGCGTGGGCGGAGGCCGACCGGCTCCTCGCCGGCCTCGACCCGGCCGACATCGCGCGCGCCCAGGCGCGCCTCTCCGCGTCGCAGTCGGAGGGCCAGCGCCGGATGGTCGCGCTCCACGAGGGCCGCACGGACCGCCTCGAGGTCTCGCCCAACCTCTGGGCCGGGGTCGGGCTCGTGCGCGGGGGTGCCGGCACCGCGCTGGTGGGCAGCCACGAGGAGGTCGCCGACCGCGTCGAGGAGTACCACGCGCTCGGCATCTCCGAGTTCATCTTCTCGGGCTATCCGCATCTGGAGGAGGCCTACCGCGCCGGCGAGGGCCTCCTGCCCGTGCTGCGCTCGCGCGGGCTGCTCGCCAGCGACGACGCCGCCCTGGCGGTCGCCTCGTGAGCACGGCGGTCGAGGAGATCGCGCAGCAGCGCCCGGCCGCGCGCCGGGCGCGCCCCGGACGCCTCCGACCCGGCGCGGGCCGCCGCTCGGCGGCGCGGCTGCTCTCGCTCGCGGTCTTCCTCGCCGCCTGGTGGATCGTCGCCGAGCTCGACATCTGGTCCGACCTGTTCGTGCCGGATCCGTCCGCGGTCTGGGACCGCTTCCTCGACTCCGAGTCCGTGAACGGCGGCCAGAAGGGCCTGAGCGGCCACTACCTCCACGAGCACCTGCTCGCGAGCCTCGGCCGGATCGCCGCCGGCGTCGTGCTCGCGATCGTCGCCGGCATCGCGATCGGGCTGCTGCTCGCGACCGTGCGGCCGTTCCAGGTGATCGCCGAGCCCTACGTGACGTTCCTGCGCTCGCTGCCGCCGCTCGCCTACTTCTCCCTGCTGATCATCTGGTTCGGGATCGGCAACACGTCGAAGATCTGGCTGCTGTTCCTGACCGCGTTCCCGCCGATCGCGCTCGCGGTCGCGGGCGGCGTGCAGGGCATCCGCCGCGACCGCGTCGACGCCGCACGGGCGCTCGGCGCGAGCCGCTGGCAGGTGCTGCGGCACGTGCAGTTCCCCAGCGTCCTGCCGGAGGTGTTCACCGGCACGCGCCTCGCCATCGGCTTCGCGTGGACGACGATCGTCGCGGCGGAGACGGTCGACGGCCTGCCCGGCATCGGCGGCCTGGCGTGGACGACCAAGAAGTTCCAGCAGACCGACGTGGCGGTGCTCTGCATCGTCGTGATCGGGATCACCGCCCTGCTCCTCGACCAGGCCGTGAAGGCCGTCGAGCGGGGCGTCGTCCCCTGGCGGGGCAAGGGATGACCCGCCACCTCCCCACCACCGAAGGAGACCTCCCCACATGACCCTCCCGAGCCGGGCGAAGGCCCTGCTGAGCCTCGCCCTCGTCGCGCTCGCCGCCGGGACGGCGGCCTGCGGCGGCGACGACGACAGCGGCGAGACCGCGGCCGCGAGCGCCGGCGGCGCTTCGGCCCCCGACAAGATCGTGATCGGCTACCAGGCGATCCCCAACGGCGACCTCGTGGTCAAGCACGAGGGCTGGCTCGAGGCCGCGCTGCCCGACACGGAGATCGAGTGGAAGATCTTCGACTCCGGGGGCGTGCTCAACGAGGCCATCGCGGCCGGCAGCGTCGACATCGGCCTGGCCGGCTCGAGCCCCGTCGCCCGCGGGCTCAGCACGCCGCTCGAGTACCAGGTGCCGTGGATCCACGACGTGATCGGCAAGGCCGAGGCGCTCGTCGCCCGCGACGGCATCACCGACCTCGAGGGCCTGCGCGGCAAGAAGATCGCGACCCCGCTCGCCTCGACGTCGCACTACAGCCTGCTGGCCGCGCTCGAGGATGCGGGCATCGCGCAGGGCGACGTCGAGATCGTCGACGCGGAGCCGCCGGACATCGCGGCCGCCTGGGAGCGCGGCGACATCGACGCCGCCTACGTGTGGAACCCGGTGCTGGCCGAGCTCGTCGCCGACGGCGGCACGACGCTCGTCGACTCCGAGCAGCTCGCGAACGAGGGCAAGACCACCTACGACCTCGGCGTCGTCACGAACGAGTTCGCGGACCAGTACCCGGATGCCGTGAAGACCTGGGTCGAGCAGCAGGACCGCGCGGTGAAGCTCTACCGCGACGACCCGGACGCGGCCGCCGCGGCGGTCGCCGCCGAGCTCAACCTCGAGCCCGCCGCGGCGCTGGCGCAGATGAAGGACCTGATCTTCCTCGACGCCTCCGAGCAGGTCGCGCCGGACGCCCTCGGCGGCGGCCTGGGCTCCGCGCTCGCGGCGACGGCGAAGTTCAACCAGGAGCTCGCGCAGATCCCGTCGACGCAGGACGACCAGTTCTACTCCGAGGCGGTCAACCCGAGCTTCGCCGAGTCGGTGGCCGCGCGGTGAGCGTCCGCCTCGACGGCGTCCGCCACGTCTACGGTGGCGGGCGCCGGCCCGAGGTCGAGGCGCTCGGCCCGATCGACCTCGAGATCGGGCCGGGCGAGTTCGTGGCCGTCGTCGGCCCGTCGGGCTGCGGGAAGTCGACGCTGCTGTCGCTGCTCGCCGGCTTCCAGCGGCCGACGGCGGGCACGGTCGGCGTCGCGGGGGCCGACGTGCGCGGGCCGGGGCCGGACCGGGGCGTGGTCTTCCAGCACCCGAACCTCTACCCCTGGCTGAGCGTGCGCGACAACGTCGCGTTCGGCCTGCGCATGCGCGGGGTCGGAAAGCAGGCCCGGCATGCGGCGGCCGATGCGCAGCTCGCGCGCGTCGGGCTGGCCGAGTTCGCCGACGCGCGGCCCTACGAGCTCTCGGGTGGGATGCAGCAGCGCTGCCAGATCGCGCGGATGCTCGCCTCCGAGCCGGCGATCATGCTGCTCGACGAGCCGTTCGGCGCGCTCGACGCGCTGACGCGCGAGCAGATGCAGGCCGAGCTGCACGGCATCTGGCGCGAGTCGGGCCGGACCGCGCTGTTCATCACGCACAGCGTCGAGGAGGCCGCGTTCCTCGGCACGCGCGTGCTGGTCATGAGCGAGCGGCCGGGCCGGATCGTGCTCGACGAGCCCGTGCCGGCGCCCGCGGTGCGCACGGCTGCGTTGCGGACCGCCCCGGAGTTCGTCGCCTTCCGCGAGCGCGTCGCCGACCGCGTGCGCGTCAGGCAGCGAGCGGCTGCGTGACCGCGCCCGCGGCGAGCACCTCTCCCGCCACGCCGGCGGCCTGCACGCGCAGCTCGGGCACCGCGGTGCTCTCCCAGAGCTCGCCGCGCCGGAGCGGGCCGAGCGTCCACAGCCGCGGGCTCGCCAGGCCGCGGCGGTCGAGCAGCGCGCCGCCGGCCGCCGTGCGCAGGCCGAGGCCGAGCGGGTCCGGCACTGCGAGCCCGCACTCGAGCAGGTCGGCGACGAGCCGGTCGGTCGTGCCCGCCACGGTGCCGCCGGCGCCCGCGCACAGCACGACGCGGTCGCCGCGCAGCACCCGCCCGTCGCCGAGCTGGAGCTCGACCCGGCGTCCGTCCGCCCGCAGGCCCTCGACCGTGGCGGCATGCACCTCGAGGCGGCCGTCCGCGCGCAGCGCCGCCACCTCGCCGGCGACCTCGGGCGCGAGCCGGTGGCGGCGGATCTCCCAGGCCCGGAGCCGCCCCGCGAGGAAGCGGCGGCGATCGGGCTCGGGCACCCGCGCCCACAGGCCGGGCAGCAGCGGCCGCATCCCGTCGATCCCGTCGCGCCAGTCGTAGCCGTCGAGCTCGATCTGCGCGAGATGGGCGCGCACGATCCGCTCCGCGGTGCGCAGCCGCAGCACGCCGGTGCCGAAGTCGGGCGGCGGCGCCGGCGTCCGCAGCCCGGAGAGGTGGGCGAACGGGAGCCGCCCGTGGCGCGAGACGGCCACGACCCGCGCGCCCGGCTCGGCGGTCACGGTGAGCGCGACGTCGATCGCCGTCGGCCCCGTCCCGACGACGAGCGTGGTCCCCGGCTGTGCCGCGCGGCCCAGCGCGCCCGGGGCCCACGGGTCGGTGACCACCCGCTCGTCGCCCGGCCACGGCGCTGCGACGGGCAGCCAGCCCAGCGCGAGCACCGCGCGGTCGCACGCGAGCGTGCCGCCGCTTCGCAGGCGCAGCTCGAGCGCGCCGCCGCGGTCGCGCACCGCGACGACCTCGCCCTGCAGCCGCTCCAGCCGCGCCGCGGAGCCCGCGGCGGTCCCGGTCAGCCGCGCGCACAGGTAGTCGCCGTAGCGCGCGCGGGGGAGGAAGGTCTCCGGCGCGCAGCCCGCCCACGCGACGAGGTCGTCGGGCTCGCCGGGCAGGACGCTCATCCGGGCGGCCGCGACGTTGAGCCGGTGGCGCGCGTCGCCCGTCCCGTAGGCGATGCCGCGCGCCGTGCGGTCGCCGCGCTCGATCAGCAGGACCCGGGTGCCGGGTGCGGCATCGCGGAGGAGGTGGATCGCCGTCGCCGTGCCGGAGAAGCCGGCGCCGACCACGGCGATCACGGGACATCGGCCGCGCATCAGAGGAGCGGGTGGTCGACGGGCGGGGCGTCGCCGGCCACGAGGTGGCGGCCGAGGTGGTGGTGCTTGGAGCGCGTCGGGTCGTGCAGCGTGTGCGTCCTCGCGTTGCGCCAGTGGCGGTCGAGACCGTGGTCGCGGTCGGCGGCGCTCGCACCGGAGAAGTCGAAGATCGCCGTGGCGACCTCGAGCGCGGCGTCGCCGCAGGCGGCCCGCGCGGCCGCGACGGCGAGCCGCGCCGCGGTGACCGCCTCGACGTCCGCGGGCGCCGCGTCGGCGGCGTCGAGCGCGGCGCCGGCGGCGGCCAGCAGCGCCTCCGCGCCGCGGACCTGCACGTCGAGCCTGCCCGCGAGCACGAGCAGGTGCGGATCGTCGGCCGCGCGGTCGACGCCGGCCTCGAACCACGGCCGCGCCCGCTCGCGCAGGAACGCCACCCCGTCCTCCAGCGCGCCGCGCGCGATCCCCGCGTCGACGGCCGCGTGCATGACCTGGCCGAACGCGCCGAAGGTCGTCGCGCGACCGCGCGCGAGCGGGTCGGCGATGACCCAGGCCGCGGGGACCCGGACGTCCTCCAGCACGACGCTCCCCGAGAACGTCGCGCGCTGGCCGAACGCGTTCCAGTCCTGGCCGACGGTGACGCCCGGCGCCTCGCGCGGGACGTAGGCGACCACGACCCGTTCCTCGGGGTCGAGCGCGAAGACGGGGAGCCACTGCGCGGTGAGCGCGCCCGTGGCGTAGTACTTGCGGCCGTCGAGGACGTACCCGCCCTCGCCGTCCGGGCGCAGGCGGGTGACCCAGTCGCGCGACGTCCTGCCGCCGCGCTCGGAGAGGGCGTTGCCGAGCCGCGCGCCGCGCAGGAACTCGGGCAGGAAGAGCTCGCGCTGCTCCGCGCTGCCGTAGCGGATGACGGTGTCGACGAAGCAGACGTGGTTCTGCGGGATCTGCGCGACCGCCGGGTCGGCGACGGCGATCAGCCGGAAGACCTCGGCGACCGTGGCGCTCGAGACGCCGGCGCCGCCCGCGGAGCGCGGCACGCGGATGCCGAGCAGGCCGGTCCGCGCGAGCTCCCGCAGCTCCTCGAACGGCAGCGCCGCGTCGCGGTCGCGGGCGACGGCGCCGGGCCGGATGGCCGCGGCGTACGCCGCGGCCGCCGCGACCGCCTCCTCGTCGGAGGCGATCGCGGCGACCTGGGACGGGACGGAGAGATCGAGCCCCGCCGCGGCGACCACGCTCATGCCTCGGGCGTGATCCGGTCGTTGAAGTCCGGCACGTAGACGTCCTGGACCTGCACCGGCTTGGTCACGATCCCGGCCTCCTCGAGCTCGTCGATCACGCCCTGCTCGCCCGAGTAGAACGTGTCGTCGATCGGCTGCAGCGCGGTCGCGCCGCGGGAGTACGTGGCCTTGATCGCGCTCTCGGAGAACCCGAGCTTCGGCGCGAGCAGCGTGGCCTGCTCGTCCGGGTTCTGCTGGATCCAGGCGATGTTGTCGGCGACGGCCTGGATGACCTTGCCGATCGCCTCCTGCTTGTTCTCCAGCGCGTCGGTGGTGGCGACGTACGGGTAGAGGTTCTCCACGTCGACGTCGGCGCCCGTGGAGATGATCCGCCCGCCCGTCTGCTCGACGAGGTCGGCCATGTTCGGGTCGATCGAGTAGTACGCGTCGACCGCGCCCGTCTGGAACGCCTTGTTCGCCGGCGGGCCCGAGATCTCGACGATCTGGAAGTCGCTCTCCTCCAGCCCCGCCTCCTTCACCTGGTGCAGGAAGGAGATGTACGAGTTGGTCGACTTCAGGAACGCGATCTTCTTGCCCTTGAGGTCCGCGAAGGACTGCGCCGGGCTGTCCTTCGGGACGAGCAGGCCCATGTTCTCCGCGTTGGGCTCGGTGACCGCGACCGCGCGGACGTTGCCGCCGTTCGCGACGGACTGCACCGCGCCGACGCTGCCGATCTCCGTGAGGTCGATCTTCCCGCTGTTGAGCGCGGTCAGCATGTCGGTGAAGACCGGGAAGTACTTGTACTCGACCTTCACGCCCTCGGGCTGGACGTTGCGTGCCCAGAGCGTGGAGAGGAAGCCGAAGTTGCGCGGGACGCCGACGGTCACCGTGACCGTCTCGCCGCCGCCGCCGTTGCCGCTCGACGCGGTGGCCGTGCCGCCGTCGCCGTCGTCGTCGGAGCCGCACCCCGCCGCGAGCCCGAGGGCGAGCAGCAGGGCGGGGGGGAGCAGGAGCCGGCGCATCACGCGGCCACCAGGTCGCGGGCGGCGGCGAGCGGCGCGGGGTCGATCCACTCGCGGATGTCGAATGCGCTCTCGACGAACGCGTGCCGCACGAGGAAGTCCAGCTGGTCCTCGAGCGCGGCCACGAGCACCTCGTCCAGGCTCGGCTCCAGGTTCGCGTGGATCGCGTCCGGATAGCCGGGCTCGACGAAGTCCTCCGCGATGCCGACCTCGTGGGCGATGATCCGGCGGGTCTCGACCGGGTTGTCCTTGGCCCACGCCGCGGCGCGCAGGCTCGCGGCCACGTAGCGGGTCACGAGGTCGGGCCGCTCGTCGAGCAGCGCGCCGCTCACGGTCAGCGCCGCGGGCGTGATGTTGTTGATCTTCAGCGCGAGCTCGTCCTGCGCGGCGATGTCGAACACCACGTGGACGTCGAGCAGCGCCTCGAGGTCCGGCCCGCGGCCGCCCGCGACGTAGATCGCGTCGACCTCGCCGCGGACGAGCGCGACGACCTCGGCCGACTGCAGGCGCCGGTTCGTGTACGCGCCGAACAGCGAGCGGCTGTGGGCCGTGCCGTCCTGCGGCAGGTACGGCTCGGCGACCGGGAGGTCGACGAGCTCGACGTCGTCGAGCGAGAGGCCCGCGTGGCGGAGCGTCGACTCGTAGCCGCGCAGCGCGGTCGCCTGCCAGAAGTCGATCTGGTCGTTCAGGCGCCGCGGCAGCGCGAGCTTGCGGCCGGCCAGGTCGGCCGGGCCCTCGATGCCGCTGTCGCGGCGGGTCACGACCGCCTGGTACTGCTCGGCCCACGAGAGCCCGATCAGGCGCACGTCGGCGCCGTGGGAGCGGGCCCAGAGCGGCGGGATGTTGCCGCCCTGGCGGAACGAGTTGGCCTGTGTGTGGCCGAAGTGCGACTCGCGCACGGTGCGGTCGGCGCTCGACCGCAGCGAGGCGACGGCGATGCCGTCGCGGGCGAATTCGTCGTCGAGCCAGCCCTGGGCGATCGCCAGGCTGGACGCCGTCGGCACCGGGCAGCGGGTGTACCACAGCTCGGTGATGGGCGGGGCGGATACCGACATGGGTGAGGTGTCTCCTTGGGGTCGGGGAGGATCAGGCAGGGGAGAGGGAGAGGGCGCGCACCCGCGGGATGACCTCGGCGGCGAAGCGCCGGGCCTCCGCCTCGAGCGGCTGGAACTGGAGCATCAGGAGCTCGATGCCGGCGGCGTGGAACGCGGCGATGCGCTCCGCGACCTGGTCGTAGGAGCCGACGAGGCCGGCGAGCGTGCCGCCGTTCGTGCCGACCTTGGGCTTGCCGGCGCCGACCTTCATCATCGCCACGTCCTTGTCCGTGCCGTTCACGACGCTCGAGCGGTCGTCGCGGGCGGACAGCTCGATCAGGTGCGCGAGCTCGGCCTGCGCCTCGTCCTCGTCCGGGCGGGCGATGACGAAGGCGGCGAGGCCGAAGCGGAGCGGCGCCGCGCCGGCGGGCCGCTCGCGCCGGCGGAGGTCCTCGATCAGCGCCGCCGTGTCCTCGAGCGGGCGGCCGTTGATGAAGAACACGTCGGCGTCCTTCGCGGCGAGCGCGCGGGCCGGCTCGGACTCGCCGCCGAAGTAGACGGTCGGGCCGCCGGGGCGGACCGGGCCGGGGCGCAGCTCGAGGTCCTCGAGCGGGAAGCGCTCGCCGATCGCGCTGACGCGCTCGCCGCGCCACAGCGCCTTGACGAGCGCGAGCCACTCCTCCGAGTAGGCGTAGCGCTCGTCGTGCGGCGGCATCTCGATGCCGAGCCGCGCCATCTCCGGCTTGAACCAGGCCGAGACGAGGTTGACGGCGAAGCGGCCGCCGCTGACGTGGTCGATCCCGATGGCGAGCTTCGCCAGCACGCCCGGGTGGAACAGCAGCGGCTTGACCGCGGCGATGATCTCGATCCGCTCCGTCGCCTCCGCGATCGCGGCGGCGGCCGTCCACGTCTCGAGCACGTCGAGGTGCTCGCTCTGCGGGTTGACGATGTGCTCGGCGAGCAGGACGGAGTCGAAGCCGGCCTGCTCCAACTCCCGCAGCAGCGCGCGGGTGCGGGCGTAGCCGGCGTCGACCGGGTCGTCGGGATGCGTGCGGGCGCCCCAGGTCCCGTAGACGGGCGCCCACACGCCGAAGCGCGGCGCCGGGCCGTTCTCGTGCAGGGTCATCGTGGCTCCGTGATCAGTCGGCGTGGGCACTCAGCCGCGCGTCGACGTCGGACACCCCGAGGTCCTCGAGGATCCGGACGCGCAGCGATTCGAAACGGTCGTCGCGGCGCGAGCGCGGCCGCGGGAGGTCGACGTCGAGCAGGTCGGCGACGGCGCCGCCGTCGAGGACGGCGATGCGGTCGGCGAGCAGGATCGCCTCCTCGACGTCGTGCGTGACGAGCACGATCGCGAAGCGGCGCTGCTTCCAGAGGCCGACGACGAG
>JBEVIG010000238.1:0-16328 GCA_040510855.1 Solirubrobacteraceae bacterium
GGCGCTGCCGCCCCTTTGGGCCCCCCTGTGTCTCTTGCTTTTCCCTTTTCCCCCCCCTGGTTCCCGCCCCCGGGGGCCGCCGCCGCCCCCGGGCCCCCCGGGGCCGCGGGGGCGGCGCCGCCGGCGCCGGTCGAGCCCGCCGTCGCCGCGCCGGCCGCCGCGGTGCCCGCCGCCGACGCGCCCGCGGAGGCCGCCGTGCCCGAGCCCGAGGTCGCCGCGCCCGCGCCGCTGCCCGCCGACGCGGCGCCGGCCCAGCCCCACGCCGAGCCCGCCAGCCCGCAGCCCGGGACCGGCGACACTGGCGAGCAGCCCGCGCAGCCCCGGGAGCAGCCCCCGGCCGCGCAGCCCGCCGCCGCCGCCGAGGCGCCCGCCGCCGAGTCCGCGCCGTCCGCCCCGCAGCCCGCGCAGCCGCAGCCCGCGGGCGCCGAGCCCTCGATCGCCGCCGACCCCGTCGCGCCCCCGACGACCTCCACACCCCCGCAGCCCGCCGCGGCGACCGCCCAGCCCGCCGTCGCGCTGCAGCGCAGCGCGCCGCTCCACCAGGCGCCGCGCGCCGTCGCGCAGCTCCTCCACGTCGCCATCGAGCGCTCCCGCGGCAGCGACTCCCCGATCTCCCACGCGCGGCTCAACCTGCGCCCGGCCGAGCTCGGGGGCATCGAGATCCGCCTGCAGACCTCGGCGGCCGGCGTCACGGCACAGGTCGTCGCCGACTCGCCCGACGCCGCCCGCCTGCTCCAGCAGGCCGCGGACGACCTGCGCCGCTCGCTCGAGCGCCACGACGTGACCCTCCTCGCGCTCGACGTCTCGACGTCGGGCGACGACCGCTCCGCCGGCTCCGCGGGCGCGCAGGCCGACCTGGCCGGCGACCGCGCCCGCGAGCTCCACCGCCTCCCGCGCGAGCACGGCCGCGACGGCGGGCAGCCCGAGGAGGAGCCCGTCGTCATCGAGACCGTCCAGCTCCCCGACGGCGTCCACGTCGACGTCCTCGCCTAGCCCTCTCCCCCAACAGGACATGGAATCAGTCACAGAGATCAAGCAGACCGGCTCCCCCGCCGCCTCCACCCAGGCGGCCTCCGGCAAGAACGCGGAGATGGGCAAGGACCAGTTCCTCAAGCTCTTCGTCGCGCAGCTCCAGATGCAGGACCCCATGAACCCGATGAAGGACCAGGACTTCATGGGCCAGATGGCGTCGTTCTCGACGCTCGAGCAGGTCTCGAACCTGGCGAAGGCCAACGAGGTCATCGCCGCCAACCTCACCCAGAGCCACGCCGTCGGCCTCATCGGCCGGACCGTGACCTACACGGGCGGGGACGACGTCGAGAAGACCGGCGTCGTCGAGAAGGTCTCAACCAAGGACGGCTCGACCGTCCTCACCGTCAACGGCACCGAGGGTGTCGACCCGGCCACGATCACGCAGATCGCGTGACGAAGGAGTGATGCCCTCATGATGCGAGGCATGTTTTCCGCGATCAGCGGACTCAAGAACCACCAGGTGATGCTCGACGTCACCGCCAACGACATCGCGAACGTCAACACGATCGGCTACAAGTCCGCGCGCACGACGTTCAAGGACTCCCTGACCCAGCTGCAGCGCGGCGCGTCGGGCTCCTCGGGCGCCAACGGCGGCACGAACGCCGCCCAGGTCGGCCTCGGCGTCGGCCTCGGCTCGATCGACAACATGATGACCGGCGGCGCCCTGCAGTCCACGGGCAACCCGCTCGACGTCGCGATCCAGGGCGAGGGCTTCTTCGCCGTCGCGCAGGCCGTCGTCACCACGCCCGCCACCGGCATCCCGGCCGGCACGAACGCGCAGTACACCCGCGCGGGCAACTTCACCACGAACACCGACGGCTACCTGCTCACGCAGGAGGGCTTCTACGTCCTCGGCCGCACGGCGGCCGCGGCCGGCGCGCCCGACACGCTGCTGCGCGTCCCGCCCGGCGGCACGAACGTCGCGATCGGCCAGGACGGCTCGGTGTCCTACATCCCCGCGGGCGGCGGCGCCCGGACGACCGTGGGCTACATCAGCCTCTCGACGTTCCAGAACTCGGCGGGCCTCGAGCGCGCCTCGGGCAACCGCTGGCTCGTCTCGGCCAACTCCGGCCCCGCCCAGACCTCGACCCCGGGCAACAACGGCACCGGCCTGACCTCGGCGGGCACGATCGAGATGTCGAACGTGGACCTCGCCCAGTCGTTCACCCAGATGATCACCGCCCAGCGCGGCTTCCAGGCCAACTCCCGCGTCATCTCGACCTCGGACGAGATGCTGCAGGATCTGGTCAACCTGAAGCGTTAGCAACGTCGCCGGAGGCGAAACGCAGATCAAGGGCCCGCCATCAGGCGGGCCCTTGGTGCTTAAGAACCCTCGCCCGCGTCCGATCACCGGGTCGAGATGATCCGTCTCCACAAGCTCGCGCACGAGCCCACCCCCTTCCATCTGAACCCCGACCTCATCGCGACGGTCGAGGCCAACCCGGACACGGTCGTGACCCTGACGACCCATTCCCGGCTGCTGGTCATCGAGACGCCCGAGGAGGTCGTGACGCTGATCCGCGCCTGGCGCACGTCCGTCCTGGACGCGATGGCGCGGCCGGCCCGGCGCTCCACGCCCTCGGGCGCGCTGGCGCTCGTGCGCGGCACGGTCGGCGATCACCGTCCGCCGCAGCCCGAGGAGGACGACGAATGAAGTTCGGCACCGGCATCGGCATCGTCATCTCGCTGCTCGGGATCGCGATGGGCGCCACGATGGAGGGGACCAACGTCATGGTCGCCATCAACATCCCGGCGATGCTCATCGTGCTCGTGGGCACGCTGGGGGCGACGATCGCGGCCTGCGGCATCCCGGCCCACATCCGGCTGGTGAAGCTCTACATGAAGGCCTTCATGCCCGACGACCTCGACCTGGTCGGGCGCGTGAAGGAGATCGTCTCCTACGCCGAGAAGGCCCGCCGCGACGGCCTGCTCGCGCTGGACGAGGCGGTCAAGGACATCCAGGACCCCTACACGCGCAAGGGCATCCAGCTCGTCGTCGACGGCACGGATCCCGACCTCGTCTACTCCGTGCTCGACGCGGAGAACGAGGCGATGCGCAAGCGCCACGCGGTCAACCGCAACCCGTTCACCCAGGCCGGCGCGCTCGCGCCGACGATGGGCATCATCGGCACCGTCTTCGGGCTGGTGAACGTGATGAACAACCTGAACCAGCCGTCGACGCTGGGCCCGCTGATCGCCGCCGCGTTCCTCGCGACGCTGATGGGCGTCGGCTCGGCCAACATCGTCTTCCTCCCCATGGCGAACCGCCTCAAGGAGCTCTCCGAGGAGGAGATGCACTTCCGCGAGATGACGCTCGAGGGGATCCTCGGCATCCAGGCCGGCGACAACCCGCGCGTCATCGAGGAGAAGCTGATGGCGTTCGTGCCGCCCGCCGAGCGCGTCTCGGCCACCGGCGGCGGCGACGGCGGCGGCACGGCGGAGAAGCAAGCGGCCTGACGGTGCCATGAGCGCGGCCAGACGGCATAAGAAGCACCATCACGAGGAGCACGAGAACCACGAGCGCTGGCTCGTCTCGGGCTACGACATGATGACGCTGCTCTTCGCGGTCTTCGTCGTGCTCTTCGCGATCTCCTCGACGAACGTGTCGAAGGTGAAGGAGCTGCGCCAGTCGCTCCAGGAGGCGTTCTCCGGCCCCGTGCTCACCGGCGGCCAGGCGATGATGGAGCGGGGCAACCAGTCCGAGTCGCTCGACTCCCCGCCCGAGCCGCCGCTGCCGTCGATGACGCCCATCGAGGCGATGGAGCAGGGCTTCAAGACCGAGGAGGTCGACGACGCGGAGGCCGACAAGGCCGCCGCGGCCGCCGCCGAGCTCGCCGCCCGCGAGGAGCAGGACTTCCAGGCGCTCAAGCGCCGGATCGACAAGGCCGTGCGCGAGGCCGGGCTCCAGCACAAGGTCTCCACGACCGTGAACCAGCGCGGCCTGAAGGTCCGGCTGCTCACGGACAAGCTGTTCTTCGACTCGGGGAGCGCGGTGGTCAACGCCGCCGCCATCCCGACGCTCGGGAAGATCGGCGGCATCATCGCCGCCGAGCGCGAGCATCCCGTGCAGGTGGAGGGCCACACGGACGACCGGCCCATCCACACCGCGCAGTTCCCGTCCAACTGGCAGCTGTCCGGCTCGCGCGCAGGCGCCGTCGTGCAGCAGCTGGTCGGCGCGGGGGTGGGCGCCAGGCGCGTCTCGCTCGCCGGCTACGCCGACGAGCACCCCGTCGCCACCAACGCGACCGCCCGCGGTCGCGCGCTGAACCGCCGGGTCGAGATCGTCCTGACCCGGCTGCATGGAGCAACCCTGTCGCATGGAGGCGACACGCCATGAAGAAGAAGCTGATCATCGTCGTCGTCGCCCTCGTGGCGGCCGGCGGCGCCTACAAGACCGTCTTGGCGAAGCCCGCCGAGAAGGAGAAGAAGCCGAAGGTCGAGGGCCAGGTCTACGTGATGCCGAAGGAGTTCCTCGTGAACCTCTCGGGCGGCCGCTTCGCCAAGTTCTCCGTCGCGCTCGTCATGCCCCACCTCCCCGTCGCCGCGGGCGGCCACGGCGCGCCCGCCCCGCCCGAGGGCTACGGCGCCGAGCCCCAGGAGGCGATCATCCGCGACCTGATCACGAACGAGGTCACGGACATCCCCGCCGAGGAGCTCGTCGACCACGAGGGCCGCGAGAAGGTCAAGAAGGCGATCCTCGCGGCGATCAAGAGGAAGACGGACGCGCACGTCGAGGAAGTCCTGTTCCCCGACCTGACCGTGCAGTGAGTGCCATGAGCGACCTGACCGACACCGAGACCGGCCTCGTGCCCGCCGTCCCCGAGGCGGCGGAGGCGGTCGACTACGTCCCCTTCGAGGCGACGGTCGGCCCCGGCGCCGCGCCGGCCGCCGACCCGCGCGCCGAGCTGGACCGGCTCCGCGACGTCCCCGTCGACCTGGCGGTGGAGATCGGCCGCACGACGATGACGATCGGCGAGACGCTCGCCCTGGGCCCCGGCTCGATCGTGACCCTCAACCGGCTCGCCGGCGAGCCCGTCGACCTGCTGGTCAACGGCAAGCCGATCGCGCGCGGCGAGGTCGTCGTGATCGACGAGGAGTTCGGGCTGCGGATCACCGAGGTCGCCGGCAGCGCCCGCGGCGCGGAGCCGCCCGCCGAGTAGGGCATAGTTGCCCGCCATGCGGCGGGCCGTGGCCGCCTTCTTCAAGAAGGCCTACGACGACAACCTGACCGGGTTGGCCGCGATGGTGGCGTACAACCTGATCCTCTCCGTGCTGCCGCTGGCGCTCGTCGCGCTCTTCGTCGCCGGGCGGATCCTGTCGTCGGAGAACGTCGAGGCCTCCGTCGTCGAGGACCTCGAGCGCCTGTTCCCGCAGGCGGCGCAGTCGACCCTCATCGACGGCCTGCGCCGGATCCAGGAGTCCTCGACCACCGTCGGGATCCTCGCCGTGATCGCCGCGGTGTGGTTCTCGAGCTCGTTCTGGGGGGCGCTCGACACCGCGTTCTGCCAGATCTACCACCGCGAGTGCCGCTCCTGGGTGCGCCAGAAGCTGTTCGCGCTCGGGATGCTCGCCGTCGTCCTGCTCTTCTTCGTCGCGAGCGTGGTCATCCCGACCGTGCAGGGCATCGTGGTGCGCGGCTCGCGCGACCTCCCGTTCGGGCTCGGCGACGGCCGCGGGCTGGTCTACTACCTCACGCTCGTCGGCGGGCTGGCGACCCTCTTCGGGCTGCTGTGCCTCGTCTACTGGCGCGTCCCGCGGGGCCCGATCCCGTGGCGCTGCGTGTGGCCGGGCGCGGCCGGCGGAGCGCTCGCGATCGCCATCGTGGACTACGCGTTCCCGCTCTACCTCACCAACGTGAGCTCGCTGCGGATCGGCACGTCGTTCCTCTTCGTGATCATCGTCCTGGTCTGGTTCTACGCGCTCGCGCTGATCCTCCTCGCCGGCGCCGTGGTCAACGAGCTGCGCTTCGAGTCGCGGCCGCCCGCTCAAGACGCGACCTGACCGTCCGACTACGGGGGGCGACTCCCATCCAGAGTCGCCCGTCCTCGGTGGAATGCAGATCTCCCCTGCCCTCATCCGTATCCCCGCGCTCGCCCTCGCCGGCGTGCTGCTCGCCCCTGCCGCGGCGCTCGCCGCGGACGGCGAGGGCACGAGGCTGAACCTCGGCGACGGCGACACGGGCGGCCAGGCCGCCGAGCACGTCGGCGCCTCGGGCACCTCGATCGTCCGCACGATCGTCGGGCTCGCGGTCGTCATCGGCGTGATCTACGGGCTGACGTGGGTGCTCAAGCAGATCAAGTCCTCGAAGTCGGCGAGCGCCGCCGGCAGCGGCCTGGAGACGCTGGCCACGCTGCCGCTCAACACGCACCACTCGCTGCACCTCGTCCGCGCCGGCGACGAGATCGTCCTCGTCGGCACGGGCGAGCAGGGCGTCACGCCGATCCGCACCTACACGGAGGCGGAGGCGCGCGGGCTCGGGCTCATCGGCCCGTCCGTCGACGGCGTCGAGCTCCCCGAGCCCGAGGTCTTCGCGACCGAGACGCGCAGCGGCCGCCTGATCGACGAGCTGCGCAAGCGCACGGTGATCAAGTGAAGACGGACGGCGTCAACGCGGTCCAGATCCTGCTCGCGATCGGCGCGCTGGCGATCGTGCCGGCCGCGCTGTTCACGCTCACCGGCTTCACGCGGATCATCATCGTCCTCGGCTTCATCCGCACCGGCCTCGGCACGCCGACCGCGCCGCCGAACCAGGTCCTCGTCGGCATCGCGCTCTTCCTGACCATCTTCGTGATGGCGCCGACCTTCAACAAGATCAAGGTCGAGGCGTTCGAACCGCTCCAGAAGGGCGAGATCACGCAGAAGGTGGCGCTCGAGCGCGCGGAGGTGCCGATGCGCGAGTTCATGTTCGACCAGACGCGCGAGAAGGACATCGCGCTGTTCGTGTCGCTGGCGAACATCAAGGACGTCAAGACCCGCGCCGACGTCCCGACCTACGTCCTGATCCCGGCGTTCGTCATCTCCGAGCTCAAGACGGCGTTCCAGATCGGGTTCCTCATATTCCTGCCGTTCCTGATCATCGACCTGGTCGTCGCGTCGACGCTGATGAGCATGGGCATGATGATGCTCCCGCCCATCTTCATCAGCCTGCCGTTCAAGATCCTGCTGTTCGTCCTCGTGGACGGCTGGAACCTGGTGACGCGCTCGCTCGTGGAGAGCTTCACGTGAGCCAGGACGAGGTCATCAACCTCGCGATGCAGGCGATGCAGGTCGCGTTCAAGATCGCGATGCCGCTCCTGCTCGTGGGCCTCGTCATCGGCCTCGTGATCTCGGTCTTCCAGGCGGTCACGCAGATCCAGGAGCAGACGCTCACGTTCATCCCGAAGATCGTCGGGATGGGCCTCGTGCTGGTGATCGCCGGCCCGTGGATGCTCTCCGAGGTCGTCACCTACACGGCGCAGCTCTACGGCTCGATCCCGGAGCTGGTGGCGGGCGGATGAACGCCCAGGCCATGCTGGAGCGCTTCTCGGAGCAGCAGGTCCTGGCGTTCGCGCTGGTCCTCGCCCGGATCGCGCCGCTGTTCCTCATCGCGCCGCTGTTCTCGTCCAAGTCGTTCCCGCCGCGGGTGCGCGGCGTGGCCGCCGTCGCGCTCGCGATCGGCATCTCGCCGCTCGCGGCCACGACGCTCGGCGACGAGCGGATCCCCGACGGGATCTGGGCCATGGCCGGCCTCATGGGCAAGGAGATGCTGGTCGGCCTGGCCTTCGCCTTCGGGATCGCCGCGCTGTTCGCCGCGGTCTCGGCGGCGGGCGCGATCCTCGATCTCTCGATCGGCTTCTCGCTCGGCGGCGTGGTCGACCCGCTGACCGGCACGCAGTCGTCGCTGCTCCAGCAGCTCTACACGATGATCGGCGTGATGGTGTTCATCGCCATCGGGGGCGACGGCTGGGTGATCGCCGGCCTCGCGCGCTCCTACGAGGCGGTGCCGCTGCTCGACGCGCCGCAGCTCGGCTCGCTCACCCAGGCCGCGCAGCTCGCGTTCTCGGGCGTCTTCGTCGCGGCGATCCAGATCTGCGCGCCGGTCCTGCTCGCGCTCATCATCACCGACGTCGCGATCGGCGTCGTGTCGAAGGTCGTGCCGCAGCTCAACGTCTTCGCGGTCGGCTTCCCGGCCAAGATCGCGATCGGACTGCTGCTCGTCGGCGCTTCGCTGCCGTTCGCGGCCGGCTGGCTCAGCGACGAGCTCCAGCGCTCCGTCGCCACCGCCCTCGAGTCGCTGAAGGTGGCGTAGTGGTCCCTCCGGTGGACCCGAACGCGCTCGCTTCGCCCGGTGATCGCCGGAGGAACCACTGATGGCCTCCGGCGGCGACCGCACCGAGAAGGCGACACCCAAGAAGCGCGACGACGCTCGCAAGAAGGGGCAGGTCGCGCGCTCCATGGACCTCAACGGGGCAGTGGTCCTGCTCGCCGCCCTGTTCGCGCTGTCGGCCTTCGCGCCGAAGATGCTGCAGCGGATCGGCGACGCGAGCCGCGAGCTGCTGCTGCTCTGCTCCCAGCCCGACGTCGTGAGCCGCCAGGGGATCGGCGACGTGCTGATGGAGGTCGCCGAGGCGTGGCTGCTGTCGCTCGCCCCGATCGCCGCGGTCTGCCTCGTCGCCGGCCTCGTCGCGTCGGTCGGCCAGGTCGGCTTCAAGCCCTCGTTCGAGGCCGTCAAGCCCGACCCGAAGAAGCTCAACCCGCTCGCGGGCGCGAAGATGATCTTCGGCACGCACGCGCTGTTCGAGGGCGCGAAGTCCGTCGTCAAGGTCGTCGCCGTCGGCGCGATCGCCGCCCTCGCGCTGCTGCCCAAGCTCGACGAGCTCGCGGCGCTCGTCGGCATGCCGCCCGCCGTCCTGCTCCCCGAGATCGGCCACATGGCGCTCGGCATCGCCCAGCGCGCCGCGATGGCCTACCTCCTCATCGCCGTCGCCGACGTCATCTACCAGCGCTGGCGCCACGAGAAGAACCTCAAGATGGACAAGCAGGAGGTCAAGGACGAGGGCAAGCAGCAGCAGCTGCCCGCCGAGGTCAAGGGCGCGCAGCGCCGCCGGGCGATGGAGCTGGCCCGCGCGCGCATGATGGACGCGGTCCCGACCGCCGACGTCGTCGTGACCAACCCGACGCACTACTCGGTCGCCCTGCGCTACTCCGCCGACGCGCTCGCCCCGGTCGTGGTGGCCAAGGGGCAGGACCTCGTCGCCTTCCGCATCCGCGAGCTGGCCCGGGAGGCCGGCGTCGCGGTCGTGCCCGACCCGCCGCTCGCCCGCGCGCTCCACGCGTCGGTCGACATCGGGCGGATGATCCCCGAGGAGCTCTTCCAGGCCGTGGCCGAGCTGCTCGCCTTCGTCTATCGCACGGCCGGACGGAGCGCCGCAGCGTGAACGAGTCGATGAAGAAGATCGGCCGCCACGCCGACCTCCTCGCCGCCGGCGCGGTGGTCCTGGTCGTCGTGATGATGATCGTGCCGCTCCCGCCGTTCGTGCTGGACCTGGCGATCACGCTCAACATCTCCGCGGCGCTGATGATCGTGGTGGCGACGCTCTACGTCCCGCGCGCGCTCGACTTCTCAGCGTTCCCGAGCCTCCTGCTGCTCACGACGCTCTTCCGGCTCGCGATCAACGTGTCCGTCACGCGGCTGATCCTGCTGCACGGCGACGCGGGCCACGTCGTCACCGCCTTCGGCAACTTCGTCGTCGGCGGCAACGTGGTCGTCGGCCTGATCGTCTTCCTGATCCTGGTCGTCATCCAGTTCGTCGTCATCACGAACGGCGCCGGCCGCGTGGCCGAGGTCGGCGCCCGGTTCACGCTCGACGCGATGCCCGGCAAGCAGATGGCGATCGACGCCGACCTCAACACGGGCCAGATCACCGACGAGGAGGCGCGCAAGCGCCGCGCGGAGATCGCCCAGGAGGCCGACTTCTACGGCGCGATGGACGGCGCCTCGAAGTTCGTCAAGGGCGACGCGATGGCGGGCATCCTCATCACGCTCATCAACCTGGTCGGCGGCATCATCATCGGCGTGGTCCAGCAGGGCCTGCCGTTCGGCGAGGCCGTGCACAAGTTCTCGCTGCTGACGGTGGGCGACGGCCTCACCGCGCAGATCCCGGCGCTGCTGATCTCCGTCGCGACCGGCATCCTCGTGACGCGCTCCGCCTCCGAGAAGGACCTCGGCAACGACATCAGCGACCAGATCTTCGAGCAGCGCAAGGCGCCGCTCGTCGCGGGCTGCGTGATCATGGGCTTCGCGCTCATCCCGGCGCTCCCCAAGCTGCCCTTCCTGCTCATCGGCGGCATGTTCTTCGCGATCGGCTGGGCCCTGCGCAAGGTGCCGACGAAGGCCGAGCGGGAGGCGACGGAGAAGCTCCAGGCCCAGCTCGCCCCGCCGACCGGCGCCGAGCAGGCCGCCCCGCGCGACGCCGCGCTCGACGCGCTCGCGCTCGACCCGCTCGAGCTCGCCATCGGCTTCGGCCTCGTCCCGCTCGTCGACCAGCAGGCGGGCGGCACGCTGCTCGCCCGCGTCGGCACGATCCGCCGCCAGATCGCCTCGGAGATGGGCATGGTCATCCCGCCCGTGCGGATCCGCGACGACGTCGCGCTCGACTCGCACGAGTACGTCATGCGCGTGCGCGGGACCGAGGTCGCGCGCGGCGGCATCATGGCCGGCCACCAGCTCGCGATGGACCCGGGCGACGCGATGGGCGAGCTCGCCGGCGTCCCCACCACCGAGCCGGCCTTCGGGCTGCCCGCCGTGTGGGTCGCGGAGCCGACCCGCGCCGAGGCCGAGGCGCTCGGCTGGACGGTGGTCGACGCGGAGTCCGTGGTCGTCACCCACCTCACCGAGGTCATCCGCGCGCACGCGGCCGAGCTGCTCACCCGCCAGGAGACGCGTCACCTGCTCGACCAGCTCAAGGAGGTCAACGCCGCCGTGGTCGACGAGGTCGTGCCCGACGTGCTCTCGCTCGGCGAGATCCAGCGGGTGCTCCAGAGCCTGCTCCAGGAGGGCGTCTCGATCCGCGACCTCGGCGCGATCGTCGAGGCCGTCGGCGACAAGGCGCGGCTGACGCGCGACCCGGCGATGCTGGGCGAGTACGCCCGCCAGGCGCTCGGCCGCACGATCGTCTCGCCCTACCTCGACCTCGACGGGACGCTGCGCGCGATCGCGCTCGACCCGGCGCTCGAGCAGGAGGTCGCCGAGGCGCTCGTGCAGACCGCCGACGGCGAGTTCCTCGCCATGGACCCGACCCGCGCGGCGGCGCTCGTCGACGCCTGCGCCCGCCAGGTCGACCACGCGCTCGGCCAGGGCGGCCGGCCCGTGCTGCTGTGCTCGGCGCGCGTGCGCCGGCACCTGCGGCGGCTGTGCGAGCAGCGGCTCCCGCAGCTCGCGGTCTGCTCCTACAACGAGATCGCCCCGGGCGTCTCCGTGGAGACCTCGGGGGTCATCGGCCCGGCCGATGCGATGGAGGCGGCGGTGACGTCGCATGTCTGACGCGGCCGGATTGAAGAACCTGGACGGAATGCCGATGTCCCGGGACGACATGGATCAGGCCGTCAAGACCTTCCGCGGCCGCACGCTCGACGAGGTGCTGCCGCAGATCCGCGCCGAGCTCGGCCCGGACGCCATCGTCCTGCGCCGCCGCGAGGGCCTCGCGGGCGGCGTCGGCGGGTTCTTCCAGAAGTCGTTCGTCGAGGTCGAGGCGCGTGGCCCGCTCCCCGCCGACCAGGACGTGGAGATGCGCAACGACCGCGCGACCGCCGAGGGCCTCCGCGCGCCGGCGATCCAGGCGCTCGTGGAGCAGGCCGCGCCGTTCGCGGACGCGCTCGCGCGCGCCGAGGCGACCGCGGCCGACCGCGCGGGCGACGTCCTGATGGCGACCGCCGCCGCAGGCCCCGGGCTCTACGGCCCGCAGCCGCGCTACGAGGCGCCGCCCGAGCCGGTCGTCGCCGGGACACTCGAGCTCGAGACCGCCGCGCCCGTCACCGCCCCGCCGCCGGCCGGCCCCGACCGCCCCGCCGCGGCCGCCGCCGCCGAGCAGCGGATGGTCGCCGCCGGCGTCTCCGCCGACCTGGCCGCCGACATCGCCGGCGAGGCCGCCGCGCACGGCCTGCCGTTCTCCACGCCCAAGCAGTTCAAGAAGCTCGCCCGCGCCGCCCTCGCGCGGCGGATCCCCGTGCTCTCCGACCTCGGGCCGGACCGCCGCGTGATCGCGGTCGCCGGCGCCGGCGGCACCGGGAAGTCCGCGCTGATCGCCCGGCTCGCCGCCGCGTACGCGGGCGCCGACCACGACGTCGTGGTGGTCGCGCTGCGGTCGCGCGACGGCGGCTGCGCGCTCGCCGCTGAGCTCGAGCCGCTGGGCGTCTCCGTGATCGCCGCCACCGACGCCGCGCAGGCCGCGCGCCGGCTGCGCCACCGCGAGGCCCTCGTCACGCTGATCGACACGCCCGCGCTCGGCTCGGGCGACGCCCGCGCCGCCGCCGCGCTCGCCCCCGAGCTGCGCGCGCTCGGCGCCACGGAGGTCCATCTCGCGCTCCCGGCCACGGTGAGCGCCGCGGCCGCCGACGAGGTCGCCGCCGCCCTCGCGCCGCTCGGCCTCACCCACCTCGCCCTCACGCACGCCGATCAGACCGCCCGCCCGGGCGCGCCGGTCGAGCTCGCCGTCCGCACCCGCCGGCCGCTCTCCTACGTCGCCACGCGCGGCGGCGTCGAGCCCGCCGATCCCGCGACCCTGGCCGCCCAGCTCGTGCCATGAGCCGGCTCCGCTCCCGCTACGTGTCGGTCCAGCTCCCGCTGCACGGCGAGCTGCCCGCGATCGTGGAGGCGGAGGACGACGCGGCGGTCCTGCTCTCGCTCGCCGTCCAGGCGCCCGCCGGCATCGGACGGCTCGACGGGCGCACCGTGCGGATCGAGTGCATCTCGCCGCGCGGCATCCAGCGCGTGACGGGCGCGGTCTCCTGGTCCGCCGACCAGCCGGAGGTCCTGCGCGTGGTCAAGGAGTCCGACAGCGTGATCCAGCGGCGCGAGGCCGTCCGCGTGCAGGCCGTCGTGCCGGCCCAGCTCACCGTCCTCGCCCTCCCGGCGCTGATCGGCGACGAGGTGCCGACCGACCTCGGCCAGGGGCAGTGCGCGAAGACCACCAGCTTGAACGTGTCGAGCACCGGCATCCTCGTCCGCGACCCGGGCTCCGCCCCGATCGGCTCGCGCGTGCGGGTGGAGCTCGAGCTCTTCCCCGGCGAGCCGCCCGTCATGATCACCGGCTCGATCGTGCGCGAGGACGACCACGAGAAGGGCGTCCACACGGAGGAGATCTCCCGCGAGGACGCGAACCGCCTCGACCGGTTCATCAACGAGAAGCAGCGCGCCGAGCTGCGGATGGCGCGGGGCTGACCGTGGCGAAGAAGGCGGCCAAGGGCGAGGGCGACGCGCCCGCCGACCAGGTCGCGCTCGTCGCGCACCCGCGGGCGTCGCGCAGCATCCGCCGGCTGCGGGCGCGCGCCGGGTTGCTGGGCCTCGTGATCGTCACCTTCCTCTCGCTGCGCGCCGGCGTACCCGCGTTCGACGCGGTCCTGCGCGGGCTGCTCGGCGGGATCGCCGCCCAGTTCGTCGCCTGGGGCGCCGGCGTGATGGTCTGGCGCCAGCTCGTGCTCGGCGAGATCATCGCCTACCGCGACGCCCAGTTCGAGGCCGCCAGGGCACGCACCGAGGCGACCGAGCGCGCCGCTTCCGCGGCCGCCGCCCGCAACTGAGGCCCGCCGTGGACCCGATCCGACCGATCGGCCCGCGCACCGACACGCCGCCCGTCGAGCGGTCCCCGCTGCTCGATCCCGTCGAGCGCGAGGCGCGCCGGCAGGAGCGCGAGGAGCGCCGCCGCAAGCGCGCCCGCCAGGGCGCGCAGCCGCCGCGCGACGACGCCCCGCCGCACCGCGAGTGGTCCGCGTAGTACGGACGTCCAGCGCCCCGAAATCCGCGTTCAAGTCCGGAGGGCCCGGGCCGATCACTGCGGATGTAAGGGAGCGACATGGAGTCGCTCCGGCTCACTCCCAATCATCAAGGAGAGATGATCAATGGGCCTTCGTATCCAGAACAACGTCGAGGCGTTCAACGCGCACCGTCAGCTGACGGGCACCGCGGCCAAGGCCGCGAAGTCGATGGAGAAGCTCTCCAGCGGCTACCGCGTGAACCGCGCCGCCGACGACGCTGCCGGCCTCGCCATCTCCGAGAAGATGCGCGGTCAGATCGGCGGCCTTGCCCAGGCGCAGCGCAACGCGCAGGACGGCATCTCGCTCGTCCAGACGGCGGAGGGTGCCCTCAACGAGGTCCACTCGATGCTCCAGCGCATGCGTGACCTGAAGGTGCAGTACAACAACGGCGCCCTCAGCACCGATGACAAGAACGCGATCGTCGCCGAGGCCAAGCAGCTGGCCACGGAGATCACGGACATCCGCGCCAAGACCGCGTTCAACGGCATCACGCTGCTCGACGCCTCGGGCACGACGACCTTCCAGGTCGGCGCGAACCAGGGCGACACGATCGACGTCTCGCGTTCGGACCTCACCGGCGCGTCCGGTGTGACCTCCGCGGTCGCCGACGTCTCGGGCGGCACGGGCACCACCAACTGGGATGCCCTGGACATCACGGAGATCGACACCGCCATCAAGAACGTGTCGACCATCCGCGGCGACCTCGGCGCTGCCCAGAACCGCCTGGAGCACCGCCTCAACAACCTCGCGACGTACCAGGAGAACCTGGTCGCGTCGGAGAGCCGGATCCGCGACGTGGACATGGCGGCCGAGATGGTCTCCTTCACGAAGCTCGGGATCCTGCAGCAGGCCGGCACGAGCATGCTCGCGCAGGCCAACCAGGCCCCGCAGGGCGTGCTCTCGCTCCTGCGCTAGTCGGGCCCTACATAACCCCACCGAGGGACGGATCGCTGAACGGGCGGGCCATCAGGCCCGCCCGTTCGCGTTAAAGGGTCCGGAGGCCCGGCCGACCACTCGGAGCGATGTCCCTCGACGTCACGCTCGCCCGGATCGCCGAGATCCACTCCTTGCTCGCGCCGCGGCAGCCCGCCGCGCCGCAGCAGGCCGGCGCGCCGACGCGATTCGCCGGGACGCTGCTCGACGCCCGGACCGGGCTCGGCGCCCAGGCCGCCGCGCCCCTCGCCGCGACGCAGGCCCCCGCGCCCGGCACCTCCGCGGGCCAGGCCATCGTCGCCCTGATCCAGAAGGAGGTCGGGCAGGCGGAGCAGCCGCCGGGCTCCAACGACTCGCCGCGGATCGCGCAGTACCGGCAGGCCACCGCCGGCAGCGGCGTCGGCCCGTGGTGCGCGTACTTCACGAGCTGGGCCGCGCGCGAGGCGGGCGTCCCGCTGGGCGACCAGGGCCAGGGCTACGGGCGCGTCGACGACGTCTGGGCCTGGGCCGAGCGCTCCGGCAAGTCGATCCCCGCCGCGGGCGCCACGCCGCAGCCCGGCGACCTGATCGTGTGGGACGAGCACATCGGCGTCGTCGAGACCGTGCTGCCGGACGGCCGCGTGCAGACGATCGAGGGCAACTCCTCCGACGCGGTCACCCGCCGCGTCCACGACGCGTCGGGCGACGGCGCGATCGGCTACGTCCGCCTCGGCTGACCGGGCTCAAGTCGCACGCGCGCCGTCCGATCAACGAGGTCGTGTCCGTCCTCGCCGTGGTTCCCACGTACCTCGACAAGGAGATCGACGCCGAGCTGCTGCTCCGGTGCCTGGTCTCCATGGCCGCCACGGCGCCGGAGCTGGAGGTCGTCGTCGTCGACGACGGCAGCCCCGCGCGGCACCTCGTCGCGCAGCTCGGTCCCGTGTGCGCGGAGCTCGGGCAGCGCCTCGTGTGCAAACCGGACAACTCCGGCTTCTCCCGCACCGTGAACGAGGGGCTGGAGCTGGCGCTCGCCGAGGGCAAGGACGCGCTGCTCGTGAACCAGGACATCCAGTTCGTGGAGGGCGGCTGGCTCGAGGCCATGGTCGGGCGCACGGACGCCGAGGGGCGCCCCGCCGCGGTCGTGGGCGCGAAGCTCCTCTATCCCGACGGCCTGATCCAGCACGCGGGGATCCACCACTCGCGGCTCTACGGCTGGTACGACCATCGTCACCGCTTCGCCCCCGCCGACCTGCACGAGGCCAACCTGCCCGCGGTCTGCCCGGTCACCGGCGCGCTGCAGCTGATCCGGCACGCGACGCTCGAGCGGATCGGGCTCTACGACACCGGCTTCGTCATGGGCTTCGAGGACGTCG
>JBEVIG010000239.1:0-9927 GCA_040510855.1 Solirubrobacteraceae bacterium
CGGCAACCCGGAGCCGTCAACGAGGCGGAGGGGGCGGGCGTGAGCCGGTCTGCGCAGGACCGCAGGCTGCTCATCCGCTACCACCGCCACGGAGACCAGTCCGCCCGCGAGGAGCTGGTCCAACGCCTGCTCCCGCTCGCACGGCGCATGGCGCGGCGCTACCGGCGCTCCGACGAGCCGCTCGACGATCTCGTCCAGGTCGCCACGCTCGGGCTGATCAAGGCGATCGACCGCTTCGACCCCGCACGCGAGACCGCGTTCTCGTCCTACGCCGTGCCGACGATGCTCGGCGAGCTCAAGCGCTACTTCCGCGACAACGGCTGGGCCGTGCACGTCCCGCGCGGGATGCAGGAGCGCGTGATGCGGGTGGACAACGCCGTCAAGGACCTCTCGCGCAAGCTCGGCCGCTCGCCGTCCGCGCACGAGGTGGCCCAGACCCTCGACCTCTCCACGGAGCAGGTGCTCGAGGCGATGGAGGCCGTCGGCGCCTACGACGCGGTCTCGCTCGACTCCTACCGCTTCGGCGACGAGGGCGACGGCGAGACCTACGCGGAGTCCATCGGGGTCGAGGACGGCCGCTTCGAGCTCGTGGAGTACGGCGCGACGATCGCGCCGACGCTCGCCGCGCTGCCGGCGCGCGACCGCATCGTGCTGCACCTGCGGTTCGTCGAGGACCTCACGCAGGCCGAGATCGCCGAGCGCGTCGGCGTCTCGCAGATGCACGTCTCGCGGCTCATCCGCCGCGCGCTCGAGCGGCTGCGCACGGTCGCCGAGCACAGCGGCTGACCGGGCGTCCCCGAGGTGACTGCCGCCCGTTTCGGGCCGGGGCCGCTCCGGTACCCCAGGGACATGGGCATCACCGACAAGATCACAGGCAGGGCCAAGCAGGCGATCGGCGACGTCACGGGCGACGCCGACACGCGCCGCCAGGGCAAGCTGGAGGAGCGCAAGGCCGACGCGAAGGACGAGGCGGCCCGCGCCGAGGAGCGCGCGGAGCGCAAGGACGCCGAGGTCGCCGACCTCGAGCGGCGGACCTGATCGGTCCCGTGGAGACGCACGACGAGGCGAGCGCCGGGTACCCCGAGGAGGGGCCGCCCGGCGCGGATCCGACCGATGACGAGGGCGGCCGCGAGTCGGACGTCCGCGAGAAGAGCCGCCCCGACGCCGGCGACGCGCCCGACAACGACGACGGCAAGGCGACGGGGAACCCGAACAGCTAGCCCCGTGCGTGGAGGGCGAGGACGGCGATGTCGTCACGCGGCGGCGTCCCCTCCTTGCCCACCGCGACGGCGGCCACGTGCTCGACGAGCGCCTGGGCCGAGCCGGCCGGGCCGCGGTCCACCGCCTCGCGCAGTGCTTCCTCGCTGAGCACCCGCTCGGGGGCGCGCGCCTCCGTGATCCCGTCCGTGTAGAGCAGGAGCGTGTCGCCGGGGCCCAGCTCGGCCCGCGCGTCGATCAGCGTCGGGTCCGGCATCAGCCCCAGCAGCGTCCCGAGCTCCCCGACCTCCTCGACGCCGCCCGCCGCCCGGCGCAGCAGCGCGGGCGGATGGCCGCCGCAGGCCGCGGTCACCTGCATCCGCTCGCGGCCCGTGTCGAGGTGCACGCACGTGATCGTGCAGAAGCGGCCGTGGACGTCCTGGCGGCGCATCGCGTCGTTGAGCCACCCGAGGATCCGCGCCGGCGACCGCCGCCGCACCGCTGCGGCGCGGATCGTGTAGCGGGCGAGCGCGGTCACGGCCGCCGCCTCGGCGCCCTTGCCGCAGACGTCGCCGATCACGGCGATCCACTCGTCGTCGCCGACGCTGAAGAGGTCGTAGAAGTCGCCGCCGACGTCGTTCCCGTCGCCCGCGGGCCGGTAGAGCGCAGCGCCCTCGAGCCCCGGGATCTCGGGGAGCACGGGCGGCAGCAGCGAGTTCTGCAGCGTCCGCGCGATCGCCGAGCGCTGCCGGTGCACGCGTGCGTTGTCGACCGCGACGGCCGCGCGGCGGGCGAACTCCTCCGCGAGCTCGAGCTGCTCGGGCCCGAGCGTGCGGCCCGACGTCGTGATGGAGAGGGTGAGCACGCCCAGGCGCTGGCCGCGGAGCGTCATCGGCACGCTCAGCGCCGCGCGCACGCCCAGCTGCGCGAGCAGCGCGTGGTGCTCCGGCGACCGGGCGGCGGCCGCGATGTGCGCCTCGCCGACCTCGGGATGCAGCTCGGAGCGGCCCGTCCGCGCGACGGCCGCGGGCCCCTCGGTGCCCGCCGGATCGATGACGATCCCCTGCAGGCCCTCGGCCAGCTCCGCGAGCGCCGGGTCGGCGTGCGCCACCGCGACGCGCTCGAGGCCGCGCTCCGTGCGCAGGTCGACCATGCACCAGTCGCCGAGCGCCGGCACGAGCAGCCAGGCGACGCTGCGCAGCGTCGCCTGGTAGTCGAGCGAGCTCGCGAGCACGCGCCCGGCCTCGGCCAGCAGCCGCTGGGTCTCCGCGGCCTCCTTGAGGTCCGTGATGTCCTCGATGACGTTGATCGCGTGCGTGATGTCGCCGTCGGCCCCGCGCAGCGGCCGCGCCTTGATCCGCACCCAGCGCTCCTCGCCCGTCTCCCGCACCCGGTAGCGCGCGGTCACCGGCTCCGGCTCGACGCCCGTCAGCGCGATCCGGCCCGGCAGCCGCTCCCACGGGAACGGCAGGCCGTCCTCGCCGAGCATCTCGAACGGGTCCCGCAGGTCCGCCGGCGCGGCGGCCAGCAGCGCCTCCGCGGTCGTCCGGCCGATGGGCGCGCCGAGCAGCCGCACCGCCGCCTCGTTGACGAAGCGCAGCCGCCCGTCGGCGCCCTGCACGGTGACGGCGTCGGCGACGCCGGCGAAGATCGCCTCGAGCTCGTCCCGCGCGCGCTGGAGCTCGCCGTAGAGCCGGGCGTTCTCGAGGGAGAGCCCGCAGCGGTCGGCGAGGTCGCGCAGCCCCTCGAGCGACGCCGGGCCGCGCGGGGCCGCGAGCAGCGTGCCCACCGGCCCCTTGCCGCCCTGGAGCGGGAGGTGCGTCGGCGCCTCGGGCTCCGGCCCGCCGGCCACGGCGGCCCGCGCGCGCCCGCCGTCGGCGTCCGTGAGCTCGACCGCGCACCAGTCGGTGAGCCGCGGCACGGCCAGCCGGGCGACCACCATGGCCATCGCGCGCGGATCGAGCGAGCCCTCCAGCGCCGCGCCGACCTCGGCGAGCGTGTCGGCGCGCCGCCGCGCGGCCTCGAGGTCAGTGATGTCCTCGAAGGTGACGACGCCCGCCGGGCGCGTGCCCGGCACGTGGACGGTGCCGCCGGCCACGAGCATGGAGCGGCGCCCGCCCGGCGTGTCCCATTCGACGCGGACGTTCGCGAAGCGCTCGCCCCGCGCGACGCGGGCCGCGGGCGTCTCGTCGTCGGCCAGGGGCCGGCCGTCGGGGTGCGAGAGCCCGTAGAACGCGCTCAGGCCGCCGGTGCCCGGCGCCAGCGGGAACGTGCCGCCCGCGAGCAGGTCGGCGGCGTGGTTGCCGTAGAAGACCCGGCCCGTCCCCAGCTCGACCAGGCAGAGCGGGGACGGGAACAGATCGAGGGCCGGTGCGTACCAGCCGCCTGCGGGAGGGTCCTCGGACGCTATGGCGTGACCCTACGCGAGGCCCTCGGCCTCGTACTCACGGAGGTAGCCCTCGAAGAGGCGGCGGTGCCCCTCCTCGTCGTGCAGGATCGCGATCACCATGTCCTGCGTCACGAGGTCCACGTCGTCGCAGAACTCGATGATGCGGTTGTAGTGCTCGATCGCGCCGGTCTCGGCCTCGATCACGCCCTTGATGACGTGGACGATGTCCGTCTGGTGCTCCGGCGGCTGCAGGTAGCTCTGCTCCGGCGTGAAGTCCAGCGAGCCCGGGACGACGCCGTAGAGCTCCTTGATGCGCGCCGCGAACTGCTGCGCGTGGCCGAGCTCCTCCTGGATGTCCTCCTGCAGGGACTCGATGATCTCCTGCGCGCGCACGCCGTCCGGGTTGATCGAGTTGGTGATGTAGCTGATCACCGTCTCGATCTCCATCCAGTAGGCCTTCTTCAGGAGCTCCACGAGCTCCTCGCGCTGCTCCGCCCTGGCGTCGGACAGGACGCCTTCGGAGGCGTTACGGGTCGGCATCGAGGTTCCTTTCAGTCGTTCAGGGGTGCACTGTCGGACTACCCTGGCGGCCGCGGCGTCACGCCCTGTTTGGCGCCCCGGCGGGTGGGGGAGGCCGATCGTATGCGAGTCGTCGTCACCGGTGCGACCGGGAACGCAGGAACGAGCGTGCTGACCGCGCTCGCCGCCGATCCGCGGGTCGAGGAGATCGTCGGCCTCGCCCGCCGCCGGCCGGCCTGGGAGCGGCCCAGGACGCGCTGGGTCGCCGCCGACGTCGCGAGGGATCCGCTCGAGGAGCACTTCCGCGGCGCCGACGCCGTCGTCCACCTCGCCTGGCTCATCCAGCCGTCGCGCGACGAGCGCGCGCTCGAGGCCGTCAACGTGCACGGCTCGCGCCGCGTGTTCGAGGCCGCGGCGGCCGCGGGCGTCGGCACGCTCGTCCACGCGTCGTCCGTCGGCGCCTACTCGGCGGGGCCGGACGACCGCGCGGTCGACGAGTCCTGGCCCACGGGCGGCACGCCGACCTCGTTCTACGCGCGCCACAAGGCGGCCGCCGAGCGCGCGCTCGACGCGATCGAGGCGGCACACCCGGAGCTGCGCGTCGTGCGGCTGCGCCCGGGGCTGATCTTCAAGCGCGAGGCCGCGTCGGGGATCCGGCGGCTGTTCGCCGGCCCGCTGCTCCCGTCGCCGCTCGTGGACCCGAGGCTGCTGCCGGTGCTGCCGTTGCCGCGCGGCCTGCGCCTCCAGGCCGTGCACGGCGACGACGTCGGCGAGGCCTACCGCCTCGCCGTCACCGACGGGAGCGCGTCCGGCGCGTACAACGTCGCCGCCGAGCCGGTGCTCGACAAGGACACGCTCGGCCCGCTGCTCGGCGCGCGCGTCGTCGAGGTCCCGGCCGCGCCGATCCGCGCGGCGGCCGACCTGAGCTGGAAGGCGCGGCTGCAGCCGACACCGCCGGGCTGGCTCGACATGGGACTCGCGGTGCCGCTGATGGACTGCTCGCGGATCCGCGACGAGCTGGGCTGGGCGCCGCGCAAGTCCGCGGGCGAGGCGCTGCTCGAGCTCATGCGCGGCATGCGCGACTCGGCAGGCGCCGCGACACCCCCGCTCGAGCCGCACGCCGGCGGGCGGTTCCGCGCCCGCGAGTTCGCCACCGGCGTCGGCGGCCGCAGCTTCTAGGCCACGCCGGCCTCGATCAGCAGCGGCCAGATCTCCTCCTGGCCCTTGACCTCCACGCCGAGCTTCTCGGCCTTGGCGATCTTCGCCGCGCCGACGTCGGCGCCGGTGATCAGCAGGTCGGTGGCGGCGGAGACGGAGGAGGCCGTCGTCGCGCCCGCCCGCTCGCACAGGCGCTGGAACGCCGGCCGCGGAACCTTCTCGCCCGAGCGCGGGTCGGCGATCGCGCCCGTGATCACCACGGTGAGCCCCTCCAGCGGCGCCCCGGCGACGACCTTCGGCGGCAGGTCCTCATCGCGCACGTCGAGGTCGACGCCGAAGCCGCGCAGCCGCTCGAGCTCGGCCCTCGTCGTGTCGCGGTTGAGGTGCTCGTCGAGGCTCGCGGCCACCTTGGGGCCGATGTCCTCGACCTCCTGGAGGCGCTCCGCGCCGGCCTCCGCGACCGCCTCGAGGCTGGCGAACCCGGCGCGGCACAGCCGCGCCGCCGTGCCCTCGGAGGCCATCGGGATCGCGAGCCCGACGAGCGCGCGGCGCAGCCCGACGGGCTTGGAGGCCTCGATCGACTCGATCATGCGGTCGGCCGAGACGTCGGCGATGCCGTCGAACTCGAGCAGCTGCTCGCGCGTGAGCGCGTAGAAGTCGGAGGGCTTGTCGAGCTTCCCCGCCTCGTTGAGACGCTCGATCCACTTCGGCCCGATGGCGTCGATGTCGGCCGCCGCGCGCGAGGCCCAGTGGATCAGCCGCCGCACGGTCTGCGCGGGGCAGGTGACGTTCGTGCAGTACAGCTCGCGGCTGTTGCCCTGCTCGACGAGCGGCTGCCCGCACGAGGGACACGTGTCGGGCGGGACGATCTCCTGCTCGTCGCCCGTGCGCGCCGCGGCGTCGAGCACGCCCGCCACGAACGGGATCACGTCGCCGGCGCGGCGCACCAGGACGGTGTCGCCGATCCGCACGTCGCGGGCGCGGATGACCTCCTGGTTGGCCAGCGTCGCGCGCGTCACGGTCGTGCCGCCGACGAACACGGGCTCGAGCACGGCGACCGGCGCGACCTTGCCGATCTTGCCGACGTCCCAGACGACGTCGGCGAGCTTCGTCGTGCGCTCCTCGGCCGCGTACTTGAAGGCGAGCGCGCCGCGCGGCGAGCTCGAGCGCGTGCCGGCGGCCGCGAACGCGTTGCGGTCCGCGAGGCGCAATACCGCGCCGTCGAGGTCGTAGTCGAGGCGGTCGCGCTCCTCCTCGATGGCGGAGATGACCTCCTGCGCCTCCTCCGCCGTCGACGTGTGGCGCACGTCGGCGGCGTCGAAGCCGAGGTCCTTCAGGCCACGCTCGAGGTCGTCGTCCGCCGCGTCGCCCGCGTCGAGGTCGAAGGCGAAGAAGCGCAGCCGGCGCTCGGCGACCTGCTCCGGGTCCTTCGCGCGGATCGTGCCCGCGGCGGCGTTGCGCGGGTTGATCAGCGGCTTGTCCGGGTGCGCCTTGTTGTAGGCGGCGAAGGTGGAGCGCAGCATCACGAGCTCCCCGCGGACCTCGACGCGGCCCTCCTTCGCCGGGATGTCGTCCGGCACGCCGTCGGCGAGCGCCCGGGCGAGCGGCGTGACGTCGTCGCCCGTCGTCCCGTCGCCGCGCGTCACGGCGCGGGCGAGCCGGCCGCGCTCGTAGACGAGCGAGAGCGAGAGGCCGTCGAGCTTCGGCATGACCGCGACCGGCTGGCCTGGGAAGCGGTCGAAGAACGCGGCGACCTGCTCGGGCTTCGTCGCCTTCTCGAGCGACAGCATCGGGCGGAGATGGCGCACCGGCGCGTGCAGCACCGCGGGCGCGCCGACCTGATCGAGCGGGTTCGGGTCGGGCGTGAGGTCGGGGTGCTCGCCCAGCAGGGCGCGCAGCTCGTCCTCGATCGCGTCGTACTCGGCGTCGGCGACGAGCGGGGCGCCGCGGTAGTAGGCGTCGCGCAGCTCGACGATGCGGTCGGAGAGGTCGTCGATGCGTTCCCGGGGTGATGCGGCCATCACCCCGGAACGCTACGGAATCAGGCGGAGGGGACGACGCTCGAGTGCTGCGCGGGCGCCGGCGACCGCGTGAAGCGGCGGGCGGGACGCAGCAGATCGCCGACGCGCGCGTGGCGCGAGGGCGAGCGGTCGAGCGTCGACGCGTCCGGCGGGTCGCCGCGGAGCAGCCAGGAGCCGTCCGGCCGCCGCACCAGCTCGTCGCGCTCGGCGAGCTCGGAGAGCGCCGTCGACACGGTCGGGCGCCGCGCGCCCACGAGCTGGCCGAGGATCCGGTGCGTCAGCGCGAGCGGGATCACGACCCCGTCGCCGCCGACCCGGCCCCAGCGCTCGGCGAGGTGCCAGAAGAGCGCCTTCAGCCGGCGGTCGACGCGCGTCAGCTGCGAGATCGCCTGGGTGGTGGCGAGTCGCAGGGATCGCTCCGAGAGCCGGTCGAAGAGCGCGGCGGTCAGCTCGGGGAACTGCGCGGCCTCGGCCGCGAAGCGCCGGTCGAGCACCGCGAGCGTCGCCGGCGAGAGCACGCTCCACTCGGCGTCGACGGGCAGGAGCTCGCTCTTCGAGGCGGCCTGCCACGGGCGGATGAGGTCGCCAGGGCCGAGCAGCTCGGCGCTGACGTGGTCGGCGACGATCAGCTCTCGCGAGATGACGCCGTCGACGATGAGGAGTCCGATGTGGTCCGCGCTCGCCCCCGCCAGGCGCGAGACGTCCCAGGAGCCCACCGTCAGGCGGTGCGTGCTCACCAGTAGCCGTCGCTCCGCCTCGGCGCGGCGCTGCTCAGAGAGCAGCGCCCCGAGGTCGGGATCGGCCGTCAGAAGGGCGATCTGTTCCGTTCTCATGCGTATCTGAGCCCTACCCGGCTGCCTCAGTCCACGAAACCGGCTCGGTCGACCTTCTTGTGGTACCGCTCGCCGACCTTGCCGCCCGCGATGGCCGCGACGATGGTGCCGAGCACGATCGCGACGAGCGCGATCACGCCACCGGTGGTGAATTCCTCCTCGCCCACCGGGAGGGACGGCATGTTGATCTGCTCGAGCACGTTGTACTCGTTGCCGAAGATCAGCGCGGCGCCGGCCAGCAGCACCATCACGACAAGCCCGACGGCCCACGTGCCGAGGCCCTGGCGGGCCCCGTCGAAGCGCGACATCCGGCCGGCGACGTAGCCGCCCGCGTAGTAGGCGATCAGCAGCACGACGAGCAGCGCGATCGCGCCGGCGAGGCTCAGCTCCTCAGTGGTCCCGAGGTCCGACGGCGTCGTCGTCGTGGTGAGGTCGAGCGCGGCGCCGGCCGCGGCGAGGATCGCCGTCAGCAGCGCGGCGACGCCGACCGCGACGAGCCAGCCGAAGAAGCTGGCGCCCCAGTTCACGCCACCGTACTCGTCACGCTGGCGCGCCCGCGCCGTGTGCAGCGCGTCGTGCGTCGCCGTGCCGCGGGCCGTGACCGCCGTGCCGGTGCGCTCCTCGCGCTCCGTCTCGGTCGCGGCGCCCGCGGGGCGCTCGCCGACCATCGTCCGGTCGTCGTCCGTGGCGGTGCTCGCGGCCGGGCGCTCGGCGACGGCGGTGCGCTCACCCTGAGCGCTCTCGTCGGCCACCGGCCGGTCCGTGCCGTCGCTCGCGAGCTGGTCGCGCGTCTCCGCGCGCTCCCCCGCCGCGACGCTTCCCCTGTCGTCTTCGTCGCGCTTGAAGCGGTGCATCGTGTCCCCCTGTCTCGATCTCCCATGGGGTTCCACGCGGCCGCTCGCCGCAAACGCTGGGCGTTTATCGCGTGCGTTTCGCGGTGAGGACTGTCACGGTATGCCGGTGACGACAAGCGACGCCCTGGAAGGCCCGCTCGCCGCGCTCATCGACAGAGGGGAGCAGCAGGGCTGCCTGAACCTCATGGAGGTCGACGAGCTCGTCCAGGCGCTCGGCCTGGACGATGCGGAGCTCGGCCACCTCTACGAGCAGCTCGACGCGCGCAACATCGAGCTGCGCGACGACTGCGGCCGGGAGAACGAGCAGCGGCCGCACGACGACCTGCAGCTCGCGTCGGCGACGACCGACGCGCTCCAGCTGTTCCTGAACGAGATCGGCCGCCACCGGCTGCTCACGCCCTCCGAGGAGATCGACCTCGCCAAGCGCATCGAGCGCGGGGACCTCGACGCGAAGGAGCGGATGATCAACGCGAACCTGCGCCTGGTCGTCTCCATCGCGAAGAAGTACCAGGGCTCCGAGCTCACGCTGCTGGACCTGATCCAGGAGGGCATCCTCGGCCTCATCCGCGCCGTCGAGAAGTTCGACTGGCGTCGCGGCTACCGCTTCTCGACGTACGCGACGTGGTGGATCCGTCAGGCCGTCGAGCGCGGGATGGACGCGAAGGCGCGCACCATCAAGCTTCCGATCAACCTCGTCCGGACGCAGCGCAAGGTCGCGCGCGCGGAGAACGCGCTCTCGCTTAAGCTCGACCGCGCGCCGACCGACGAGGAGATCGCCAAGGAAGCCGAGATCACGGTCGAGGACCTGACCGCGTTGCGCGACGCCGCGCGCACGGTCACCTCGCTGGACCGGCCGCTGGGCGAGGGCGAGGACGCCGCGTTCGGCGACCTCCTGCCGTCCGAGGGCCCCGCGCCCGAGGACGTCGTCCACGTGTCCCTGCGCGAGGAGACCTTGA
>JBEVIG010000240.1:0-14105 GCA_040510855.1 Solirubrobacteraceae bacterium
GGGTCGCCGGGGCCGCCGGTCGCCCCGCCGGGCAGGAGCGTGTGGCGGGAGACCTCGGCGCGCTGGCCGGGCAACGGCGGCGTGAGGACCTCGTAGCGGTGCGCGCCCGCGCCGCCCGTGCGGCGCTCGTCGCACCGGACGATCGAGACGGCGCCGTCCTCGTCCAGGCGCAAGAGCTGGGAGAGCCGGAGCTCCAGGCCGTTCGCGATCCGCGCAGCGGTCGCGAGCGTCGGGCTCGTCTCGCCGCGCTCGACCTGCGAGAGCATCGGCGCGGAGACGCCCGAGCGCTCGGCGAGGTCGCGCAGCGAGAGGCCGCCGGCCTCGCGCAGCGCCTTCACGCGCGGGCCCACGGCAGCGACGGCCGGCTCGGTCATACGGGCGTACGTTATCACGTACACCCCGGATCGGCAGCTACGCTCGCCGGCATGAACCGGCCCGATGTGCTGGTCCTCGGCGGCGGCGGGGTGCTGGGCGAGGCGTGGCTGCGCGCGACGCTCGCCGGCCTCGAGGCCGAGCACGGCTGGGACCTGCGGGAGTGCGAGGCGTTCGTCGGCACGTCCGCCGGCTCGATCGTCGCCGCCGTGCTGGCCGCCGGCCGCCGGCCTGCGGTCGCGGCCGATGCCTCCGGGGCCTGGGAGGAGGCGACGGCGGCGGCGCCCGCCGCCCCGGGCGCGCTGCGCCGCCTGGCCGGCGGGACGGCCGCCGCGCTCACCGCCCCCATCGCCCCGCTCGCCGCGGCCGGGCTCCAGCCCGGGCGTGCCGCGCTCCGCGCCGCCGTCCTGCGCCGTGGGCGCACGGCGACCCGGTCGATCCCGCAGCTCGCGGCGCAGCTCCGCGCGCTGGACAGCACCTTCGACGGCCGCCTGCGGGTCGCCGCCGTCGAGCGCGCCTCCGGCCGGCGCGTCGTCTTCGGCGCGCCCGGCGCGCCGCCCGCGACCGTCGAGGAGGCGGTGCTCGCCTCCTGCGCGGTGCCCTGGGTCTTCCGTCCCGTGACGATCGGCGGGCGCGAGTACGTCGACGGCGGCGCATGGAGCGCGGCCAACCTCGACGCCGCGCCCGTGCGCCGCGGCACCCGCGTCCTGTGCCTCAACCCGACCGCCTCGCCGCGCCTGGCCCGCGACCGGCTCGGCGCGCTCCGCGCGTTCGCGCGCACGACGGCCGCCGCGGAGGCGCTCGTGCTCCGCCGCCGCGGCGCGGACGTGACGATCGTCGCGCCGGACGCGGCGACGGTCGCGGCGATCGGCCCCGACCTGTTCGACCCCGGCCGCCGCGCCGCGGTGGAGGCCACCGGGTTCGCGCAGGGCCGCCGCGTCGCTACGGCGCCCCGGTGAGCTCGACCTCCGGCTCCTTCTCGGCCGCGGCGGCGTGCACCTTGCGCTCCGCGTTGGAGAGCGCGCGCACGTAGGCCTGGGCCGCCGCCTCGATGATGTCGGTCGAGACGCCCTGGCCCGCGGCGGACTGGCCCGAGAGCTCGAGCACGACGCTCGCCTCGCCGAGCGCGTCCTGGCCGCCCGTGACCGCGTCGATGCGGAACTCGCGGAGCCGCGCCTCGCGCTTCGTGGCGGCGTTGATCGCACGGAAGATCGCGTCGACCGGGCCGTCGCCGGTGAAGTCGCCCAGCGCCTCCTCCCCGTCCGGGGTGCGGATCGCGACCCGCGCGTGCGGCGGGCGGCGGTTGGAGACGTCGACGTCGAACCAGTGGAGCGTGTAGGAGCGGAGCTGGTCGCGGAGCTCGTCGGTGACGAGCGCCTCCAGGTCCAGGGCCGTGACCTGCTTCTTGCGGTCGGCGAGCTCCTTGAAGCGCTTGAAGGCGGTGTTCAGCGCCTGGCCGTCCACCTCGAAGCCCAGCTCGGCCAGCGCGCTCTTCAGCGCGTGGCGGCCCGAGTGCTTGCCCAGGACGAGGTCGTTGCCCTCCAGGCCGATCGTCGTCGCGTCCATGATCTCGTAGGTCTGGCGGTGCTTGAGCACGCCGTCCTGGTGGATGCCGGACTCGTGCGCGAACGCGTTGCGGCCGACGACCGCCTTGTTCGGCTGCACCGGGTAGCCCGTGAGGCGGGAGACCATCCGGCTGGTGCGCGCGATCTCGCGCGTCTGGATCCCGGTCGTGTAGCCCAGGTCGGCCGCGCGCGTGTGCAGCAGCATCACGATCTCCTCGAGCGACGCGTTGCCCGCGCGCTCGCCGATGCCGTTGATGGCGCACTCGACCTGGCGCGCGCCCGCTTGCACGCCGGCGAGCGAGTTCGCCACGGCCAGGCCCAGGTCGTCGTGGCAGTGCGTCGACAGGACGGCGCCCCGCAGGTCGGGCACCAGCTCGTAGAGCCGCGTCAGGAAGCCCGCGTACTCGTCCGGGGTCGAGTAGCCGACGGTGTCGGGGATGTTGATCGTCGTCGCGCCCTCGTCCAGCGCGATCTGCAGCACCTCGGCGGTGAACTCGACGTCGGCGCGGGTCGCGTCCATCGGCGAGAACTCGACGTCGTCGACGAACGTCTTCGCGTGCGCGACGGCGGCGCGCGCCGAGCCCTTCACGTCCTCGCGCGTGGATTGCAGCTGGTGCTCGATGTGGATGTCCGACGTCGAGATGAACGTGTGGATCCGAGGTCGCTCCGCGTCGCGTACCGCGTCCGCGGCACGCTCGATGTCGGCGGAATGAGCTCGCGCCAGGCCGGCGATGACGGGCCCGTGCACCTCGCGGGCGATCGCGCGGACGGCCTCGAAGTCACCCGGGGAGGCGATCGGGAAGCCGGCCTCGATGACGTCGACGCCCAGGCGCGCCAGCTGCTGGGCGATCTCGAGCTTCTCCGTGGCGTTCAGCGAGATGCCCGGCGACTGCTCGCCGTCTCGCAGGGTGGTGTCGAAGATGACGACCCGGTCGGGGTCCATGGGGCTGCTCCTTCTTTGTTAGGCCTTCGTTTCTTCTCCGTTGGTTCGCGGCTTCGCGGCCGCCACGCGCTATTCCCCCCGAGGGGGGAGGAGAAGGGAAAGAAGGCCGACATGCAGCGCCATTGCGGAGACAACATTATCGCCGGGCCGACCCGTTGGCCAGAGGGTCTAGACCTTTTGTCCGTACTGGACACCCTGGATGTGCGTTCTGTATGGTCCGCGCCACATGGAGAGAGGGGTCACTCCAGACGTCGTGCTGCGCGGCGTCACCAAGGCATTCGGGGACCTGATCGCGGTCGACGACGTCGACCTCGAAGTGCGTCCCGGGGAGTTCCTCGCGCTGCTCGGTCCGTCGGGCTGCGGCAAGACCACGACGCTGCGGATGATCGCCGGCTTCGACGAGCCGACGTCGGGCGAGATCGAGATCGGCGGCCGTTCGGCCGTCGGCATCCCGCCGAACAAGCGCGACGTCAACACGGTCTTCCAGCAGTACGCGCTGTTCCCGCACATGACGGTGCTGGACAACGTCGCCTACGGCTTGAAGCAGCGCAAGGTGGACAAGGCCGAACGGCGGTCCAAGGCGGCCGAGGCGCTCGAGCTGGTGCGGCTCACGGGCCGCGAGCAGGCCAAGCCGGCGCAGCTCTCGGGCGGCATGCAGCAGCGGGTCGCGCTCGCGCGCGCACTGGTGATGCAGCCCAAGGTGCTGCTGCTGGACGAGCCGCTGGGCGCGCTCGACCAGAAGCTCCGCAAGGCCATGCAGATCGAGCTCAAGCTCATCCAGCGCGACGTCGGCATCACGTTCATCGTGGTCACGCACGACCAGGAGGAGGCGATGTCGATGGCTGACCGCATCGCCGTGATGAACGCGGGCCGCATCGATCAGCTGGCGGCCCCGGCGGAGATCTACGACCGACCCTCCACGCCGTTCGTCGCCGACTTCATCGGCGACATGAACCACCTGGAGGCGACGCTCGAGCGCGAAGGCGAGAACCTGGTGGCGGTCCAGGGGCCGGCGCGCTTCGGGATCGGCCGCGTCGTGCGCGACGCCAAGCCGGGCGAGCGGGTGCGGATCGGGCTGCGGCCCGAGGAGCTGCACGCGAACTCGCGCGGCGAGGGCGTCCCCGCGACGTGCAAGAACGCCATGGTCATGGGACACCATCTCCAGATCGTGGCGACGCTGGAGACGGGCGAGGAGGTCCTCGCCCGCCAGCGCCGAGCCGGTGAAGAGGGCCTCGACGCCCTCTCCGCCGGCGACAAGCTGTGGCTGGGCTGGAGCCCGACCGCCACGTTGCTCCTCGGACCGGTCGACGGGTCGGAGCCCGCGGCCGACTCCGAGCCGCTCGAAGTCCAGGCCTGAAGCACGAAAGGAAACACACCCGAATGCCCGACCAGCCCGACGAGATCAACATCCTCGTCCCCGAGCACCGGCGTGATGCCATCCAGCAGATGATCACCCGGCGCCAGGCGATGCTCGCCGGTGGTGGCGCCATGGCGGCGGCCTACATGGCCGGCTGCGGTGGCTCCAGCGGCAGCGGCGGTGACGGAGGAGGCGGCGGCGGCGGAGGCGGCGAGGAGACCGCCGACGCGCCCCCGACCCCGGCCGACGGCCAGGTGGAGTCCGGCGACCTGCTGATGGCGAACTGGGTCGACTACTCCGACCCGAAGAACTACAAGGACTACCAGTCGGAGTACGGCCTCAAGGTCAACGTCTCGGGCTTCGGCTCGAACGACGAGATCCTCGCCAAGCTCCGGGCCGGCGGCTCGAAGTACGACATCATCTCGCCGACGGGCTACGCGGTGAAGACGATGGCCGACCTCGGCCTGATCATCCCGCTCACGCACGAGCTGATCCCGAACCTGTCGAACCTCTCCCCGGCGTTCAAGGAGACGGACTACGACCCGGGCAACAAGTACTCCGTCGCCAAGGACTACGGCGTCACGTCGTTCTACTGGCTCACGGACAAGACGGACTTCGACGGCAAGACGATCGCCGACGCGTTCGAGTTCCTGAAGTCGCCCGAGGCGAAGGACCTGCGCGTCAACTTCCTCGAGGGCGGCACGCAGATCATGGCGCTGGCGCTCGCGGCGCTCGGCTACTCGATCAACACCGAGGACCAGGCCGAGGTCGACGAGGCCAAGCAGCTCCTGATCGACGTCAAGCCGAACGTCGACACGGTCAACTCGACGTTCATCGAGCGCGCGACGCGCGGCGAGATCGACTTCGGCATGGGCTGGAACGGCGACATCCGCCGCGCCATCGTCGAGCTCGAGAAGAAGGGCCGCGAGATGGTCTTCATGATCCCGGAGGGCCCGACGGAGTACTGGGTCGACAACTGGGTGATCCCGGCCGACGGCGAGCACCCGGTGGCCGCGCACAAGTGGATCGACTTCGTGCTCGAGCCCGCGGCGGCCGGCCGCGAGATGAACTACCACCAGTACCCGGTGCCCGTGGTCGAGATCGAGGGCGTCGACCCGGACCTGGCCGACGACCCGACGATCGCCATCACGGACGAGCAGATCGGCCAGTACGAGTCGCAGATCGAGACGCCGAAGAGCCTCGAGCAGCGCAACCGGGCGTACACGGAGTTCAAGGCCGCCTAGCCGATGGCGGTCGCGGACGCGACGGGCGCCGCCGCACCGGCGGCGGCGCGTGGAGGTGGCAGGCTGATCGGCGCGCTGATCGGCCTCGCCGCCGTGGCGCTCACCGTCGCGCTGTTCATCTCGCTGGGGAACATCGGCCTCGGCCTCGCGCCGACGGCCGTGCTCGTCCTCGCCGCCGTCCCCGTCTTCGCGATCGGCGCCGGCGCCGTCCGCCACATCAGCGGCCGCGACCGGCAGGAGCACAAGGAGTACCCGCTCGGGCTCTCCGCGCCGTCGTTCGCCTACTACTGCGCGTTCTTCATCGCGCCGATGTGCTTCCTCTTCCTCTTCGCGCTCTCCACGCGCCAGGGGTTCGCGGGCTACACCTACGGCTTCAACCTCGGCAACTTCTCGGACGCGCTCGACGGGCTCTACATCGAGACGTTCCTGCGGACGCTGCGCACCGCCGGGATCGGCACGCTGATGATCGTCGCCGTCGGCTACCCGCTGGCCTACTGGATCGCGCGCTACGCGCCCGAGCACCGCCGGGGCCTCTTCCTCGCGCTGATCATCATCCCGTTCTGGACGTCGTTCCTGATCCGGACGTACTCCTTCCTGATCGTCCTGTCGCCGGAGTTCTTCCTGTCCGACTGGCTGCAGACGCTGAAGATCACCGACGGGCCGCTCGCGATCCTGAACACGACGACCGCGATCCAGATCGGCCTGGTCTACAACTACCTGCCGCTGTTCGTGCTGCCGCTCTACGCGACGCTCGAGCGGATGGACTGGCGCCTCGTGGACGCCGCGACCGACCTCGGCGCGAGCCAATGGGCGGCGTTCCGGCAGATCACCGTGCGGCTCACCGCGCCCGGCCTGCTCACCGGCACGCTCCTGGTCTTCATCCCGATGATGGGCGAGTACGTGATCCCGCTGGTGCTCGGCGGCGGCCGCGTCGACCTGATCGGCAACGTGATCCAGCGCTCGTTCCTGGAGGCCCAGGACTACGCGCTCGGCTCGGCCCTCGCGCTCCTCGTGATGGGCGCGCTCTCGTTCTTCGTCGCGGCCTACCTGTACCTCTCGATCCACACGGAGCAGGAATACGATGGCTGACGCGCTGCGCAAGCTCGGCGCGTTCGTCGGTGCCCTCGCGCTGGTCATCGGGGTGATCGCGATCCTCGGCTTCCTGGCCAAGCTCGCCGGCGGCGAGGTCACGGCCCGTGGGGCGATCGGCTTGGCGCTGGGGGCGGCCGCGGTCGTGCTCGTCCCCCGCTACGTCCCGGTCGGCCGGCTGCTCGGCGGCTACAGCGCGCTGGTCTACGTGTTCCTGTTCGCGCCGATCCTCGTCGTGATCATCTACGCGTTCAACTCGGGCAACAACGTCGCGTCGTTCGAGAGCATCTCCACGGTCCACTTCAAGCGGGCGCTCGACGACGACTCGATCACGTCGTCGATCGAGCGGTCGTTCCAGATCGCGATCGCCTCCGCCCTGATCTCGACGGTCTTCGGCACGGCGGCCGCGCTGGCCCTGTCGCGCACGAGCCGCCGGATCCGCACGCCGTTCGACATCCTGATCTTCCTCACGCTCGTCGTGCCAGAGCTCGTGATCGCGGTCTCGTCGCTGATCTTCTTCGTCAACGTCGGCTACGAGCTCGGGCTCGTGACGATGTTCCTCGCCCACACGGTCTTCAACGCCTCGCTCGTGCTGCTCATCGTGCGGGCGCGCTTCGTCTCGATGGGCTCGACGCTCGAGGAGGCGAGCCGCGACCTCGGCGCGGGCGCGCTGGGGACGTTCCGGCAGGTGACGCTGCCGCGGCTGGCGCCGGCGATCGTCGCGGGCGCGATGCTCTCGTTCACGTTCTCGTTCGACGACGTCGTGATCTCGAACTTCACGGCCGGCGCGGGCAACGACACGTGGCCGCTGCGCATCCTCTCGGGCCTGCGCTTCGGCCTGAATCCCGACCTGAACGCCGCGGCGACGATGATGCTCGGGGTCACGCTCCTCGGCCTGGGCGGCGCGGCGCTTATCCTGCGGCGGGCGTCCCGCCAGCAGGGCGAGTCGGTGGGCCTGACGGGCGTGGGCGCGGGGGCGCATGGCTGAGCGCACGGCGCTCGTCCACGACGAGCGTTGCGTGCTCCATTCCCCGCCGCCGGGCGTGCCGGGGATCCCGCTGCCGCCGTGGGCGACCGTGGAGACGTTCGAGCGCCCGGAGCGGCTCGTGCGGACGTGGCAGGTGCTCGAGGGCTCCGGGGTGCTCGCCCACGTCGACCAGCTGCCGGCGCGGTTCGCGACCGAGGACGAGCTGCGGCTGGCGCACTCGCCCGAGCACGTCGCGCGCGTCATCGACGCGGCGCGCTCCGAGAACGGCATCCAGCTCGGGCACGAGGCGTGGACGGGCCCGGGCACGCACGACGCGATGCTGCTCGCCGCCGGCGGCCTGCTCGAGGCGGTCGCGGCCGTGCTCGACGGGCGCGACCGCAACGCGTTCTCCGTCCTGCGCCCGCCCGGCCACCATGCGGAGCGCGACACCCCGATGGGCTTCTGCCTCTTCAACAACACCGCCATCGCGGCGCGCTGGGCGCAGCGCGAGCGCGGGCTCGGCCGCGTGGCGATCGTCGACTGGGACGTGCACCACGGCAACGGGACGGAGGAGATCTTCCTCGAGGACCCGTCCGTGCTGACGATCTCGCTGCACCAGGACGGGCTCTACCCCGCGGACACGGGGATGCTCGAGGTGCGCGGGGCCGAGGGGGCGAACGTGAACGTCCCGCTGCCGCCCTCCACGGGCGACGCGGGCTACGCGCACGCCTTCGACGAGGTCGTCGCGCCGGTCGTGCGCCGGTTCGCGCCCGACCTGATCATCGTGGGCGCCGGGCAGGACGCCTCCGCGACCGACCCGCTCGGCCGCATGTCGGTGAACGTCGAGGGCTTCCGGGGGCTCACTGACCGCGTGGTGGCGCTCGCCGCCGAGGTCTGCGACGGCCGGCTCGTCGCCGCGCTCGAGGGCGGCTACTCGCTCATGCACCTCCCGCTCTGCAACCTCGCGATCCTCGAGGGGCTCGCCGGGCTGGACCCCTACTTCCCCGTCGACCCGATCGGCGCCGACGTGCCGCGCGAGCTGCGCGACGTCGAGCGCGAGGCCGTGGCCGCCGCGGTCGCCACCCACCTCGGCTGATGCTGCACGACGCGCACGGGTTCTGGATCGCGGACGCGGGCGCCCCGCCCGTGCTGCCGCCGCTCGAGGGCGAGCACACGGCGGACGTCGTGATCGTCGGCGGCGGCTACACCGGCATGTGGACGGCGTGGCACCTGCTCGCGGCCGACCCCGATGCGTCGGTGATCCTGCTCGAGGGCGGGCGCTGCGGGCACGGGCCGAGCGGCCGCAACGGCGGCTTCGTCTCCCCCATGGACCTCGGCGCGGACGCGCTGCGCGCCGACTACGGCGCGGCGGGCGATGCCTGGGTCCGCGCGGCGCGCGAGACCGTCGACGCGATCTGCGCCTGGTGCGAGGCCGAGGGCGTCGACGCGCACTACCGCCGCGGCGGTGAGCTGGTCGTCTCGACCGCGCCCGCCCAGGACGCGCTGAAGGCGGAGGCGACCGACGGCGAGTCGGTGATCGCCCAGACGGCCGAGCAGGCGCGGGCGCGCTGCGACTCGCCCGTGTTCCGCGGCGGCGTGTACTGCCCGAACGCGGCGAACGTCCACCCGGCGCGGCTCGCCTTCGGGCTGCGCGAGCGGCTGCCGGCCCGCGGCGCGAAGCTCTTCGAGGGCTCCAAGGCGCGGGCGATCGGGCCGGCGCCCGGCGGGATCGAGGTGCGGACGGACCGCGGCGGCGTGCGCGCGCGGACCGCGGTGCTCGCGATCAACGCGGCCTCGGGCTCGGTCCGGCCGCTGCGCAACCGGCTCACGGTCTCCTCCAGCCACATCGTCATGACGGAGCCCGTGCCCGACGTGCTCGACGAGCTCGGCTGGCGCGGCGGCGAGTCGATCTCCGACGGCCGCGCGCTGCTGCACTACCTGCGCACGACGCGCGACGACCGCATCCTGTTCGGCTGGGCCGGTGGCCGGATGGCGGCCGGCGCGCGGCCGGGCGGGCGGATGGAGATCGACCCGGGCGTGATCGCGCAGGTCAAGCGTGACCTCGTGCGGATGTTCCCGCAGCTCGAGGGCCGGGCGATCGCGCACGCCTGGGGCGGGCCGATCGACGTCTCCCCCACGCACCGGCCGGCGATCGTCGGCGTCCGCGGGCTGTCGGCCTGGGCCGCCTTCGGCTACACGGGCAACGGCGTCGGGCCCTCGCACCTCTTCGGCCGGACGCTGGCGGCGCTCTCGACGGACGCACGCGACGACGTGACGCGCCTCCCGTTCGTGGAGCCCGAGCGCAAGTCGGTGCCGCCGGAGCCGTTCCGGATCGCGGGCGCGGCGGTCCTCCGCCGCGCGCTCGTCCGCAAGGAGGCGGCCGAGGAGGCGGGGACCGTCGCCGACCCCGTCACGCGCGGGCTCGCCGCGGTGCCGGGGCTGCTCGGGCTGCACATCGTGCGCTGAGCCGCGCCGGGCCATAGCCTGCGCGCATGTCGAGCGACGACGTGCTGCTTGGCCTCGGGCTGGTCATGACGCTCGCCGTGGGCGCGCAGCTCGTGGCGCGGCTGCTGCGGCTCCCGGCGATCGTGGTGCTCCTGCCGACCGGGTTCGCCGCGGGCGCGGCGACCGACGTGGTCCAGCCCGCGCAGCTGCTCGGCGACCTCTACCAGCCGTTCGTCTCGATCGCCGTCGGCGTGATCCTGTTCGAGGCCGGCCTGCGGCTCCGCCTCGGCCTGGTCGCCGCCGACGCGCGCCGGCTCGTGGTCCGGCTGGTGCTCCTGGGCGCGCTGGTGACGTGGATCGGCGTGACGCTCGCGACCGCCCTGCTCGTCGACGGCCTCGACGACCGCGTCGCGCTCCTCATCGGCGCGATCCTCGTCGTCTCGGGCCCGACGGTCGTCCTGCCGCTGCTCTCGTTCGTGCGCCCAGCGCCGCGCGTGCGGTCGCTGCTCACCTGGGAGGGCGTCCTCGTCGACCCCGTGGGCGCGCTCCTCGGCGTGCTCGTCTTCCACGCCGCGGCCAGCGGAGGGCACTGGCGTCCGGGCGAGATGCTGCTCAGCATCGCGGTCGGCCTCGGCGTCGCGCTGGTCGCCGCCCTGATCCTGCGCTTCCTGCTCCACGAGGCGCAGCGCCGCGCCCCGCGGCAGGTGGTCCCCGTCACGCTGGCGATGGTCGTCGCGGCGCTGGTCGCGGCCGACCTGATCCGCGACGACGCCGGCTTCGTCGCCACGACGACGCTGGGGATGGTCTTCGCCAACCAGCGCGCCATCGACACGTCCCTCATGGTCGAGTTCCAGCAGATCCTCGTCCAGCTGCTGGTCGGGGTGCTGTTCATCCTCATCGCGGCCTCCGTGTCGCCCGACCAGGTGGTCGACGTGCTCCCGGAGGCGCTGGCGCTCGTCGCGGTGATGGCGCTGCTCATCCGTCCCGCGGCCGTCGCCATCGCGACGCGGCGCTCGGACCTGACGCTCCGCGAGCGCGCGTTCATCGCGTGGATGGCCCCGCGCGGCATCGTCGCCGGCGCCTCGGCGAGCGCGTTCGCGCTGCAGCTCTCGCAGGACGGGGTCCAGGGCGCCGACCAGATCCTCCCGGTCGTCTTCGTCGTGATCTTCGGCACCGTCGCGCTGTACGGCCTCACGGCGACGGCGGTCGCGCGGCGGCTCGGCGTCGCGGGGGGCGAGGGACGGGTGGCGCTGCTGGTCGGCGGCCAGGACTGGGCGCTGCGGATCGGCGGGGCGCTGCAGGCGGCGGGCGTCGGGGTGCGGCTGTGGACCGGCGACGCGGCCGAGCGCGAGGCGGCGCACGCCGTCGGCATCGAGGCCGAGCGCGGCCGGATGATGGTCGACGCGGTCACGCGCGAGGCGGAGCTGGACGAGGTCACCGACGCGTTCCTGCTCACGCGCAACGACGACTTCAACGCGCTCGCCGCTGCCGCGCTGCGGGTCGAGCTCGGGCACCAGCACGTGCAGCGGCTCGCGCCGGATCCGGACACGCCGTCGTTGATGCCGCCGGCGGGCGAGGAGGGGCTGCTGCCGGGCTACGACGAGCTCGGGCAGGCCATCGGAGGCGGCGCCGACGTCACGATCGCGACCGCTCCCGGCGGGGCGCTGGAGCTGCGAATCGGGTGAGATCGCCGGCCGGCCGTTAGGGACTGGACACTTGCCCTCCCCTGTTCGGGGGATTTGCCCCTTCGGCCCTCCAATTCGGGTCCGCGTGCCCGTAGGCTGGGATCTACATGGACGTGCTGATCGCCGGCGGCCATGGGAAGGTCGCCCGCCACCTCATCCGCATCCTCGCGGCCGAGGGCCTCCGCGCTCGCGGCCTGATCCGGAACCCGGATCATGCGGCCGACCTGGAGGCCGACGGCGGCGTGCCCGTCCTCTGCGACCTGGAGCGCGAGGACCCCTCCCCCCACGTCGCCGGCGCGGACGCGATCGTGTTCGCCGCGGGCGCGGGGCCGGGCTCCGGCGTGGAGCGCAAGCAGACCGTCGACCTGGGCGCCGCCGTGAAGTGCGTCGAGGCCGCGGAGGCGAACGGCGTCAAGCGGTTCGTGATGGTCTCCTCGATCGGCGCCCAGGACCCCGACGGCGGGGTCGAGGCGATGCGCCCGTACCTGCGGGCGAAGGCCGATGCGGACGCGCGGCTCGCCGCGAGCTCGCTCGACTGGACCATCCTGCGCCCCGGCAGCCTGCAGGACGAGCCCGGGTCCGGGCTCGTCGACCTCTCGACGGAGCTCGGCCGCAGCGGCCCGGTGCCGCGCGAGGACGTCGCGCGCGTGCTCGCCGAGCTGCTGACGACGGGCGCCGGCGTGCGGCGCACCGCCGAGCTGTTCGCGGGCGACGTCCCCGTCTCGCAAGCCGTCCGCAATCTGGAATCAACCCCTGCCCCCTAGCGTCGTACCCGGTAAATGAGGAGAATCGTCGAACGCCATCTCGCCAAGCTCCGCCGCGCCCAGCAGGCGCCCGAGGAGCTCGCCCGGCTGCAGGATCAGCTGGTCGCCCGCATGTACCCGACCGAGGTGGCCGACGTCCGCCCGGTCAGGACGGAGCGCATCCCCGCGGACGCGCCCGACTGGTACTTCGAGGCGGAGCTCCAGCGCTCCGGCCTGTGGGACATGATGGAGCGCTGCTACCCCACGCCGGTGGCCCAGAGCCAGTAAGAGCGAAGCGGTCTCGCCGGACATGGACGTCCGGCACGGCGTCAGAACGCCGTCTGGATGACCGGCGGAGCTACAAGCTCACCGCGCGACCGGCCAGGAAGCCGTCCGTCGCGGCGATCTCGGCGACGATCTCGCGCGGCACCGGCGAATCCGTGGTCACGACCATCACGGCGACCTCGTTGCGGCGCCCGTCCTCGCCCGGCGGCTGGCGGCCGACCGCGGCCGACTCGATGTTCACCCCGCGCTCGCCGAGGCTGGTGCCGACGCGGCCCATCATCCCCGGCAGGTCGCAGTAGCGGAACAGCGCGAGGTTCGCGCCGTCGTCGAGTTGCAGGTTGAAGCGCTGGCCCCAGGCCTCGAGCAGGTGCGGGCGGTGGCGGCGGCCGAAGGTCGTGCCCGCGACGCGATAGCGGTCGCGCCCGGCCACGATCGTGATCCGGACGAGGTCGGCGAAGTCGCGCGCGACGACCTCCTTGTGCTCGGACACGGCGATGCCGCGCTCGTCGGCCAGGCCGGCGGCGTTGACGAGGTTGACCTCCTCCTCGCAGTGGCCGGCGAGCACGCCCCTGAGCACCGCGAGCGTGAGCAGGCGCGTGTCGCGCTCCGCGATCCGGCCGAAGTACTCGACCTCGACGCGGTCCATGCCCGCGCCCTCGGCGAGGGTGACCGCGAGCCGGCCGAGGCGGTCGACCAGCGGGATGAACGGACCGAGCACGTCCATGTCCTCCGGCGCGATCGCCGGGATGTTGACGGCGGTCGAGACGACCCCGCCCGTGAGCGCCGCGATCATCTGCTCGGCGGTCTGCACGCCGGCGCGGTCCTGCGCCTCGGTGGTGGAGGCGCCCAGGTGTGGCGTGACGACCACGTTGGCGTAGCCGTCGAACAGCGGGTAGTCCGTGATCGGCTCGCTCGGGAAGACGTCGAGCGCCGCGCCCGCGACCTTGCCCGAGTCCAGCGCGTCCTTGAGCGCCGCGTCGTCGATCAGCTCTCCGCGCGCGCAGTTGATGACGCGGACGCCGTCCTTGCACTGCGCGAACGCCTCCGCGTCGAGCCAGCCGCGCGTCTCCGCGGTCTTCGGCAGGTGCAGGGTGATGAAGTCGGCCTGGCGGTAGAGGTCCGCGGGCGTCTCGGCCTTCTCCGCGCCGAGCTCGCGGAAGCGCTCCGAGCCGACATACGGGTCGAAGGCGACGATGTGCATCCCGAACGCGCGCGCCCGGGCGGCGACGAGCTGGCCGATCCGGCCGAACCCGAGCACCCCCAGCGTCTTCTCATACACCTCCACCCCGCCGAACCTCGACCGCTCCCAGCGACCCGCCGTCAGCGACGCATGCGCCTGCGGCACGTTGCGCGCCAGCGCCAGCATCAACGCGATCGTGTGCTCCGCCGCCGCCACGATGTTCGACTGCG
>JBEVIG010000241.1:0-6796 GCA_040510855.1 Solirubrobacteraceae bacterium
AGGCGCGGGTCCGCCGTCGCGCTCGCGGGGAAGCGCAGTGTGGTCGCGCCGGTCGCCGCGCACAGCCGCACGGCCTCGTCGCCGTGCTCGTCGCCCTCGGGGTCGAGCGAGACCATCAGGTGGCCGGGCGCGAGGCCGAACATCGCCGACGTCGCGCCCTCGCGGGTCTCGACGCCCTCGGCGGGGATGCGCGAGACCTCCTTGAGCATCAGCGCGAGCTCCATCGCCGCGGCCCAGGCCGGGCCGCCGCCGGCGACGATCCCGGCGGGCGGCGGCGCGGCGGCCAGCGCCGCCTGCTGCTCCTCCGCCCACGGCGCGGCGTCCGCGACGGCGCGCGCGGCCGCCTCAGGCGCCGTCGCCAGCAGCGCGGCGAGCGCGGCGTCGCCGGTGACGGCCGCCCACAGCGCCAGCCCGGCGCCGTACGCGCCCGAGAGCGCCTGGGTGTGCGTGACCGCGCGCTGGCCGGCGACGTGCTGGAGCACGGTCGCGGTCGCGGCGGCGGCGAGCGACGAGTCCGCGCGCGCCGTGATCGCGACGCACGGGCGGTCGTCGCTCGCGCGCGCGAGCTCGACGACGTCGCGGAACTCGCCGGACGACGAGACGGCCAGCAGCGCGTCTCCGGGCTGCCACCGGAACCGCTCGCGGACGGCGAGCCCGGACGGGACGGCGACGATCGGCGGGCCGGCCGCGCCGCCCTCGAGCGCGGCGAGCCAGAGCGCGTGCGCGACGTAGTACGCGGCGCCGTTGCCGGTGGCGACGATGCGGTCAGCGCCGCGCAGCACCTCGGCCGCCTCCGCGACGCCGCTCGCCGCGTCGAGCGTCGCGCTCAGCGCACCGGGCAGCTCGCGCACGTCGGCCCACAGCCCGGTCTCGCTGAACGCCATGGACCGGAACGTACCACGACAAACCAATAGGGACCAAGTGGCTTGACATGTCGATAAGGGCGCTGGGATAGTCCGCCCCGATGCCGCTGCAGCAGGGCGCCCAGCCGCTCTATCACCGCGTCTACCGGGAGATCGCCGAGGGGATCGAGAGCGGTGTCCTGGCGCCGGGCGACCGGCTGCCGTCGGAGCGGTCGCTGTGCGAGCAGCTGGGCGTGAGCCGGGCGACCGTGCGCCGCGCCGTCGAGGAGCTCATCAACGACGGGCTCGTCGAGACCCGCGGCCGCGGCTCGTTCGTGCGCGGCGACGCCGTCGTCGAGCCGCCGAACACGCTGATGGGGCTCTCCGAGGTCGCCCGCACGCGCGGGCTGGATCCGAGCTCCGAGGTCATGCGCGCCGAGGTCCGCCCGGCCACGATCGACGAAGCGGACGCGTTCAGCATCGCGCCCGGCGCCGACCTGTTCGACCTCGAGCGGGTGCGGATGCTCGACGGCCTGCCGATCTCGCTCGACCACAACCGCGTCCCGCTGCGGCTGCTGCCCGGCGCGGCCGACCTGGACTTCGCCACGGCCTCGCTCTACGAGGCGCTCGACGCCGCCGGCCACGCGCCCGCGCGCGCCGACTACGAGCTGGAGGCGCGCGCCGCCGCGCCACACGAGGCAGAGCTGCTCGGGCTGGCGCCGGACGCGCCGGTCCTGTTCGCGACAACGGTCGCGATCGGCGAGGACGGGCGGGTGGTGGACCTGGGCCGCACCGTGTACCGCGCCGATCGCTACCGCTTCCAGGCGACGCTGATGCGCCGCGTTCACCGATACGGAGGACGGCAATGAGGAGAGGTTGGCTGCGCGCAGCCCTGCCGCTGACGCTGGCGATCGCCATCGCCGCGTGCGGTGGCACCCCGGGGGAGGACAACCCGAACACCGACGAGAACTCGGACACGAGCTCGGCGGAGGTCAAGACCGACGGCTTCGAGTCGCTCGGCGACGTCACGCTCAAGGTGGTCTCGTCCGAAGGCTCCGGCGGCCCGCGCGACGCCATCAAGGAGCTGACCAAGCAATTCGAGGCCAAGTACCCGAACGTCACCGTCGACGTCCAGTTCCGCGACTTCGCGAGCTGGATCAAGCAGGCCCGCCTGGTCGCCGCGGGCGACGACCCGCCGGACGTCTTCGCCGGCAATCAGGGCTACCAGCTCGACGGCGAGCTCGTGAAGGCCGGGCTGATCCTGCCGCTCGACAAGTACGCGGACGCCTACGGCTGGACCGACTCGTTCACGCCGGAGACGCTGCAGCAGTTCATGTGGAGCGAGGACGGCTCCACGTTCGGCGAGGGCAACCTCTACGGCGTCGCCCAGACCGGCCAGTCCGTGGGCGTGTTCGCGAACAAGGAGAAGCTCGACGCGGCCGGCGTCGACCCGGCGAACCTGAAGACGTTCGACGACTTCCAGGACGCGCTGGCGACGCTGCGCGACTCGCTGCCGGCCGACGAGCCGGTGATCGCGCTCGGCAACAAGGACCAGTACGGCGCGATCCACCTCTGGGGCGGCATCCAGGGCGCCTACACGCCCGCCCAGGACGTCCGTGACTGGATCTTCCACAAGGAGGGCGCGACGTTCGACACGCCGGGCAACCTCGAGTCGCTGCAGGTGCTCAAGCAGTGGGCCGACGATGGCTACCTCGGCCAGGGCGACTCCTTCAACTCGCGCAACGACTCCGACGCGGCGATCGCGTTCGGCAAGGGGGAGGGCGCGCTGATGATCGGCGGCAACTGGAACGCCGCGACGGCGCGCGACGGCCTCGGGGAGAACGCGATCTTCTTCGACATGCCGCCCGGCGAGAGCGGCGACGCGGTCGCGATCGGGTCGGCCAGCGTGCCGATCCACATCTCCTCGAAGTCGAAGCAGCCGGACCTCGCGGCGGCCTACATCGACTTCATCACCGGGCCCGACGCGAGCCAGGCGCTGGTCGACACGGCGCAGGTGCCGGCCGCGACCGACGCGACGGCCGAGCCCACCGACGGCCTCGGCAAGGGCGTCAAGGCGGGCTGGGACCTGCTCGTCGAGGACGGCGGCCTGACGCTGTACCCGGACTGGTCGTCCCCGACGATGCTCACGACGATGGGCCAGACCTTCCAGGAGATGCTGGCCGGCCGGATCCCGCCCGAGGAGGTCGTGTCGAAGACCCAGGAGGACTGGGAGAAGTACAACGCCCAGCTCTCCGAGGGCTAGCGCGTGACCGCGCCCTCCTCTGCCGGAGTCGGCGCTCCCGACCCGTCCGTCGGCGCCGCGCGCGCGGACGGGCGGGCCATCGCTGAACGCCGGGTGCGCGACCGCGCGCCCGGCGAGCCGCGGCGGGTGGCGTACCTGTACCTGCTGCCCGCGCTGCTCTTCTACGTCATCTTCGCGTTCGGGCCGCTGCTCTACACGGCGTGGCTGTCGTTCTTCGACTGGAACGGCCTCACCGTCGGCGAGTGGGCGGGGCTCGACAACTACCGCGAGGTCCTGAGCGACGAGTCGATCCGCTCGTCGTTCGTCCATTCGCTGGTGCTGATCTTCTTCTACGCGATCGTCCCGGTCCTGCTCGGGCTCGTGCTCGCATCCGTGATCGCGCACGCGCGCGTGCGCGGCGTGACGGCGTTCCGCGCGATCCTGTTCCTGCCGCAGACGATCGCCACCGTGGTGGTCGCGATCGCCTGGACGTGGATCTACGCCCCGAACGGGCCGCTCAACGAGGCGCTCGACGCGGTCGGGCTCGACTCGGTCTCCCGTGGCTGGCTCGGCGACTTCACGTGGGCGCTGCCGGCGCTCGGGCTCGTCGGCACGTGGGTCATGTTCGGCCTGGCGATCGTGCTCTTCCTCGCCGGCATCCAGAAGATCCCGGTGACCCTCTACGAGGCGGCGCGCGTGGACGGCGCCGGCCGCTTCCGGGAGTTCCTCGCCGTCACGCTGCCCGGCCTGCGCGGCGAGCTCGCCGTCGCCCTCACGATCACGACGATCTTCGCGCTGCGGACGTTCGACCTCATCTACGTGTCGACGAGCGGCGGCCCCGGCACGTCGACGACGGTCCCCTCCTTCCTCGTCTACCAGAACGCCTTCGCCAACGGCCGCGTCGGTCTCGCCGCCTGCATCGCCGTCGTGCTCACCGCCCTGATCTTCGTCGTCGCCTTCGCGATCACGAAGCTCGTCGACCGGGACCCGATGCAGTGACCGCGGCCCGCCGGGAGCAGGTGCTCAGCTACGCGGTGCTGATCGTGTTCTGCCTCATCGCGCTGTACCCGATCGTGAGCATCCTGCTGCTCGCGCTGCACGACCGGTCCGATCTCGTGACGGGTTTCTCGATCCCCGACTCGATCGACTTCGGCACCTTCAAGACGGCGTGGGAGGAGGGGGAGTTCGGGCGCGGGCTGCTCAACAGCTTCATCGTCGCCGGGACCGTCGCGGTCGCCACGGCGGTCTTCGCGACGCTCGCGGGCTACGCGTTCGGGACGATGCGGTTCCGCGGCTCGGACCTGATCTTCTACCTGCTGCTGATCGGGCTGATCTTCCCCTACGAGGCGACGGTCATCCCGCTCTACTACTTCTTCAAGGACTTCGGGCTCACGGACTCCTACTGGGCGCTGATCCTGCCCCAGATCGGGCTCTCGGTCCCGTTCGGCACGTTCTGGATGCGGGCCTTCTTCCGCTCCACGCCCGGCGCGCTGGTCGAGGCCTCGCGGCTCGACGGCGCGTCGAGCTTCATGACGCTCTGGAAGGTGCTGCTCCCGCAGGCGTGGCCGGCGATCACGACGATGGTCGTGCTCGTCTTCATGTGGACGTGGAACGAGTTCCTGCTCGCGCTCGTGATGATCCAGTCCGACGACCTGCGCACCGCGCCGCTCGGGCTCGCGCTGTTCCAGGGCGCCAACCGCGGCTCGCAGGACGCGACGCTCGTGGCCGCCGCGGCGATCATCGTCGCGCTGCCGATCATGATCGTCTACGTCTTCCTGCAGCGGAGCTTCATCCGCGGCATGTTCGCCGGGGCGGTGAAGGAGTGAGGCTCGTGCTGGGCGTCGACGGCGGCAACACGAAGACGCTCGCGGCCGTGGCCGACGAGCGCGGGCGCACGCTCGGGATGGGGCGCGCCGGCGCCGGCGACATCCACAACGCGCCGACGCCCGCCGACGCGGTGGAGGCGATGGCGGCCGCGGTCGAGCAGGCGCTCGCGGGCGCGGGCGTGACGGCGGGCGAGCTCGGCGCGGCGAGCTTCAGCCTCGCGGGCGCCGACTGGCCCGAGGACTTCACGCTGCTCGAGCGCACGCTCAAGGAGCGGCTCGGCCTCGCGGAGGAGCCGCTCGTCGTCAACGACGCGCTCGGCGCGCTGCGCGGCGGCTCGCCCGACTGGACCGGCGTCGCCCTCGTGTCCGGCACCTACAACGCGGTCGCGGCGCGCGGCCCGGACGGCGAGGCCTTCCATCTCGGGTTCTGGCCCGACGGCGCGGGCGGGCGCGATCTCGCCCGGGCCGGCCTGCGCGCCGTCTACCACGCGCACCTCGGCATGGGGCTCGAGACCGGGCTCACCGAGCACGCGCTGCGGCTGTTCGGCGCGCGCGACGCGATCGACCTCCTGCACGTCTTCACGCGCCGCGGCGGGCTCCCGGAGCAGGAGGGCGACCGGCTCGCGCCCGTCGTGCTCGACCTGGCCGACGAGGGCGACGCGGTCGCCCGGGCGATCGTCGAGGAGAAGGGGCGCATCCTCGGCCGCCAGGGCAAGGCGTGCGCCGACCAGATCGGCCTGGCGCTGGAGGGCACGCGGATCGTGCTCACCGGCGGCGTCTTCGGCCATCCGACCGAGCGGCTCGCGGACGCGGCGATGGCCGAGCTGCCGGGCGGCGTCGCCGTGCGCCACCCCCCGCCGCCGATCGCGGGCGTGCTGCTGCTGGCGCTCGACCGGCTCGGCGTCGCGGTCGGGGCGGAGGCGGTCGCGGCCGGGCTGCCGGATCCTGTACCCGACGGAAGGAGCGCCCGATGGGCGGGATCGCCCTCGAGGGCGTGAGCAAGGTCTTCCCCGGCGGCGTGGTCGCCGTCGACGACGTGGACCTCCAGATCGGCGAGGGCGAGTTCATGGTCCTCGTCGGCCCGTCGGGCTGCGGCAAGTCGACGCTGCTGCGGATGATCGCCGGGCTCGAGGCCGTGTCGGGCGGCAAGATCAGCATCGGCGACCGCGACGTGACCGAGCTGGCGCCGCGGAGCCGCGACGTCGCGATGGTCTTCCAGAACTACGCGCTCTACCCGCACATGCGCGTGTGGGACAACCTCGCCTTCGCGCTCAAGCTGCGGCGCACGCCGAAGCCGGCGCTGCAGGAGCGGGTGGGGGAGGTCGCGGGCGTGCTCGGCCTCAAGGAGCTGATCGACCGCAAGCCGGGCGCGCTCTCGGGCGGCCAGCGCCAGCGCGTCGCGATCGGCCGCGCGATGGTGCGCGAGCCGCAGGCGTACCTGATGGACGAGCCGCTCTCCAATCTCGACGCGAAGCTGCGCGTCGGCATGCGGTCGGAGCTCGCGCGGCTGCACGACCGGCTCGGCGTCACGACGGTCTACGTGACCCACGACCAGGTCGAGGCGATGACGCTGGGCGATCGCGTCGCGGTGCTGCGCGACGGCACGGTGCAGCAGTGCGACGCGCCGGAGCAGCTCTTCGAGCGGCCGGCGAACGTGTTCGTCGCGGCGTTCATGGGCTCGCCGGCGATGAACCTCGTCGACGCCGAGGTGCGCGGCGGGCAGCTCCACATGGCCGGCCTCGCGCTCCCGCTGCCGCGCGGGTCGGCGCAGGAGGGCCCGGTGATCGCGGGGATCCGGCCGACCGACCTCGTCGCGGAGCCCGACGGCGACACGCCGCGGCTGCGCGCGCAGCTCGAGGTCGTCGAGCGGCTCGGCTCCGAGAGCC
>JBEVIG010000242.1:0-7257 GCA_040510855.1 Solirubrobacteraceae bacterium
CCGCGTCGGCGGCCGGCCCCTTCGGCAGCCGCCCGACGGCGGTCTCCTCGTAGTCGATCGCGGGCGCGGCCGCCGCGGGGGCGTGCACCGCGCCGTTGCCGCGGGCGTCGCCCGCGGCCGAGCCGCCCATCTCGACCGCCAGGCAGTCGGCGAACTGGCGCATGAGCTTCCCCGAGACGTCCTGCATCACGCCGCGGCCGAACTGCGCCACCGGCCCGGAGACCTGCAGGTCGGTCTCCACCGCCACGCGCGTCCCCCCGCCCGCCGCGCGCAGCGACGTGGTGATCGTCGCGGCCGCGGTGCCGGAGCCGCGCGCGTCGCGCGCCTCCGCCCGCAGCACCGCGCGGTGCCCGGCGCGGTCGGCCTCGACGATCCGCACCGTCCCTTCGAACCGGCTCGTGACCGGCCCGAGCTTGATCGTCATCGCGCCGTCGAACGTCTCGCCGTCGCCGCCCGCGAGCGACGCGCCCGGCAGGCACGGCGCGACGCGCTCGACGTCGAGCAGCACCGCGAAGGCCTCGTCCGCGGGCGCGGGGACGGTGAACTCGTTCGACAGCTTCACGAACCGCCGAGCCCGCCCGCCTCGTCGCCGATGGTCTCGTAGAACTCGCGCGCGCGGTCCTCGAGCAGGTCCGGGATCGCCTCCTCCTTCACGAGCCGGGTGAAGTGCTCGGAGGCCATGTGCGCCTCGTAGCCCGCCTCGTCGGCGTACTGCTCGTAGAGGAAGAAGAGGTTCGGGTCCTCGGCCGAGCGCTGGGCCTGGTAGAAGCGGTTGCCGGGCTCCGCGCGCGACGGCGGTGTCATCTCCTCGATGACCTCCAGCAGCCGGTCCGCCTTGCCCTCCTTCGCGCGCCACTTCGCGCAGACGACGTAGGCCATGGTCATGCTCCTCTCTGTCCGATGGGGTTGCGCAGGACGCCGAGGCCGTCGACCTCGAGCTCGACGACGTCGCCGGGCGCGAGCCGGCGCCCGAGCTCCAGCCCGGAGCCGCCGGCGGCGGTCCCCGATCCGATCACCTCGCCCGGGTGCAGCGTCTGGCCGCGCGAGGCGTAGGCGATCATCGCCGCGAACGTGTGGTGCATGTGGGCGGTGGTGTCCTCGCCCCAGACCTCGCCGTTGATGCGCACGCGCATGCGCGCGTCGGACGCGTCGAAGGCGTCGGCGGTCACGATGCAGGGGCCGAGGACGTTCGAGCCGTCCCAGTCCTTCGCCTTGCCCGGGCCCATGCCGACGGCGCCCTCGCGACGCTGCACGTCGCGCGCCGAGAGGTCGTTCCAGATCGTGTAGCCGAAGATCACCCGCGCCGCGTCCGCCGCCGCGACGTCCTTGCACTCCGTGCCGATGACGGCCGCGAGCTCCAGCTCGTGGTCGAGCTCCTCCGAGTAGGCCGGCCACGGCACGACGTCGTCGTGGCCGATGACCGTGTCGGGCATCCCCTTGTAGTACGCGGGGATCTCGTACCACTCGGGCGGGATGTCGCGGCCGAGGTTCTTGTAGGCGTTCTTCAGGTGGCCCTCGAAGGCGAGGAAGTCGCGCAGGGACCGCGGGCGCAGCGGCGCGAGCAGCCGCGCGGCGCCGACGCGGTCGCCGCGCTGGACGGGGGCGCCGGCGGCGATGAAGCCGACCATGTCGCCGTCCCAGCCCGCATCGACGACGCCGTCGAACTCGAGCACGCCGACGCGCGGGCCGGCGCCGGCGTCGTAGGTGACCAGCTTCACGCGCGCAGCTCCTTCGCGGCCCGCCGCACGGCGGCGGCGATGTTCACGTACGACCCGCAGCGGCAGAGGTTGCCGCCGAGCGCCTCGGCGATCTCCTCCTCGCCGGGGTCCGGGTTCTCCTCCAGCAGGCGCTTGACGGTGAGGACGAACCCGGGCGTGCACCAGCCGCACTGGAACGCGTGCTCGGCCGCGAACGCGCGCTGCACGGGGTCGCTCCCGCCGAGCCCCTCGAGCGTCGTGATCGCGCGGCCCTCGGCCTGCCCCGCCATCGTCAGGCAGCTCGTCACCGGCTCGCCGTCCAGCAGCACCGTGCACGCGCCGCACACGCCGATCCCGCACGTCGCGCGGACCGACGTGAGCCCCTCGCCGTCGCGCAGCGCGTCGAGCAGCATCGTCGCCGGCGCGCAGTCGAGCACCGTGAGGCGGCCGTTGAGGATCACGGTCACGCTCATCGCGCGTCCACCGCGCCGAGGACGCGCTCCGCGGTGAACGGGAGCTCGCGGACGTCGAGTCCGAGCGACGCGAGCGCGTTGCCGATCGCCGCCGGCACCGGCGGCAGGACGGTCTCACCGAGCCCGTGCACCTCGGCGCCCTCGCGCTCGATGATCTCGTGCGTGAAGCGCGCGGGGACGTCGCCCGGCGCGGGCACGTTGTAGTCGGAGAGGTTCGCGTTGGCGACCTGGCCGTCGCCGAACTCGATCGCCTCGAACAGGGCGGTGCCGAGTCCCATCAGCATCGAGCCGTCGTTCTGCAGCGCCGCCCCGGGCCGGTTGACGACCTTGCCCGCGTAGGCGACGCCGTGGAGGTGCTCGACGGTCAGCTTGCCCGTCTCCTCGTCGACGCTGACGTGCGCGCCCGCGGCGCCCTGGTGCCAGTGCGAGGAGGCGATGCCCTGGCCCGTGTCCGGATCCAGTCCGCCCTCCTCGACGACCTCGCCGAAGCCGTGGTCGCCGTCGCCCAGGTCGGCGACCGCCACCTCGAGCGCGCGTCCCATCATGTGCGTCGAGCGGCTCGAGGTCGTGCGGGTGTCGAACGGCGTGACCGCGGTGTCGGGATCCGGGATCACGACCTGGCCGGGCTCGCAGCCGAGCAGCTGCGCGGCCATGAGCTGGATGGAGCGCTTCACGCCCTGGCCCATCTCGGTTGAGGCGGAGCGGACCACGAAGCCGACCGGCGTGCGCTCGACCGACACCTGGGCGCGGCTCGGCGTCTGCATCCCCTTGAGCAGCACGCACAGGCCCTTCCCGCGCGGGTCGTCCTCGTAGCCGACCGCGTCGGCGGCGGCCTGCAGGCACTCCTCGAAGTGGACGTCGTGCATGACCTCGCCGGTGGCGAAGCGGTCGCCGTCGCGCAGCAGGTTCCTGCGGCGCAGCTCGAGCGGGCTCATGCCGAGGCGCGCGGCGAGGACGTCCATCGTCCGCTCGCTCGCGAAGATCGACTGCATCGCGCCGTAGCCGCGGTAGGCGCCGTTGGGCGGGAGGTTCGTGTAGATCGCGAGCGAGTCGACCCGGACGTGGGGGATCCGGTACGGGCCGACGCCCGCGTAGCCGAGCTTGGTCGCGACGCCCGGGCCGCAGTCGGCGTAGGCGCCCGTGTCGACCCAGCAGTCGAGCTCCTTCGCGACCAGCGTGCCGTCGCGGGTCGCGCCGAGGCGCACGCGCATCGTCGCCGGGTGGCGGTTGAGCGTGAGGAACTCCTCCGTGCGGTCGAGCACCGCCTTGACGGGGCGGCCGGCCTTGCGCGCGAGCGCGGCGAGGACCGCCTCCGTGCGCACGAACGTCTTCGCGCCGAACGAGCCGCCCATCATCGGGACGACGATCCGGATGTCCTCGGGCGCCATGGCGAACAGGCCCGCGAGGTCCGCGCGCATGTTGAACGGCGTCTGCGTGCCCGTCCACAGCGTGAGCCGGCCGTCGTCCCACTCGGCGACGGCCGCGTGCGGCTCCATCGGGACGTGGGCGGCGCTCGGCGTGCGGAAGGCCTCGCTCACCACGACGTCGGCCTCGGCCATCGCGCGCGCCGCGTCGCCCGAGACGAGGCGGAAGCGATGGCAGACGTTCGTGCCGGGGAGTGGGCGGACGCCGATCGAGACCTCCTCCTTCGCCGACTCCGCCGTGTCGGCGTGGAGCAGCGGCGCGCCGGGGGCGACCGCCGCCACCGCGTCGAAGACCGCGGGAAGCTCCCGATAGTCGACGGAGACGCGGCGGGCCGCGGACTGCGCGGCGCGCCGCGTGGGGGCGGCGACCGCGGCGACGATGTCGCCCGCGTGGCGCGCGACGTCGGTGAGCACGCGCTGGTCGCGGGCCTGGCAGCCGTAGCGGCCGAGGCCGGCGACATCCTCGGGGAGGAGCGCGACGCAGTCGGGCGGGAGCGCGCTCGCGTCCACGCCGGTGACGCGCGCGTGCGCGTACGGGGAGCGGACGAAGGCGGCATGGAGCATCCGCGGGCGGGTGACGTCGACGGCGTAGGCCTGCTCGCCGGTGACGCGGGGGTCGAGGCCGCTCATGCCAGCGCCTCGATCGCGCGGCGGACCTCGACGGCGGTGACGCGGCGGCGGTACGCGGCCGAGCCGCGGGCGTCGTCGATGGGGGAGATGCGCTCCGCGTACGCCGCGCCGATCGCCGCCGCGTCGCCGAGTGTGCACGCGTCGGGGAAGTGCTGCGGCGTGTCGGCCACCGCGCCGACGACGACGCGCAGCACGTCGCCGCGGCGCGCCGCGGCGACCGCGACGCACGGCCGGTCCTCGCTCGAGCGCGAGCGGAACTTGCGGTAGACGGCCTTGCCGGGGGCGGGCGGGACGCGGACCTCGACGAGCAGCTCGTCCGGTCCGATGCAGGTCTCGTAGTAGCCGAGGATCAGGTCCTCGATCGCGACCTCGCGCTCGGCGCTCGGCGAGCGCAGCACGGCGCTCGCCTCGAGCGCGGCGAGCATGGCGGGCGGGTCCGAGGCGTAGTCGGCGTCGGCCAGCACGCCGCCGACCGTGGCCTGGTTGCGGACGCGCGGCGAGGCGACGAGCGAGAACGCACGGGCGAGCGCCGGCCAGCGCTCCCGCACGCGCGGGTCGCGCTCCAGCGCGCGGTGGGTGACCATCGCGCCGATCCGCAGCTCGCCGTCGCGGGTCACCTCCATCCCGCGCAGCTCCTCCACCTGCCCGAGCGACAGGAGCGCCGCCGGCTCGATGAAGCCCTGGTTGACGAGGATGCCGAGGAACGTGCCGCCGGCGAGCACGGTCGCGTCGGCGCGCTCGGCCCGCAGCGCGAGCGCCGCGTCGAGCGTGGAGGGCGCCAGCCACTCGGCCGGCCCTCGGACGTGCGGCGTCTCGGCAGCTCCCACCTCGCGGCCGGACGGTAGATCATCGATCATCGCTGGTCAAGGATCCCGGTCGCCGATCGGCGCGCCTGGCGCCCGGCAAGGCGGACGCGCGCCCCGGCGTCCAGAATGACCCGACGACAGCGAAGACGGGAGACACCGATGGGTGAAGTGCACGTCCACGAGTTCATGAGCCTCGACGGCGTCATCGACGCGCCGACCTGGACCTTCGAGTACGGCTTCGACCCGAGGATGGGCGAGGCGATCGGCGCGGTGACGCAGCGGAGCGACGGCATCCTGCTCGGCCGCGTGACCTACCAGATGTTCGAGCCGGCCTGGTCGACGCGCACCGTCGATGACGACCCCGGCGCGCCGTTCTTCAACGACACGACGAAGTACGTCGTCTCGGGCACGCTCGACACCGGCACCTGGCGCAACTCCGAGATCGTCGGCCCGTACGACGTCGCCGCGCTGAAGCAGCTCAAGGACTCCGTCGACGGCGACCTCTACGTGAGCGGCAGCGGGCAGCTCGTCCGCGCGATGCTGGCCGACGGTCTCATCGACGGCCTCCACCTCTTCGTCTACCCGCTCACCCGCGGCGAGGGCCCGCGTCTCTTCGCGGACGGCGCGCCGCCGCTGAAGGCCTCGCTCGAGGCGACCGAGCGCTACGACAACGGCGTGGTCTACCTGCACTACCGTCCGGAGGCGTGAGCGGGAGCGCCTCGTACGTCGTGACCGGCGCCGCGCGCGGCGTCGGGCGCGCCATCGCCGAGCGGCTGGCCGCCGACGGGCACGTCGTCGTGCTCGACCGCGACGCGGAGGCGCTCGGCTGGGCGGCGGGGCGCGAGGGGCTCGCCGCGGTGGCCGGGGACGCGGGCGACGAGGCGGTGGCGGAGCGCGCCGCCGCCGCGGCCGAGGCGGTCGCGCCGCTCGCGGGCTGGGTGAACAACGCCGCGCTCTTCCGCGACGCGGCGCTCCACGACACGCCCGCCGCGGACGTCCTCGACCTGATCGCGGCGAATCTGCGGCTCGCCGTCGCGGGGTGCGCGGTCGCCGTGCGCCGCTTCCTCGCGGGCGGCGCCGGCGGCGCGATCGTCAACGTCTCGTCGCACCAGGCGCAGCGGCCGGTGCCCGGCGCGCTGCCGTACGCGACGGCGAAGGCCGCGGTCGAGGGGCTGACGCGCGCGCTGGCCGTCGACTACGGCCCGCGCGGGATCCGCAGCAATGCCGTCGCGCTGGGCTCGATCGAGACCTCCCGCTCCGACGCGCTCGGCGCGGACGCGGCGGCCGCGTTCGCGACACTCCACCCGCTCGGCCGCGCGGGCCGGCCCGAGGAGGTCGCCGCCGTCGTCGCGCACCTGCTCTCGCCCGCCGCCTCGTTCGTCAACGGCGCCGTCGTGCCCGTCGACGGCGGCCGCGCGGCGCTCGGCCAGGATCCCGAGGCGCGCGCGCCGGAGGTGTGATGCCGCGCTTCGTCGTCCAGCTCCACCAGGCGCGGGCGCTGCACTACGACGTCCGGCTCGAGCTCGGCGGGGTGCTCCGCTCGTGGGCGGTGCCGAAGGGGCCGTCGCTCGACCCGGGGGAGAAGCGGCTGGCGGTCGCGGTCCCCGACCACGACCTCGCGCACGCCGACTACGAGGGGCCCACGGTGATCATCTGGGACGAGGGGGAGTTCGAGCTCGTGCGGGAGCGCGAGGGGCATCTCGTCGTCACCCTCCACGGCCACAAGCTCCACGGCGGCTTCGCCATCACGCACACGGGGGACAAGGGCTGGATCCTGGTGAAGATGGACGACGCGGAGGCGCGGCGCGGCTCGGACATCGCGGCCGAGCGGCCGGAGAGCGTGCGGACCGGCCGCACGCTCTGAGACCCGCGCCGGCTCAGGCCGCGCCGTCGAGCACGGCGCGGAGCCGCGCCGCGAAGGCCTCGGGCTCGCCCGCCTGGCCGAACTCGCCGCCGAGGAAGCCGGCGTGGCCGCCGGGGAAGGTCACGGCCTCGGCCCCGAGGCGCTCCGCGATCGCCGCGGCGGCGCGCGAGGCGAGCTGGCCCTCGGACGCGGCCCCGGCCGCCATCACGATCCGCGTCGGCACCGCGCGCAGCGCCTCGAAGTCGAACTCGTGCGTCGTGGAGCCGATCAGGTTCTGGCCGAGGAGCGGGTCGTCGCGGCGGCCGTCGTCCTCGGACGGCCACGGGCCGGGGATCGAGTCCGGGGCCTGCGCGATGAAGCCGG
>JBEVIG010000243.1:0-10320 GCA_040510855.1 Solirubrobacteraceae bacterium
CGGGATCGTCTCCGTCGACGAGCCCGTCTCCGGCCGCCGGCCCGACGCCGTGCAGCTCGAGCTCGTGGCGCTCGCCTGCGCGCACGCCGCCGCGGCCATCGAGCACGCCCAGGCCACGGCGGCCGCCCGGCGCCACAGCGCGGCGGTCGAGCACCTCCTGCGCGTCTCCGCCCGCCTCGGCGCGGGCCGCTCGCTCGACGACGTGCTCGCCGAGGTCTGCGCGGGGATCCGCGACGCGCTCGGCTTCCAGAAGGTCACCGTCTGCCTGCCGCCCGCAGACGACGCGCCGATCGCCCCGCGCGCCTGGGTGGGCTGGACGGTCGAGGAGCTCGCGGCGCTGTTCCGCCCGCGCTACTCGCAGATCGCGGCGCTGTTCGTGCCCGAGGGGCTCCGGGAGGGCTGCGCGCTCTACGAGCTCGAGCAGGCGCACGCGATGCTGCCCGCCTTCATGCACGACTTCTACCCGAGCGAGCGCAACGGTCGCGGCCCGCAGGCGTGGGACCGCCACTGGCTCGTCGTGCCGCTCTACGACCGCGACGGCGGCTTCCTCGGGCTCATCTGGGCCGACGAGCCCGAGGACCGGCTGCTGCCGACGCCGGAGCGCCTGCAGGCGCTGCGCGCGTTCGCCAACCAGGCCGCGACGGCGGTCGAGTCCGCCGGCCAGCTCGCCGGGATGCGCCACCTGGCCGAGCACGACCCGCTCACCGGCCTGCGCAACCGCCGCGGCTTCCGCGAGGGGATCGACGGCCACATCGCCGGCGCCCGCGCCGTCTCGCTGCTGATCTGCGACCTCGACAACTTCAAGCGCGTCAACGACTCGCTCGGCCACGAGGCCGGCGACGAGGTGCTCGCCGTGTTCGCCGCGCTGCTGCGCGAGTGCGCGACCCGCGCGGACGTCCCGACGCGGCTCGGCGGCGAGGAGTTCGCGCTCGTGCTGCCCGGGGCGGGGGAGGCCGAGGCGATGGCGGTGGCCGAGCGGCTGCGGCGCGCCGTCCACGAGCGCTTCGCCGCGCACCCCGCGACGGTCTCGGTCTCGATCGGCGTCGCCAGCACGGGTCCGGGCCTCGGCTCCGCGTCCGCGCTGATGCGCGCCGCCAACCGCGCGTTGTACGCCGCCAAGCACCTCGGTCGCGACCGCTGCGTCGCCGCCCACGCCGAGACGCTCGACATGCTCGACGCGGTCCGCGAGGCCGACGGCTCCGCCCGCGAGCAGCTCGCCGCCGCCATGCTGCTGGCGGAGACGCTCGACCTCCGCGACGTCGGCACGGCGCGGCACTCCGAGACCGTCGGCCGCTACGCGGAGCAGATCGCCCGCGCGATGGGCTGGGACCCCGCGCGCGTCGCCCGCGTCCGGGCGGCCGGGATCCTCCACGACATCGGCAAGCTCGGGATCTCCGACGCGATCCTCCACAAGCCCGGGCGGCTCGACGCCGCCGAGTGGCAGGAGATGGAGCGCCATCCCGAGCTGGGTGCGCGGATCCTGGAGCACGCGAACCTGCGCGACATCGCGAGCTGGGTGCTCGCCCACCACGAGCGGGTCGACGGTGCGGGCTACCCGCGCGGCATCGCCGGGGACGAGATCCCGGTGGAGGCGCGGATCCTCGCCGTGGCCGACGCCTACGAGGCGATGACGGCCGACCGCCCGTACCGCCGGGCGCTCCCCGCCGCGGTCGCGCGCGAGCAGCTCGAGGCGGGCGCCGGCACGCAGTTCGACGCCTGCGTCGTCGCCGCCTTCGTGGCGATCCTCGACGCGCCGCCGCGCGTCTCAGCCCTTCGGTAGCTCCGCCGCCGCCTTCGCGATCCCGGCCCACGGGTCGCCGCGCTCGGCGAGCCGTCCGGGCACGGACCGCAGCGTGTGCAGGCGCGGGTGCAGCTCCGGGTCCTCGAGCTCCTCCCAGGCCAGGGGCGCCGCCACCGGCGCGCCCGGGATGGCGCGCACCGCGTAGGGCGCCACCGTCGTCTGGCCGTAGGTGTTGCGCGCCGTGTCGAGCAGCACGCGGCCGCCGCGCTTCTCCTTGCGCCAGAACGTCGTCAGCCCCGCGTCGGGCTCGTCGCGGACGAGCTCGTCGGCCAGCTCGCCGGCCCGGGCCCGGACCAGGTCGGCGTGGTGGCGGCGGCGCAGCGGCGCGACGACGTGGATGCCGCGCGAGCCCGAGGTCATCGCGTAGGGCTCCAGGCCGAGCGCGCGCAGCCGCTCGCCGAGCAGGAGCGCGCCCGCCCGGATCACGGGGAAGTGCGCCCGGTCGTCCTCGTCGGGCGGGTCGAGGTCGAAGACGATCCGGTCGGGGTAGCCGGGGCGGTCGGCGCGGCTGGGCCACGCGTGGGGGGTGACGCAGTTGATCTGGGCGAGCCACAGCACGGTCGCGGGCTCGCCGCCGACGGCGTGCGTGACCTCGCCGCCCTTGCGGCGCTCGACCGTCACGGTCTTGACCCATTCGGGCGCGCCCTTCGGGATGGCCTGCTGGATCACCACCGGCTTCTCGATACCGGCGTTCCAGCGCCACAGGTTCAGCGGGCGGTCCTTGAGGTGGGGCGCCATCACCGGCGCGACGGCCTCGTAGTACCGCGCGAGGTCGGCCTTCGTGATCCCGTCGTCCGGGAACAGGACCTTCTCCGCGCTGCTGATCTTCACGGTCCGCCTGCCCATGCGGATCTCGATCGACGGCCCCGCCATGAGAACATGTTCGCTGACGGGCCCCATGGCCCTTCGTCGACACGTCGTGTAACAATTGGTCCAATCCATGCCCGGGCCCTTGAAGCCGCCCTCGGAGTTCGATCTTCCGCTCAGCGGCACCGCCGTCTGGGCCGGTCCGGACGGGATCGGCGACAGCCGCTTCGACGACGTCCCGCCGCCGCACGAGCTGGAGCTCGGGCCGGAGATGGGCGACGACCCGCGGATCGCGCTGCGGCGCACCCTGGGCATGTTCGCGACGGGCGTCACGGTGATCACCACGCGCGAGTCCGACCAGGTCCACGGCATGACGGCGAACGCGTTCATGTCCGTCTCGCTGGAGCCGCCGCTCGTGCTCATCTCCGTCGACCGCCGGACCCGCATGTGCGGGCTGCTCCACGAGGGTCGTACCTACGGCGTGAGCGTGCTGTGCGAGCAGCAGTCCGAGCTCTCGGACCGCTTCGCCGGCCGCCCGTCGGGCGCGAACGTGGAGCCGCGCTTCGAGATCATCCACGACACGCCGCTCGTCGAGGGTGCGCTGGCCCACTTCGTGGCCAAGATCTCGCGCTCCTACTGGGGCGGCGACCACTCGCTCTTCCTCGGCGCCGTGGAGTACGCGCGCTACAAGGAGGACGGCCAGCCGCTCCTCTTCCACGGCGGCCGGTACGAGCGCCTGGGCCAGGCCTGACGCGCGGGCGCTCCCGGTAGGGTGCCGCGCATGCTGCTCGCCGCGATCACCGCCTACAGCGTCTCCGTCTTCATCCACATCACGGCCGTCGTGGTGGGGTTCGGCGCGACGTTCGCCGAGGCGCTGATGTTCCCGGTCGCGCAGAAGCTCGACCCGAAGCACCTGCCGTACGTGCACAAGCTCCAGATGACGATCAACCGGGCGCTCGCGACGCCGGCGCTGCTGATCGTGATCGTCACCGGGATCTACCAGGTGAGCGAGGGCAACTGGAGCTTCGGCGACTTCTGGATCAGTGCCACGTTCCTGATCGTGATCGTGATCGGCGGCCTGCTCGGCGCGTACTTCGTGCCGTCCGACCGGCGGCTCGGCGCCCAGGTCGAGCGCGACCTCGCCGAGACCGGCGAGCCGTCGGCCGCCTACCTCGACGCCGCCCGCAAGCAGGGGATGGTCGGCGCCCTCACCGGCTTCCTGCTCGTGCTCGCCATCTTCCTGATGGTCACGAAGCCGGGCGCGTAGGCCGCGGACCGGCGGCTCGCGGGCGTGCCGACGCCGCGGAGCATCCAGCGCACGTACTTCGCGCTGCTGCTCGGCAACACGCTCGCGGCGTCGCTCATCTGGGGCATCAACACGATCTTCCTGCTCGACGCGGGCCTCTCGAACCTGGAGGCGTTCGCGGCCAACGCCTTCTACACGGCGGGGATGGTCCTGTTCGAGGTGCCGACTGGCGTCGTGGCCGACACGGTGGGGCGGCGCGCCTCGTACCTGCTCGGCACGGTCGTGCTCGCGGCCGCGACGCTGCTCTACGTCCTCCTGTGGGAGATCGAGGCGCAGTTCTGGCTCTGGGCGCTCGTCTCGATCCTGCTCGGCCTCGGCTACACGTTCTTCTCCGGCGCGACGGAGGCCTGGCTCGTCGACGCCCTGCACGCGACCGGCTTCACCGGCGACCTCGACGGCGTCTTCGCGCGCGGCCAGGTCGTGACGGGCGCGGCGATGCTGATCGGCTCGGTCGCCGGCGGCTTCCTCGCGGGCGCGACGTCGCTGGGCGTCCCGTTCGTGGGCCGGGCGGTGATCCTCGCGTTCACGTTCGCGCTCGCCTGGTGGCTGATGCACGACGTCGGCTTCACGCCCGTCCGCGGGAGCCGCCCGCTCGCCGAGATGCGCAAGATCACGGCCGCGTCGGTCGAGTACGGCTGGCACGTGCCCGCCGTGCGGTGGCTCATGGTCGAGGCGCTGTTCACGGGCGGCGTGGGCGTCTACGCCTTCTACGCGCTCCAGCCCGACCTGCTCGAGCTCTACGGCGATCCCGACGCGTACCAGATCGCCGGGCTGGTGGCCGCGATCGTGGCCGGGGCGCAGATCCTCGGCGGGCTCGTCGCGCCGTGGATCCGGCACCGCTTCAAACGCCGCACGTCCGCGCTGCTGACGACCGCGGCGCTCAGCGCCCTCACGCTCGCGGCCACCGGCCTGGTCGAGTCGTTCGCCGCCGTGCTGGGGCTGATCGTCGTCTGGGGCCTGTTGTTCGCCGCCACGCGCCCGATCCGCCAGGCCTATCTCAACGGGCTGATCCCGTCGCGCCAGCGGGCCACGATCCTCTCGTTCGACTCGCTCGCGATGTCGTCGGGCGGCGTGTGGACGCAGCCGCTGCTCGGCCGCGCCGCCGACCTCTGGGGCTACGCGCCGACGTACCTGATGTCGGCGGGCATCTCCGCGATCGGGATCCCGTTCCTCTACCTGTCGCGGCGCCAGAACGCGCCCGCCGACACGCTCGCCCACGGCGCGGTGCCGGAGGAGACCGAGCAGGTCACGGCGACGGCCTGAACCAGGCGGCCACGCCGTCCGGCTCGACGCGCCGGAGGTCCGGCGCGGCGGCGAGCGCGGGCGGGAGCGGCGCCGCGTGGACGACCGCCAGGGCCCGCGTGGAGCGCGTGAGCGCGGTGTAGAGGCCGCCCGCGCCGCCGTCCGGGCGCTGGGCGAGGATCGCCGCGGGCTCGACGACGACGACCGCGTCGAACTCGAGGCCCTTGATCGAGCGGAGGCTGACGAGGTCGACGCGGCCGGAGAGGTGGCCCTCGGCGTCGGCGTCGGCCGTGCCGTGGCCCGCGAGCGCGTCGTGCAGCGCGTCGGGGGCGACCACCGCGACGCGGCCCGCGATCTCGGCGAGCCGCGCCGCGACCTCGCCCGCCACCGTGGCGAGCCGGTCCTCCGCGCAGGCGATCGCCGCGGCCGGCCAGGGCGCGTCGCGCACGCCGCGCGGCGCCGTGGCGCCGCCGTCGGGCGCGACGGTCGCGGCGACGCGGAGGAAGTCCTCGGGCACGCGGTAGGAGATCCGCAGGTCGCGCACGGTGTGCTGCGGCGCGCCGGCCGCGTCGAGCACCTCGTCCCACGAGGCGAGCTCCGCGTCGGCGGTGCGCTGCGCGATGTCGCCGAGGATCGTCATCGACTGGCCGCGGGCGCGGCGCACGACCATGCGCAGCTCCATCGGCGTGAGGTTCTGCGCCTCGTCGACGACGACGTGGCCGTACGTGCGCAGGTCGGGATCGACGAGCCAGCGCGCCTCGTCGAGCAGCGGCACGTCGCTCGGGCGCAGCGTCTTGTCCGCGGGCGGGCCCGAGTGCAGGAGCAGGTCGACCTCGCCGTCGTCGAGCAGTCCCTCGGCGGCGGCGGCGAGCCGCTTGCGGTTCCGGAACAGCGCGGCGAAGAGCTGGTCGGACGTGACCCGCGGCCACGCCTTGTTGGTCAGCCCCTGGTAGGCCTTCGTCTTGCGCACGAGCGTCTCGAGCTCGTCGTGGCTCGCGCCGAACGACGCGCGGCGGCGCTCCTGGACGCGCGTGGCGATCCAGCTCGCGAGCTGTGCGCGGAACCGCTCGCGGCCGTCCTGGTGGCTGCGGTACCGGGCGCGCGCCGCGTCGATGAGCGGCTGCACGTCCTCGGCGCCGACCACGACCGTCACGCGGTCGGCGACCACCTCGACGGGCTCCTCCGGCGCGCCGACGCGCTCCCACAGCAGCCGCTCGAGCAGCTCCGCCATCCGCCCGCTGCCCTTGAGCGTGGCGACGTCCGTCGGCTCGGCGACGCGCAGGCCGCGCGCGGGCGCGAGCGTCTCCGCCGCCCGCTGCTCCACGTTCGTCTCGCCCAGCGACGGCAGCACCTGGCTGATGTAGGCGATGAAGACCTCGTTGGGGCCGACGACCAGCACGCCGGAGCGGTGCAGCGCCGGGTTCGCATAGAGCAGCCAGGCCGCGCGGTGCAGGCCCACCGCCGTCTTGCCCGTCCCCGGACCGCCCTGGATCACGAGCGGCCCTTCGACGGTCTCCGCGATCAGCTCGTACTGCTCGGGCGTGATCGTGGAGATGATCTGGCGCATCTCGCCGACGCGCTGCCGCGTGATGTCCTCGACGATCGCGTCGGTCAGCACCGCGTCGCCCTCGCCGGGGGCGAGCGCCTCGTCGACGTAGCCGTGGACCGTGCGCTCGTCGATCTCGAGCCGGCGGCGCCGCACCACGCCGTGGTGGTCGGCGGGCGTCGCGGTGTAGTAGGGCTGGGCCGCGGGCGCGCGCCAGTTGATCGCGAGCAGGTCGTTGTGGCGGTCGGCGATCGCGTGGCGGCCGATGTGCAGCACGCGCCCGTCCACCTCGTCGATCCGCCCGAAGTACAGCGGGCCGGAGCTCTCCGTGTAGAGCCGCAGGTGCTCGCGCCGCATGCGCTCGAGCGCTTCGGATGCCCACTCGTCGATCCCCGACGTCCTCTCGCCCTCGAGCTCGCGCAGGACGGCCTCGTAGGCCTCCCACGTCAGATCGAGGTGCCGTTGCTCGTCGGCGAGGGTGTCGGCGGGCGCTGCGGGCACGGCCGCATGAGGGTAGCCGCCCGCCGCGATGCGCTCAGCTGCGCGGGCGCTCCTTCTTGGGGTCGTAGAAGGGGATCGGCACGACCGTCGCGGGGATCCGCTTCTGGTGGCCGTCGAGCTTGCCCACCTCGACCTCGGTGCCCTCGTCGGCGTGCTGGACGGCCATCCGGCAGAGCGCGATGTTCTTGCCGAGCAGCGGGCTCCGCATGCCGGACGTGATCACGCCCACCTGGGAGCGGCCGACGTGGACGCAGTCGCCGTGGCCGGCGGGCTCGTTGCCCTCGAGCTCCAGGCCGACGAGCCTGCGCTGCGGGCTCGCCTTGCGTGCGATGAGCGCGTCCTTGCCGAGGAAGTCGCCGTCGGCGTCCAGCGCGACCGTGAAGCCGATGCCCGCCTCGAACGGGTCGACCTGGTCGTCGAACTCGTAGCCGGCGAAGATCAGCCCCGCCTCGATGCGCAGCATGTCGAGCGCGTCGAGCCCGAGCGGCTTGAGCCCGTGCGGCGTGCCCGCGCGCATGATCGCGTCCCACACCTTCGGGGCGTCGGACGGGTGGCAGAAGACCTCGTAGCCGAGCTCGCCGCTGTAGCCCGTGCGCGAGACGACGATCGGCACGCCGCCGAAGCCGCCGATCCGCCCGATGAGGAAGCGGAACCACTTGAGCTCCTCGAGGTCGGGCTGCTGCGCCGGCGACCAGACGATCTCCTTCAGGATGTCGCGGCTCGCCGGGCCCTGGACGGCCACGTTGTGCAGCTCGTCGGTCGTCGCCTTGATCCACACGCGCTCGAGCCCGAGCCGCTCGGCGAGCTGCTTGAGGTGCACGCCGTCGTACGGGTCGCCGCCGACGAAGCGGTAGTTGTCGGCGCCGAGCCGGAAGACCGTGGCGTCGTCGATCATCCCGCCCGTCTCGTTGCACACCGCCGTGTAGACGACCTGGCCGTCGCTGAGCCGCGCGATGTCGCGCGTGACCGCGTACTGCACGAGCGCGCCCGCGTCGGGCCCGAGGATCTCCCACTTGCGCAGGGGGGAGAGGTCCATGATCGCGGCCTTCTCGCGGCAGGCCCAGTACTCGCCCACGGCGCCCTCGTTGGTGAAGCACGTGGGCAGCCAGTAGCCGCGGTACTCCGTGACGTTGCGGGTGAGCGCCGACCAGCGCTCGTGGAACCCCGTCTCCTTGGTGAGCACGGGCTCGGCCTCCGGTGTGACGCGATGCGCGATGGCCATCTGGAAGCGGTTCTCCGGGGAATAGACGCGGACGTGGACGTCGGTGGTCTCCCACCCGTTGGCGGGATCGATGTCGTCCGGGCAGGCGGACGAGGCGCAGACGAGGTCGGACATCGCCCGCACCAGGACGTAGTCGCCCGGGCGCGACCACGGCTCGTCGGAGAGGAGCACGAGGTCCGGGTCGAACGACGTGTTGTAGAAGAAGTTCAGCGCCGCCCAGCCCTTCTTCGGCGCGACGCCGTAGGAGTCGAGCTGGCGGTTGAAGTTCTCCGTGCAGTTGACGTGGCCCGGGTACCCGAGGTCCTCGTAGTAGCGGGCCGTGCAGGCGAGCGCGAACGAGTCGTGGCGGCCGACCGTGTCCTGCACGATCTGGCACAGCGGGTCCATGTCGGCGTCGAAGTACTTCGAGTGCAGGCCGACGGTCGGGTACGCCGTGCCCATCAGCGTCCGCGTGACCTGCGGATCGAGCCCGCGCTCGATGCCCTGCTCCAGCTTGTGCGCGTGGAACGCGAGGAAGTCGGAGCACTGGCGCCCGGCCACGTCGATGATCTGGATGTACTCGCCCTCCTCGACCTCGTAGGAGAGCGCGGACGCCTTGTCGACGCGGAAGTCCAGCCGCGGCTCGGCCAGCGGCGGCGGCAGCTCGATCTCCTCGCGCGCCGGGACCTCGGCCCGGATCAGCTCCACGACGAGCGCGGAGGCGGGCCAGTCGCCGTCGACCACCCGGCCGCCCGGCGCGGCGACGACGATCATCGCGTCGCCGCGGGCGGTGAACTCCTGGCGCGCGCCCGGCGGGCCGTCGGGCCCGAACAGCCGGATCGCCCGCGCGCCGTCGCCCACGAGCTCGCGCCCGGCGAGCACGCTCGCCGGCGCGTCGGGCCGCGTCCCGAGGACCTCCGGGTCGGGCCCGAGCACGACGATCTCGGCCGGCTGGCCGCCGTCCGGGTCGATGATCGTGACCCGGTCGCCGCCGCGCACCCGCACGCGGGTCGCCCCTCCCGGCCGCACCCACCACGACTCGAAGGCCGGGTCGACGGGCTTCAGGCCAGGGGTGATGAGCGCCGGGCGGGCGGTGACGGCCATGGGGGCTAGGCGGTCGCCTTGGGCTGCGTCGCTTCCTGCTTGTCGGCTTCCGAGAGCAGCTTCTCCGCGAGCTCGCGCTTGCCGGCCGCGTCGAGCTTCTTGACCTCGTTCTCGACGACCCGCCGGTTGTAGGACTGGTTCCAGTAGTCGAGCGCCTCGAAGCCGAGCAGCACGGCCTTGCCGACGAACTGGCGCAGGACCTCGTTGGTCGGGCCCATGACCCAGCCGGCCTTCGCGTCGCGCACGTAGCGCTCCAACTCCATGTCGCGCTTGTAGCCGGATCCGCCGCAGGCGTGCAGCATCTTGTCGACGTGGTGGGCGGTGTTCTTCGCCGCCTCGAACTTGATCTGCCACGCCCAGTGCAGGAAGTCGGCCCGGGCGAGCTGGCCCGGCTCGAGCCTGCGCGTGTTGTCGTCCGTGACCTTGTCGAACGCCTGGGAGACGGAGTAGACGAACAGCCGGCAGGCGTTCGTGTCCATCACGGCCTCGCCCACGTAGTCCTGGATCGTGGGGTAGTCGGCGACGCGCATGCCGACGTCCACGTGGCGCTTGCGCGTCGTGTGGCGCTTGGCGATGTCGATGGCGCCGAGCGTGATGCCGTTCCACACGGAGCTCGAGCCGATCAGGAACCACGGGTCGACGGCCTCGTCGTTGGAGGCGGCGCCGTCGCCCTCGGGGCCGACGATCTGGTCGCCCGGGATCTCGACGTCCTCGACCTGGATCGGGCCGGACTGGTTGCCGCGGAGGCCGAGCGCGTCCCACAGCGAGGGCTGGGACTTGACGTCCTCGCCGTCGATGACGAACACGGAGAG
>JBEVIG010000244.1:0-7841 GCA_040510855.1 Solirubrobacteraceae bacterium
GAACTCGGCGAGCTTGTTCGGGTCCTTCAGCATCTCCGTCAGGACGCGCTCGGTGTCCTGCGGGGTCAGGCGCTCGGTCCCCGAGATCGGCTCCAGCTTGCCGTGGAGGCGCACGAGCGGGTAGGCGGGAACCTTCAGGTGGAGGTCGGAGCCCTCGGCCGCGATCAGGTAGCGGAGGGCGTGGTCGAGATCGAAGGGCATCGTGCCCTACATCGGCCGTCCCACCGCCTCGCTTGAGCCGCGGACGGTCGCCCGCCCGCGGAACGTCACGCCCGCGCGGGCGAACGCGATCGTGCACGCCGCGAACCACGCCCAGCCGAGCGCCAGGCCGGCGATCACGTCGCTCAGCCAGTGCACGCCGAGCAGCACGCGCGTCGCCGCCACCGCCACGGCGCACCCAGCGCCGACGCCGGCGAGGGCGATCCGGGTCCGCCGCGGGCGGCCGCGGCCGAGCAGGAGCGCCGCGCAGGCGAAGAACGCCGCCGCCCAGGACGAGTGCCCGCTCGGGAACGAGGGCCCGAGCGTCTCCGCGATCGGGTTCAGCTCCGGCCGCACGCGGTCGGCGAGGTGCTTGATCGTCGTCGTGATGAGCCCGTTCCCGGCCACGACGACGAACACGTAGGGGATCACCCAGCGGCTGTGCGTCCGCGCCGTCTCGGCCAGCGCGAGCACGATCGCCATCACGACCACGGTCGTCGGGTCGCCGAAGAAGGTGATCGCCTCGAGCACGGACTCCGTGAACGCGGACGAGTGCCGCTGTCCCCACTCCCCCACCGACACGTCGACCCCGAGCCCGCCGTCGGTGTCGCGGACGACGAACGTGAGCGCGGCGAGCACGAGGCCGCCGAGCACCAGCACGCCCAGCGCGAGCGCCAGCGCGGCGCCGCGGACGGCTTCGGGCTTGAGGTGCGCGCGGGTGCCCTCCGCGGGCGCGGGCACGGCGGCGGAGCGCGGCAGGCGGCGCGCGAGGAACGCGACGCCGAGGCCGGCGAGCGTCGCGACGATGACTAAAGCGAGCAGGGCCATGGGTAAGGCGCGTGACGGGAAGACGGTCGTACCCGATCGATCGATGGAGGAACGCATGCCGAACAAGGAGTCGTCGACGTTGCCCGTGCTGCGCGCCCGCCCGGGCGGGCCCGCGGAGCGATTCGCCGGGATGATCGGCGGGAGCCATCCCGCCGCGACGTTCTTCGCCGCGCTCTTGCTCGGCTACGTGGTCCTGGCCGGCCTGGCGATCCTGCTCGGCCTGCTGGTCACCGACGTCCTCGTGGGGCAACTCGGGCTCGGCGGACCGGATCAGAGCGCGGTCGAGGAGCTCGTCGCGGAGCGCTCGCCGTTCCTCACCGACGTCGCCTCCGTCGGCGCGTTCACGGGTGGCGCGCCCCTGCTGCCCGTCCTCGTGGGCCTGGTCGGGCTCGTGGCCGCCTTCAAGCGCCAGTGGCTCATCGCGGGCTTCGCCGTCTTCGTCCTCTGCGTCGAGTCGGCGACGTACCGCGTCGCGTCCATCGTGATCCCGCGCGAGCGCCCCGACGTCAAGCGCCTCGAGGACCTCCCGGTCGACGCGAGCTATCCGTCGGGCCACAGCGCCGCGTCGCTCGCCGTCTACGCCGGCCTCGTGCTCCTGCTCAGCACCCGGGTCAAGGACCCGCGCGGCCGGATCGCGCTCTGGGCCGCGGCGGTGATCCTGCCGCTGTTCGTCGCGTTCTCGCGCATGTACCAGGGCATGCACCATCCGCTCGACGTGATGAGCGGCCTGCTGGTCGGCGCCGGCGCCATCACCGTCCTGCTCTTCGCCTGCCGCTCGGCCGAGGCCGCCGTGCGCGCGCCGGCCCGCGCCCGCGCCGCACGCCCGTCCCGGATGCAGGCGGCATCGTGAAGGTCGCGGTCGTCGCGCACGCCGAGAAGGTCCTCGGCGACGGGCTCCCGGCGCTGCGCCGCGCGCTCGCGGCGGAGGGGATCGAGGACCCGCTGTGGTACGAGGTGCCCAAGGCCAAGAAGGCGCCCAAGCAGGTGCGCCGCGCGCTCGAGCAGGGCGCGGAGCTCGTCTTCGCCTGGGGCGGCGACGGCACCGTCCGGCGCTGCATCGGCGAGCTGGCGGGTGAGAAGGCGCGCCTGGCCGTGCTCCCGGCCGGCACCGCCAACCTCTTCGCCACGAACCTCGGCATCCCGGCCGACATCGAGCAGGCGGTCGCGGTCGGGCTGCGCGGGGCGCGGCGGCAGCTCGACGTCGGCAGCTTCGCGGGCGAGCGCTTCGCCGTCATGGCGGGCGTCGGCTTCGACGCCGCGATGATCCGCGACGCGGACCACCTCAAGGACAAGGTCGGGCGCGTCGCCTACTTGTGGAGCGGCTCCAGGAACCTGCCCGCCGAGGTCTTCGAGGCGAAGATCCGCGTCGACGGGGCGACGTGGTTCGACGGTCGCGCCTCCTGCATCCTCGTCGGCAACGTCGGCGAGCTCTTCGGCGGGGTCGACGTGTTCCCGGACGCCCGCGTCGACGACGGCCTCCTCGAGGTCGGCGTCGTCACGGCGGAGGGGCTCGTGCAGTGGACGCGGACGCTGGCGCGCACCGCCGCCGGCGATCCCGTGAAGTCGCCGTTCGTCCGCGCCACGAAGGCGCGCCGGCTCAAGGTGGAGATGGACCGCAAGGTCCGCTACGAGCTCGACGGCGGCGACCGGTCGAAGGTCAGGTCGTTCAAGGTCAAGATCGAGCCGGAGGCGCTGACGCTGTGCGTGCCGCGCCCGGGGATGGGAGACGGACGATGAGCATCCAGGGCACTGCCCAGATGGGACAGCAGCAGGGCGAGAAGGTCGCGCGGAGCGACGGCTTCGAGTGGCTCGCGCGGCTGGGCCTCGCCGCCCGCGGGGTGGTGTACGCGGTGATCGCGATCCTCGCGCTGAAGGTCGCGCTCGGCGACGGCGGCAAGACGACCGACCAGCAGGGCGCGCTCAAGACGATCGCCCAGCAGTCGTTCGGCGAGATCCTGCTCATCGTCGTCGCGATCGGCCTGTTCGGCTACGCGCTCTGGCGGCTCGTCCGCGCGGCGATCGGCCACGGCGCCGAGGGCGATCGCGACGACGCGAAGGAGCGGATCGACGGCGTGGCCAGCGGCATCGGCTACGGCATCCTCTTCGTCACCGCGCTGGGGATCCTCTTCGGCTCGGGCGGCGGCGGCGGTGGCGGCGGGCCGCAGTCGACGACCGGCGGCGTGCTCGACTGGCCCGCGGGCCAGGTGCTCGTGATCATCGCGGGCCTCGTGCTGCTCGGCGTGGCCGTCGACCAGGGCATCAAGGGCTTCAAGCGCAAGTTCCTCGAGAAGTCGCACACGGAGCGGATGAGCGAGAAGACGAAGAAGGTCTTCACCGCGTTCGGCGTCTTCGGCCACCTCGCCCGCATGGTCATCTTCGGACTCATGGGCTACTTCCTGATCAAGGCCGCGATCGACTACGACCCGAAGGAGGCCGTGAGCCTCGACGGCGCGCTGGCCAAGCTCGCCAACTCGGCGGGCGGCCCGTTGGTGCTCGGCGCGGTGGCGGTGGGCCTGCTCGGCTTCGGCCTCTACTCGTTCATGGACGCCCGCTACCGGCGGGTCTGAACCTCGGCATTGACGTCGCCGGCGCTCGAGCGCAGCACGAGGATCCGGCTCGAGTCCGGGTCGGTGCGCAGGGCGCCGGCCCGGACGTCGCCCGCCCCCGCGCTCGCGGCGAGCGCGTAGACGCCCTCGGGCACGACGACGTCGACGTCCCCGGCGCTGCTGCGCGCGACCATGCGGGTGATCGGGGCATCCACCTCGGCGCGGACGTCGCCGGCCGAGGAGGTCGCCTCGATCCGCGGGGCGCGGAGCTCGGTGAGCTGCACGTCGCCGGCGCTGCTGCTCGCGCGCAGCCCGGGGGCGACGACGCGCTCCGCGGCGACGTCGCCCGCCGACGAGTGCAGCACGAGCGGCTCGTCCGACCGGAGGTCGGCGGCGCTGACGTCGCCCGAGCGCGCGTCGACCACCACGCGGACCTCCGGGGGGACGGAGATCTCGTAGTCGATCTCGCACGACTGCGCGATCACGACGGGGCAGCTCGAGTCGATGACGAGGCGCCCGCCCGCGTCGGTGACGTGCTCGTCCGGCGACGTGAGCGAGCGCGTGACCTGCGTGGTCACGCTGACCGGCGAGCCCGCCGGGGCGCCGGTGAGGTGGACCTCGCCGGCGTCCTCGACCTCGAGGGTGCGGACGCCCGGGTACGTCGTTCGGTGCTCGCTGGTCGTGCGCGCGAGCGCGTTGACCATGATCCAGGCGCCGTTCGCGACGAGGAACAGGCAGACGAGGGCGGAGAGCGGTCGGAGCATCAGACCCCCAGGTACGTGAGGACGGCGAGGACGCGGCGGTGATGCTGGTCGGACTCCGGCAGGCCGAGCTTCCCGAAGACCTTGCGCACGTGCTTCTCCACCGCGCTGTGGCTGATGCCGAGCTGGTCGACGATCGCGCCGTTCGTGTTGCCCTGGGCCATCAGCGAGAGCACCTCGCGCTCGCGGTCGGTGAGCGTGGAGAGCGGGTCGACCACGCGGCGGCCGAGCAGCTGGGCGACGACCTCGGGATCGATCACCGTGCCGCCTGCGGCGACGCGCTTCACCGCGGCGAGGAACTCCTCCACGTCGGCGACGCGGTCCTTGAGCAGGTAGCCGATGCCGCGGGCGCCGCCGGCGAGCAGGTCGGTGGCGTAGCGCTCCTCGACGTACTGGCTCAGGATCAGGATCGGGCCCTCGGGCCGGCGACGGCGGGCCTCGACGGCCGCGCGGACGCCCTCGTCGGTCTGCGTCGGCGGCATCCGCACGTCGACGATGGCGAGGTCGGGCTCGTGCTCGTCGAGCGCGGCGAGCAGGGCGTCGCCGTCGCCCACCGCGGCCACGACCTCGTGGCCGTCGTCGTTGAGCAGGGAGGCGATCCCCTCGCGCAGGAGCACGAGGTCCTCGGCGATCACGACGCGCATGGCAGCTCCGCCCTGATCGTGGTGGGCCCGCCGGCGGGCGACTCGACGGCGAGCGAGCCGTCGAGCGCCTCGACGCGCTGGGCGAGGCCCTCCAGCCCGGAGCCGGGCTTGCGCACGGCGCCGCCGCGGCCGTCGTCGCGGACCTCGACCACGAGGGTGCCGTTGCGGCGCTCGAGCGAGATCGCGGCCGAGGTCGCGCCGGCGTGCTTGCCGGCGTTGGTCAGCGCCTCGGCGACGACGTAGTAGGCGGCGGTCTCGACCGCGTTCGGGAGCCGGTCGACACCCACGGAGCGGACCTCGACCGGCATGCTCGCGCGGTGGGCGAGGCCGGAGAGGGCGGCGTCGAGCCCGCGATCGGTGAGTACGGACGGGTGGATGCCGCGGACGAGGTCGCGCAGCTCGCGCATCGCGCGCTTGGACTCCTCGTGGGCGGTCGCGAGGATCGCGTCGGCGGCCTCGGGGTCCGTCTTCAGCTTCGCGCGGGCGCGGCCGAGCTCCATGCCGATGTAGGCGAGCCGGTGCTGTGCGCCGTCGTGGAGGTCGCGCTCGATCTGGCGCAGGCGCGCGTCGGCCGAGTCGACGGCGGCGGAGCGCGTCGCCTCGAGCGACGTGATGCGCGCGGTCAGATCACCGCGGTCCTGGGGCGCGAGCATCGACTCGGCGAGCGCGCCCATGAGGACGGCGAGGCCGCGGGTCGCGGCGACGGCGAGCGCGAAGAGGACCAGGCCGGCGACCGGGGCGAGGACCAGCGTGAGCGGGCCGGCGTCGCCGAGCGTCGAGCCGTCCGGCGCCCAGATCGCGGCGAGCGGGGCGAGCACGGCCGTGACGGCGGCGGAGTAGAGGGCGATCGAGACGAAGCCGACGCTGATGCCCACCCAGCCGGGTCCGAGCAGGAACATGAAGCCGAGCTCGCGCCACGTCATCCGGTCGCGGATCCGGGAGCGCCAGCCGGCGAGCCGGCCGGGCGGGACCTCGCGCGGCGCGGGCCGCGGGATCGGCCGGCCGAGGACGAGGGCGGCGCGCTTGCGCTCCAGGTTCGCGCCCGCCTTCCACACCAGCAGCGTGATCGCGAGGATCGGGATCCCGATCGTGACGATCACCAGGGCGATCCCCAGCGCCAGGCCCAGCCCCAGGATCAGGAGCCACGCGATGCCCAGCGGCAGCGCGGTCCCGACGTAGAGGAAGTCGCGCCAGGCCTGGGCGGGCGAGATGCGGAGGCGGGCCATGTCCTGCACAGTACGTCCGCCCCGAGGCCCCTCCCATCGAGCGAACTCGCCGCTTCAGGGTGGGGGAACCCTCACCGCGCGCCGACGTGCGCCACCGCCTCGATCTCCACCCGCATGCGCGGATCGAGCAGGCCGGTGACGAGCATCGCGGCGGCCGGCCGGACCTCCGCGAAGACCTCCCCGTGCGCGCGCCCGACGGCCTCCCAGTCGGAGGCATCGGCCAGGTACATCCGCGTCTGCACCACCTGGTCGAGCCGGGCGCCGGCCGCCTCGAGCGCCTCGCCCACCTTGCGCAGCACCTCGCGCGCCTGGGTGTAGGCGTCCTCGCCCACGATCGCGCCGTCGGCCGTGACCGCGGTGATGCCGGCGACGAACACGAGGTCGCCGGCGCGGACCGCGGCGCTGAAGCCGATGACGGGCGCGTAGGGCGAGGGCGACGGGACCCGCTCGCGCGTCACGCGGCGTAGCGCGCCTGGGCCCGCGCGCGTGCCTTGGCGGCCTCGACCTCGCGGTCCTTCGGCGGCACGGTCGTCACGAGCGCGTCGAGCAGCTCGCGCGACGTCGCGGCGACCTGCTCGACGGCGCGGTCGAAGGCCGCCTCGTTGGCCTTCGACGGCTTGGTGGAGCCGCTGATCTTGCGCACGAACTGCAGCGCGGCGTCGTGGACCTCGTCGTCGGTCGTCGGCGGATCGAAGTTGTGGAGGTTGCGGATGTTGCGGCACATGCCTTGAGCTTAATCGAGCGCGGCGGCGCGGAAGGCGGAGGCGAGCGCCGCGATCAGCCGCCGCGTGGCGCTGCCGTCCTCGGGACCGTGGTGCGGATTGAACTCGGTCACGGTCACGGCGCGCACGCGGGGGTCGGCGAGGAGCACCGCGAGCGCCTCGGCGGCGGCGTCGAGCGGCAGGCCCGGCGTGCGGTCGACGTTCTCGGCGAGCGGCGCGTCGAGGAAGTCGAGCACGTCGACGTCGAAGTGGACCGCCACCGCCGGGACGTCGCCCAGCGCGCCGAGCGCCGCGGCCGCCGCGCCGGCGGGGTCCGCGCACGCGGCCTCCATCGCGACCACGGCCGGGCGCAGCGCCTCGATCCGCTCGCGCTCCGCCGCGGAGGCGAGCCCGAGGTCGAGCGCCAGGTAGGCGACGCGGTCCGCCGTGAGCATCGGCGGCGGGCCCGCGAGCCCGGCGAGGGCCGGCTCGGCGCCCTCGACGCCGAGCATCTGGGCGACGCCCATCCAGTCGAGCGCGCCGTCGATCGTCGTGGCCGGCGTGTTGAGGTCGGCGTGCCGGTCGAGGTAGACGAGGCCGGCGCCGCGCGGCGCGAGCGCCGCCACCGTGCCGACGCCGACCGTGCAGTCGCCGCCGAGCACGAGCACGCGCCCTCCCCCCTCGAGGGCGGCCGCCACGCGCCCGGCGACCTGGTGTGCGCGGTCGGCGGCCACGGCGGCGTTCGCCGCGCGCGGCCGCTCGGGGTCCGGGCGCCAGCGGAAGCCCTCGGCGTCGCCGCCGTCGACCACCTCGCGGCCACCCGCGCGCAGCGCGTCCAGCAGGCCGTGCGCGCGCAGCGCGGCGGGCCCGTCCTCCTGTCCGGGGGCGTAGGCGCCGGCGCTGGTCGGCGCGCCGACGACGGTCAGGCGCTCCACCC
>JBEVIG010000245.1:0-14213 GCA_040510855.1 Solirubrobacteraceae bacterium
CGCCCTGCTCGGCCGTCGACCAGTGGATGATGTCGCCGCCGAGCGCCACCTGGACGCCGCCCTGGCCGTCGAGCGCCAGCGTGTCCTCCGCCATCGTCTTGACGGCGGCGGCGTCGACGTCGCCCGCGCCCTCGCGGAACTGGATCTGCGCAAACGTGATCCGGCCGTCCTGCGAGACGGGCGCATCCTTCGCGAACGGGTCGCCGACCGCGAGCACCTCGGGCGACTTCTCGATCTCCGCGCGGACCTTCTCGATCGTCGGCCGGTTCGCCTGGTCGAGCACGTTGCCCTGGTCGACGGCGAAGACGACGCTCGCGGTGTCGCCGGACTGCTCCGGGAACTTCTCCGTGAGCAGGTCGTACGTGCGCTGGGACTCCGTCCCAGGCAGCTGGAAGTTGTTGACGAAGTCGCCGGCAGCGGTGGTCCAGAGCCCGATCGAGACGACGAAGGCGGCGACCCAGAGGCCGATCACGGTGCGGCGCCGGTCATGGCACCAAGCGGCGAGCTTGCGCATGGCACCGACGCTAACGGTGCAGCGCACCCCGCTCGCACGGGGTAGCCGCACCCTCGTCGGCGGTCTAGCCGTACTGCTCGAGCGCGTAGTCGAGCAACCCGGCGTCGCGCAGCCGGTCCACCGGCGCGCGGAACGTCACCTGGATCACGCCCGGGTGGCGGCCGATCTCGATCGCGCCCGAGATCGTCGCCCGGTTCATGACCTCCGGCACGCTCATGCCGAGCAGCTCCGCCGCCCGCGCCAGGCCGTTGTCCGTGGCCGAGTTCAGGTCCGGGCCGGTGCCGATGACCGACACGGGGAGCGATTCCTCGATCGCGTCCATCCCGTGCTTCGCCGCCAGGGCCAGCGCGCGCTCGCGCTCGTCGTCGGTCAGCGGCTTCGCGAGGAACGGCAGGTCCTCGGCGAGCGGGAAGAGCACCGGGCCGTCGATCCCGAGGCCCTTGACGACCTCGACCTGGAGCGTGACCGTGCCGGCGACGTCGGCGGTATGGCCGGCGATCTCGCCGTCGCCCTGCAGCGCGTGCATGTCGCCGAGGTAGACGCCGCCGCCCGGCAGCTTCACCGGGCACACGAGGATCGCGCCGGCGCGGACCGCGTCGACGTCCAGGTGCCCGTCGGTCTTGTGGCGCTGGAGGTCCTGCGCGTCGAGCGCGTAGCGGTGCGGCGCGCCGACGAGGAACGCGCCGAAGTCGCCCGCGTTGTGGGAGTCCGGGATCGTCGTCGAGGGCGAGGTCCCGCACTGGCCGAGGAACGGCCGCAGGCGCGTGGCGAGCGCGACGATGTCGTGCGGCGCGAACGCGAGGATCGGGTTCTGCGTCGAGTTGTCGGGCAGCGCCGCGGCGCGGGCGGCGTCGCGCGCGAGCGCCTCGGCCTGCTCGCCGGGCAGCGTCACGCCGACGTGGCGGCCGTCGTCGAAGGCCATCGTGTAGCCGTTGGTGAACGTGAACGGCGTGCAGTCGGCGCCGCAGCTCGCACAGCGGACGGCGCTCTCGCCGATCCCGTCGAGCCGCGTCTCTGGCCACTCCGTCCCGCAGCCCGGGCAGACCGCCGCGCAGTACGGATCGCCGTTGAAGCGGCCGTCCATCGGCTGGTCGTTGCCCGACGAGGTGGCGACGGAGGTCACCGCGATGTCCTTGATGCGGATCGCGATCGCGTCGCCGACCTCGGCGCCCTCGACGGCGACGGGCCGGCAGACCTCGTGCCCGCCGCGGATCGCGGGCGTGATCATCGGCCCCCAGCAGCCGGGCGTCGAGTTCCACACCACGTGCCCGCCGTCGCGGACGGGGCCGAGCATCTCGACGTCCGGGCCGAGCAGCCCGTCGGTGAACTCGTCGACGAACACGGTCTGGTGCGCCTGGGCGGTGGTCTGGTCGTGGACGGCCATCTCGGTCTCCTTCGGGGAGGTCGTTCAGCCCCCGGACATCGGGAGCAGCAGGGCGAGCTCCTGGCGCTCGGCCAGGCGGCGGTCGGGCGGGACGTGCTCGCCGGCGACCACGGGGAGTGCGGCGGCGAGGGCGGGAGCGAGGTCGGGCTCGGCCTCTCGGAGGCGCGCGCAGACGTCCTCGACGGTGCCGTCCTCCGGCACCTCGACCGTCAGCATCGGTGCTGCCGCCAGGCTCGAGAGCCCGGCGCCCAGCCGGACGCGGACCTGCACTACCGCCTCCTCGGCTCGCCTGTCGCAAGCGTACTTCACCCTTTGAGGGATGATGCGGCTCGTCAGATACGGGATCCCGGTGCTGATCGCGCTCGCGGGCGTGGCGCTGCTCGTGGCCGGCGGCGACTCGGGCGCGGGCGCCGGGGTGGTGCTGATCGGCATCGCGGGGATCGTCCTGCTGGCGAACGTCTTCGTCCGGCTCTCCCTGCAGAGCGAGGACGACCGGGCGGCCGAGGAGCGCGCCCGGGAGTTCTTCGCCGAGCACGGCCGCTGGCCGCGCAAGGGCGAGAACCTGCCCGACTGACCCGTTGCACGGCGCCGCGTCCGCGGAGAGACTGGGCACATGACCGACGTGGTCGTCGTCGGCGCCGGGCAGGCCGGCCTCGCGGTCAGCCACGAGCTGACCCGCGCGGGCGTGGAGCACGTCGTGCTCGAGAAGGGCCGGGTCGCGCAGACGTGGCGCGGGCGGTGGGACAGCTTCTGCCTCGTGACGCCGAACTGGAGCCTCCAGCTTCCCGGCCACCACTACGACGGCGACGACCCGGACGGGTTCGACGCGCGCGACGAGGTCATCGCCTACCTGGAGCGGTACGCGGAGCCGATGCCGGTCGAGGAGGGCGTCGAGGCGACCTCGCTCGCGCAGCGCGACGGCGGCTTCGTGCTCGAGACGTCGGCGGGGACGCTCACTCCGCGGCAGGTGGTGCTCGCCAGCGGCGCCTACCAGCGCGCGCATCGGCCCGAGGGGCTCCCCGCGCACCTCGACGTGGGCGACTACCGGAACCCGGGCGCGCTGCCCGACGGCCCCGTGCTCGTCATCGGCAGCGGGCAGTCCGGCTGCCAGATCGCCGAGGAGCTGCGCCGGGCCGGGCGCGACGTCTTCCTCTCGTGCGGTCGCGCGCCCTGGGCGCCAAGGCGGCTGGAGGACAAGGACCTCGTCTGGTGGCTGCACGAGAGCGGCTTCCTCGACCAAGCGGTGGGCGCGCTGCCGGACCCGGCCGCGCGCCTGTTCGGCAACGTGCAGGTGAGCGGGCACGGCGGCGGCCGCGATCTCAACTACCGCACGTTGCGCCGCGACGGCGTCACGCTCCTCGGCCGCTTCCTGGGCGCGGACGGGCGGCGCGCGCGGTTCGCCGGCGACCTCGGCGCGAGCGTCGCCTGGGGCGACGAGCGCAATGCGCAGCTCATGGACCTCTTCCGCACGGTCGGGCCGCTCGACGTCCCGCCGCCCGAGCCGTTCGACCCGGCCGCGCCCGGGGAGCTCGACCTCGCCGGCTTCGGCGCGGTGATCGTCGCGGGCGGCTATCGGCCCGACTACGCGCGCTGGGTGCAGATCCCGGGCGCGTTCGACGCAATGGGCTTCCCGCTCCACCACGAGGGGGCGAGCACCGTCGCCGACGGCCTCTACTTCGCGGGCGTCCACTTCCTCCGCAAGCGCAAGTCGACGCTCTTCATCGGCGTCGGCGAGGACGCCGCGATCGTCGCCGGCAAGGTCGCGACGTGAGGCGCGAGCGGCGGCCGGAGGAACGCGAGGACGAGGAGCAGCGGGAGGCGACGCCGGCGCCGCCCCAGCACCAGCTGCTCCAGCTGCAGCGGACGCTCGGCAACCGCGCGGTGGCGCAGATGCTCGCGCGCAACGCGAGCGGCGCGCCGCCGATCAAGGACCGCGCGCCCATCGACGACCTCGCCAAGAAGAAGAACGTGGCGCCGGCCGATCGCGTCCGCACCTACGCGCAGATCGCCGGCACGCAGGCGGTGGGGCTGGACCCGGCCGTGGTGCACGCCGGCACCGTCAAGGAGGGCGTCAACGTCGGCGCGCTGAAGCAGGCGGACGAGGTCGGCGCGCAGGCCGGATTCGTGGAGGGGAGCAAGTTCTCCGGCGGGGCGCCGCCGGAGAAGGCGACGGGCGTCGCCATCGTCGTCTACACGAGCTCCACGCGGTTCGAGGACGAGGACTACATGGTCGCGGCGATCCGGCACGAGATGGTGCACGCCCGGCTGATGAAGCTCACGCTGGAGCACCGGAACGCCTGGACGGCGAACCCTGGGCGCCTCTCGTTCGCGCAGTACGTCGACCAGAAGGTCGGCGGGAGCGACGCCGCGCTGATCAAGGACCGCTTCTTCGGCGGCCACATGGACGAGACCGTGGCGTACGCCGAGGGGTTCCTCACCGCCTTCTTCTACAGCCCCCTCGAGGAGCCGGCCGACGGCGATCGCGCGTGGGTCGCCCACTTCAAGGGCTTCACGAAGGAGTTCCAGAACGCGCGTCTCAACAGCGGACCGATCCCGAAGAAGCTGCCGCCGAACGTGCCGGAGAGCAACATCGCGATGAAGCAGAGCGCGAACGCCGTCGTGACGGAGGCGGAGAAGCTCGTCAAGGAGTTCTGCGACGCCGGCGGGGCCGCGAAGCGCAAGAACCTCGCCGCGTGGATGGAGCGCCTCTACAAGACCGAGGGCTTCCACGACGCGGCGCTCAAGATGGTCTACCGGGTGGCGACGGGCGGGAAGGCGCTGCCCGAGCCGAAGAAGCGATAGGACTCCGCCGCAGTGCAGGTCGAGCTCCGCCAGATGCGCTACTTCGTCGCGGTCGCGGAGGAGCTCAACTTCACCCGCGCGGCGGAGCGCCTGCACATGGCGCAGCAGCCGCTCAGCGCCGCGATCGCGCGGCTCGAGCAGCAGCTCGGCTTCAAGCTGCTGGAGCGCAGCACGCGGCGGGTGGCGCTGACCGAGGCGGGGACGGCGTTCCTGGAGGCGGCGCGGTCGGCGCTCGCGGCGGCGGACGCGGCGGTCGACGTCGCCCAGGCGGCGGCGCGCGGGTTGACGGGCGACGTCGCGATCGGGATGTCGGCAGGCGCCTGGTACGGGCTCGCGGAGCTGTTCGAGCGGCTGCGGGACGAGCATCCGGGGCTCCGGCTCAACGTGCGCCAGCAGTCCTCGCAGCCGCTCGTGCGGGCCGTCGGCGCCGGGGAGCTCGACGTCGCCGTCGGCCTCTGCGTCCCGCCGGACGCGTCGCTCGAGATGCACCGGCTGAAGGACGAGCCGGTCGTGCTCGTCGCCGCCGCCGATAGTGCGCTGGCGGCGCTGGAGGCGGTCGGGCTCGCCGCGGCGCGCGAGGAGACCTTCGCGCTCGACGACCCCGCCGAGGGGCCTGGCTACAACGCGGCCGTCGTCGGTCTGTGCGAGGCCGCCGGGTTCACGCCGCGCACGCGTGAGGTCCAGACGCACCACGACGCATGGGAGCGCGCAATCGCGGCCGGGGAGCTCGTCGGGCTCACGACGCGCTGCTCGCTCCATGCCGCGCATCCCGGCGTCCGCGCGATCCCGGTCACGCCCGCGGCGACCTTCCCGCTCGACCTGCTCGCCCGGCCGGACGAGCGGCGGCCGGCGGTGCGGACGGTGATCGACACCGCGCTCGACACCGCCGGCCGGCAGGGTTGGATCAACCCTTCTGGCTGAGCGAGAACGTCGCGCCCTCGGGATCGGCGAGCACCGCGCTGCGGAACACCGGCGGCTGGTCGTGCGGCGGGACGACGACGCGGCCGCCCGCGGCCTCCGCCGCGGCGATCGCGGCCTCGAGGTCGGCGATCCAGAAGTCGACGCTCCACGCCGCCGCCTCGCCGGGGAGCATCACCGCGACGACGTCGCGCGGGACGGGCTGCTCGGGCTCGCCGCCCACGTACCCGGGGAGGCGGAACATCGTCGCCGGGCCGAACGACTCGGTCTCCCAGCCGAACAGGTCGCCGTAGAAGCGGGCGGCGGCGTCCGTGTCGGGCGTCTGCAGCGCGCTCATCGCCCATGCGCCGGGCTCGTTGACGCGCTCGGCGCCCTCGCGCCAGGCGGCCTCCCACAGGCACACGACCGCGCCGGCCGGGTCCCGGATCGCGGCGACGCGGCCCGCGGGCGAGGCGTCGAGCGGCTCGACCTCGACGGTCGCGCCGAGCTCGGCGGCCCGCTGCGCCGCCGCGTCGACGTCGTCCACGCGCACGTGGGTCAGCCAGGCGGGGTCGGGCGCGCCACCTGGCCGCGCGCCGACGCCGGCCACGTCGGCGCCGTGCAGGCGCGCGACCGCGTAGCTGTCGTCGCCGTCGAAGCGCCAGCCGAGCACGCGCTCGTAGAAGCCGCGGGTCGCGGCCGGGTCGTCCTGCAGGGTGTCGACCCAGCAGGGGACGCCGGCGGGGTAGGTCTCACGTTGGCTCATGGTCGCGACGGTAGATCGCGGTCCGCGCGCTGTGAAACACCGATCGCGTGGCCATTCACAGCCGCGCGATGTGGACGGCGTGGGACCATCGGAGGATGCCCGACTACGACATCAACCTGGACGTCAAGTACGAGCCGCTGACCTTCATCGACCTCGACGCCGAGGCCGCCGCGGTCACGCCCTGGTTCAACCAGACGCTCTCGCGCGTGAACGACGCGGTCATCCGCCTCGGCGTGATCGAGGGCGACTTCCACTGGCACAAGCACGACGTCGAGGACGAGTTCTTCCTCGTGCTCTCCGGGCAACTGCTCATCGACCTCGAGGACCGCGAGACCGTCGTGCTCGACCCGCACCAGGGCTTCACCGTTCCGGCCGGCGTCGTCCACCGCACGCGCGCGCCCGTCCGCACGGCGATCCTCATGGTCGAGCCCGCCGACGTGGTGCCGACGGGCGACTGACGCCTAGACCGGGTAGCGCAGGATCGCCGCCGTCGAGGAGCCGCCCGGGATGTCCTCCGCCCGCAGCGCGAGCACGCGGCCGCCGTGGAGCAGGACGCGGCGGGCGATCTCGTCCACGACGCCGTAGTTGACCGCGTCGTCGTGGTCGGCGAGCGTGACCGCGCCGCTCTCCTCGTCGATGAAGCCGGGGACGACGATGTCGATGTCGGCCAGCAGCGTGTCGACCGCGCCGAACGTCGCGGCGCGGGCGACGTCGGTGAGGTCGGACGCGCCGCGGCCCTGCGAGACCCGCGCCTCGAACAGGTCGCGGAGGTCCTGCAGCTCGTCGGCGTACATCCGGTCGAGGATCTCGCGTGCCGCGTCGGCGAGGTCCTGGTCGGTCGCCGCCTCCGGGTTGCCGGGGATGCCCTCGCCGGCGAGCCGCGGGTAGCGGTTGACCGAGCGGTAGATCGAGGACAGGGGCTCCGCGCCGGCGAGGATGAGCGGCTGCCCCAGCCCGCTCACGACGCTGCGCACGGCGCGATCGACCAGCCGCGCGTACTGGCGCATGCGCACCTTCTGGCCCTCCGAGCCCTGGATCCGGCCCGTCGCCGAGCGGTCGGAGATCGAGGCCTTCCCGACCGAGCTCGAGACGTCGGCGGGCATCTCGGCCACGGGGATCTCGGACGGCGGCACGTCGCGGGCGACCTCGATGAGCCGCGCGCCGCCCTGGGCGAGCGCGAGCACGACCGCGGACTGCGGGAAGGTGACGGAGCGCAGCAGCGGCTTGAGGTGCATGCGGTCGGAGACCTCGACCATCTCGTTGAGGCGGTTCGGCAGCCGGAACGTCCGCAGGCCCTCGGGCGTGATGAACACCGCGAGGCTCGCCGCGAGCCGGCCCCAGAACGCGTCGTCGTCGAGCAGGTCGTGCGCGTGCTCGCGCACCGCCACGACCGCGCGGGAGTCGCCACGCGCCACGAGCTGGCTCGCCGCCTCGGTCGCGAGGTTCTTGAACGCGATCCGGTCGGCGTCCGCGTCCTGCGGGAGCGGACTCGTCGGGAGGTAGATGGAGACGGAGGCCGGCGACCGCTCCTGGAGCAGCGCCGTCACCTCCGACAGTGTCGGGATGTCGACGTGCTGCGCCATGCGGCGACTCTATTCGGGTTCGGGCAGCAGTGCCTGGAGGATCCAGTTCACGATGCTGACGATGATCGCCGCGAGGCAGCCCCACCAGAACGTCTCGATGTCGAAGTCCGGGACGATCCAGGACGTCACGTAGAGCATCAGCACGTTGATGAGGAAGTAGAAGATCCCCAGCGTGACGATGATGAACGGGATCGAGAGGATCGCCAGGATCGGCTTCACGAACCCGTTCACGAGCGTGAAGACCAGCGCCGCGATGAACAGCGTCCACCACTGGTCGCCGTAGGACACGCCGCTGAGGATCCACGTCGCGACGAACAGCGCGACGACGTTGAAGACCCAGCGGATGGCGATCGCGACGAGGATGGCGCGGAGCGTACAACCGGCCTCGGCGGCTCGTCAGAGCACGTCGGGTGCGCCGATCGGCCAGGCCGGGCCGAGCCACTCGGGATCCCGCTGCAGCGCGTCGTCGACGTCCGTGCATCGGTAGCTCCGCGTCCACAGCACACCGGTCCGGTGCAGCGCGACCGAGACGGCGCGCTCGCACCACTCGTCCGTGCCGTAGACGCAGTCGATGCGCCGCGCGCCGAACCGCCGGCAGCCGGCGAGCCCCGACTCGTCCTCCGCCTGCTCGGCGTACGCCCGCACGTACGCCATCGAGAGTCGCGTCGCCAGGTAGAGCGGGACGGCGTCGTGGGCGCGGCCGCCGTCGCTGCTCGTCAGCTCGACGCTGACCTCCAAGGGTCGCGCGGGGAAGGACCCGCGCAGGCGGAGCCGCTGGACTCCGTTGTGCACGCGCGCCTCGCCGGCCGCCAGCGGTCGCCCGTCCGCGCGGCGGATGCGGACCGCGGCGGTGCCCGCCCGCGCGGCGCTGATCGTGAGGGTGAGGCGCCCGCGACGCACCCGCGCGCCATGGATCCGCACGAGCGTCCGGGCGGTCCGCCACGGTGCGATGTAGTACGCGTCGCCCGCGGCGAAGGCGATTCCGCCCTCACGGGTCGCGTCGATGCCCTCGCCGCCGCCGAGCCGGAGCATCCGCCCGGCGAAGTCGCGGACGGGCGGCGCGCCCGTGTCGTCGGAGAACGCGAGCACGGGCTCCACCGTGCCGTCGCTCCGCAGCCGGCGCACCTGGAGGAGCTGCGTGAAGAGGATGTCGCCGTCCGCCTCCGCGGCGAGCCCGACCGGTGCGACCGCGACCTGCGTCGCAGGGGTCCCGGGTGCCGGCGGGAAGAGCGCGCCGTACGCGCCGTTGCCCGCGATCGTGGTGATCCTGCCGTCGGCCCCGATCCGCCGGATCCGGTTGAAGCCGGAGTCGGCGACGATCAGCGAGCCGTCGCCGAGGGCCAGGACGTCGGTCGGCCGGCAGAGCGTCGCGGCGGTCGCGGGACCGCCGTCCCCGCGGAAGGGTTCGCAGGAGGAGAAGGGCGTGATGCCGGCGCCGGTCCCGGCGACGGTCTCGATCCCGCCGTCCGGGCGGATGCGCCGCAGCCGGTTGTTCCAGGTGTCCGTGAACACCACCGAGCCGTCCCGCATGCGGGCGATGCCGTCGAGGTTCCCGTTCCCCGGGTCGATCTCGGCGTCGACGGCCGGGCCCCCGTCGCCCGAGAACCCGGCGCGGCCCGTCCCGGCGAGCAGCTCGGGCGCCCCGCCGTCCTCGCCGACGCGGACCACGCGCGCGCCGAAGCCGTGCGCGACGAGCGTGCCGCCGCGCGGGTCCGCCGCGATCCCGACGGCCGTGCCGCCGCCGAGCCCCTCGACACCGCCGAGCGAGGCGAGCCGCCGCGTCGTGCCGTCCGCGCCGAGCGCCAGCAGCGACGCTCCCGGCCCGAGTGCGTCGCCCGTGGCCAGCATGAACGTCCCGTCGCGCGTCTCGGCGACGTCGCGGACCGGCGCATCCGGCGCCGAGGACCCGGTGCGCTGCGGGGCATGCAGCTCGAACAGCCGCTCCGGCCACGGGGCGTACCCGGCGGCGGACGACGTCGCCGGCGCGGCGAGGGAGAGGGCCACGACGAGGGTGAGGAGCGACCGGGGGCGTGCCATGCACGGATGGTCATCACCCGCGCCCGGGATCGCACTACGCGATCGGGGGAGGACACGCTCACCCTTCTCCATCCGCGCGTGAAGCGCGAATGCAACCGCCGGCGGGTACCGTCCCGGCCATGGCCCTCCAAGTCGTCCACACCTGCGTCCGCGTCCGCGACCCCGAGGCCTCCGTGCGCTTCTACGAGGCGCTCGGCTTCGAGCGCCGCGGCCGGCTCAACTTCGCCACCGCCTACAACATCTACATGGGTCTCCCGGGCGGGGGAGACACCCTGGAGCTGACGGTCAACGTCGGGCAGGAGGAGCCCTACGACCTCGGCACGGGCTACAACCACCTCGCGATCACGGTGGAGGACATCCACGCCGCGCTCGCGAAGCTCGAGCCGCTCGGCGTGGAACCCGAGAAGGCGCCCTACAACCCGGGCGGGCGCGAGGAGCTCCCGCTGATCGCGTTCGGCGCGGCCCCCGACGGCTACCGCATCGAGCTCATCGACGGCGGCCGCTTCGACACCCCGCAGGACCCCGACCAGTAGCTCCCAGCGGATTCCCAGGGCGACGAGCCACCCTGGGCGCATGCACGACCACGACCTCGGCCTCCGTCACGACCTCCCGCGCCTGATCAGCCGCCGCCGGGCGCTGGCGGTGATGGCCGGCGGGGTCGGCGCGGCGTTCCTCGCGGGCTGCGGGTCCTCCGACCCGGACCCCGTCCCGCCCATGGCCACCGCCGACACGGCCTCCGGCACGATCCCGGAAGAGACCGCCGGGCCGTTCCCGGGCGACGGCTCGAACGGACCGGACGTCCTCGCCCAGAGCGGCGTCGTCCGCGAGGACATCACGAAGAGCTTCGGAGACGCGAGCGGCGTCGCCGACGGCGTCCCGACCACGCTCGCGATGACGCTCACGCGCGACGGCACGCCGCTCCCCGGCGCCGCCGTCTACGTCTGGCACTGCGACCGCGAGGGCCGCTACTCGCTCTACGACGACACGATCGCGGGCAAGAACTACCTGCGCGGCGTCCAGGAGTCCGGCGACGACGGGACGGTGCGCTTCACCACCGTCTTCCCCGCCGCCTACCCCGGCCGCTGGCCGCACGTCCACTTCGAGGTCTACGAGAGCCTCGACGCGGCGACCACGGGCCGGGCGCCGATGCACACCTCCCAGCTCGCGATCCCGCAGGACGCCTGCGACGCGGCGTACGCGAGCGCCGGCTACGAGCAGAGCGCGCAGACGCTCGCCCAGCTCTCGCTCGACTCCGACATGGTCTTCGCCGACGGCTACGAGCAGCAGCTCGCCACCGCCGAGGGCGACCCGGACGGCGGCTACGCGCTGACGCTCGCGGTCGGCGTCTGATACTCCACTGCGGGAATGGCCCGCGACTACGGACAGGAGCTCCAGTTCGGCGTCTTCGTCACGCCGGACGCGGAGCGGGCGAACGCGGTCGTCGAGCTGGCGCGGCTCGCCGACGCCGCCGGGCTCGACCTCGTCACGTTCCAGGACCACCCGTACCAGCGCCGCTTCCTCGACGCCTGGACGCTGCTGTCGGTCGCCGCGGCGGCGACGACGAGCGTCCGCCTCGCGCTCAACGTCGCGAACCTCCCGCTGCGCGACCCGCTCATGCTCGCCAAGAGCGTCGCGAGCCTCGACGTGCTGAGCGGCGGGCGGGTGGAGCTCGGGCTCGGCGCCGGCGCGTTCTGGGAGGCGATCGCGGCGATGGGCGGGCCGGAGCGGACGCCGAAGCAGTCCGTCGACGCGCTCACCGAGGCGATCGCGATCATCCGTGCCGCCTGGGACTCCGACGGCCGCGGGGTCACCTTCGAGGGCGAGCACTACCGCGTGAAGGGCGCGCGCGTCGGCCCGCCGCCGGTGCATCCGGTCGAGCTCTGGCTCGGTGCGTACAAGCCGCGGATGCTCCGCCTCACCGGCGCGCAGGCCGACGGCTGGCTGCCGAGCATGAGCTACCTCGACCTCGACGGCCTGCCGGCGATGCAGGACCGGATCGACGACGCGGCGGAGAAGGCGGGCCGCGACCCGGGCGCCGTCCGCCGCCTCATCAACCTCACCGGCGACTTCCTCGACGACGCGCCCGTCGAGCGGCTCGCCGAGCTCCATCTCGAGCACGGGATGAGCGCGTTCCTGCTCCCGGCCGACACGCCCGCGGCCGTCCAGCGCTTCGGCCAGGAGATCGCGCCGGCCGTGCGCGAGGCCGTGCTGAGCGGCGCGCCGCGCCCCGAGCCGCCGCCCTCCGAGTCCGACGGCGCGTTCGCCGTACGCGCGACTCCGGACGACGGCCGCCGCCTCAGCGGCGAGCTTCCCTGGGACGAGGACACCCGCCCCGCCGGCCCGCCGCCCGACCCCGAGCACCGCTACTCGCCCCGGCAGCAGGCCGCCGGCCGCCACCTCATCGACGTCCACGACCACCTGCGGGCCGAGCTCGAGCAGCTCCGCGACATCGTCCAGCAGGTCGCCCGCGGCGCGGAGGAGGCGCAGGCCGCCCGCTCGTTCCTCGCCCAGATGACGATCCGCCAGAACAGCTGGACGCTCGGGACGTTCTGCGAGACCTACTGCCGCGTCGTCACCCAGCACCACACGCTCGAGGACCGCAGCGTCTTCCCGCACCTGCGCCGCAGCGAGCCGGCGCTCCGCGGCGTCCTCGACCGCCTCCACGAGGAGCACGAGGTCATCGCCGACCTGCTCGAGCGCGTCGACCGCGCGCTCATCAGCCTCGTCGCCCACGAGCCCGACGGCATGGACAACGTCCACGCCGCGATCGACCTCCTCACGGACGCGCTGCTCTCGCACTTCGCCTACGAGGAGCGCGAGCTGATCGAGCCGCTCGCGCGCCACGGCTTCTACTGACGCGGTCGCGCTGGATCGGGTAGACCACTCCCATGCGCATCCATCCGCGCTGGCTCATCCCCGTCGCGCTGCTGGTCATCGGGGTCGTCGTGATCATCGCCGGCTCCGGCGTCGCCGACGCGGTCGGCGGCGGCATCATCGCCGCCGCCCTGGTCGTCGCCGTCAGCCTCGCGTTCCTCGAGGTCGGCCTCTCCGAGGACCGCGCGCGGGAGCGGGGCGAGTACGGCCCGCCGCCTACGCGGCGCTCTTGACGCTCGCCACGAACCCGCGCACGTCGGTTGCCGGCTCGGTGTAGGCGGTGCCGAGCGCCTCCTCGGTCGCGCGCATGAAGTCCTCCGCCCACGCGGGGAGCTCGTAGTCGATCGAGCGGAGGAACTCGAGCGTGGCCGCCAGCCGAATGTCGGCGATCGACGGCTGGTCGCCGCCGATGAAGCGCCGGCCGTCGAGGAAGAACGTGTTGTAGACCTCGAGCGGCTCGGCGAGGGCCGCGATCGCGTCGCGCTGGGCCTGCGCCTTGAGCTCGTCGGAGGCCTCGGAGGTCGCGACCTCGCCCGGGTACTGGCCGAAGCCGAGCGTCGGGTAGGTGGCGCGCGCGACGAGCGGGTACAGCGTGCCGATCAGGTAGAACATCGCGTTGTCGACCATCGCCCGCTGCGCCGGGTCGGTCGGGTAGAAGCGGTCGAGCCCGCGCGAGTTGCAGAGGTAGGCCATGATCGCGCAGCTCTCGCCGAGGATCCCGCGCGGGAGGCCGTCCATCTCGATCGTCGGCGTCAGGTGCGCGGGGTACTTCGCGATGTACTCGGGGCCGGTCGAGACGCCCCAGACGTCGTTCTCCTCGAAGTCGAGCCCGGCCGCCCGCACGAAGACCCGCGCGGTGAGGTTGTTGACGCTCGGCTTGAGGATGTTGAGCGTGATCTCCGCCATGGCAGTGGCTCCTTATCGGTAGGCCTGCTTGGGGCCGCGGTCGTCGCTGAGCGTCGGGCGCGTCCGGAGGACGAGTGCCTCGATCGCGTCCGCGACGTGCACGCGGTCGATGTGGTGGTCGCCGCGCTCGACGCGCAGCTTGTGCGCCTCGAGCAGCACGTCGGAGTGGGTCGTCCCCCACGGCGGCTCGAAGCGGTACGACGCGAGCTCGATCAGCAGCCCGAGCGGATCGGTGAAGTAGATCGAGTCCATGAAGCCGCGGTCCTTGACGCCGCTGTGGTGGATCCCGCGCTCGTCGAGCCGCTCGACCGTCTGCGCGAACGTCGCCTGCGAGACCGAGAAGGCGACGTGGTGGACGCAGCCGGGGTCGGTCGGCGTGCGCTCGGGATCGGGCGTGCGCTCCTCGTTGGTGAAGATCGTGATCAGCCGCCCGTCGCCCGGGTCGAAGTA
>JBEVIG010000246.1:0-13442 GCA_040510855.1 Solirubrobacteraceae bacterium
GACGGCGGCGCTCGCGGAGCGCCTCGAGCTGCCCTCCCCGCACGGCCTCGTCGCGGGCGCGGTGGCCGCCGGCGCAGCCGCGCTGGCGCTGCGCCGCGCGGAGCCTCCATACTCAGAGGCATGCGACGAGCCCTGACGGGTAGCTCGCGGTGAGCGTGCTCCGCAACCTCGAATCGAAGCTCGCCGGCCTGGTCGAGGGCACGTTCTCGCGCGCCTTCAAGTCCGAGGTGCGGCCCGTGGAGATCGCGCGCAAGCTCGCGCGAGAGATGGACGAGCACCGCGTGCAGTCGCTCAGCCGCACCTACGTGCCCAACGAGTACACGGTCTGGCTGTCGCCCGACGACCGCGACCAGTTCTCGGGCTACGAGGACGAGCTGCGCCGCGAGCTCTCCGGCTACCTGCTCGAGCACGCGCGCAAGGAGCGGGTCGCGCTCCTCACGCCGCCGGACATCGGGTTCAAGACCGACGACCGGCTCCGGCTCGGCGAGTTCGGCATCCAGGCCCGGCTCGTGCGCCCGCACGAGGACCCGGCGCAGGAGCCGCACCAGGCGGAGGAGGGCCACACGATGGTCTACTCCTCGTCCGAGCGGATCGCGGCGCCGCTGCGCGAGCCGGATCCGCGGCGCGCGAGCGCGCGGCTGCGGATCGGCGGCCGCACCGAGCTGCTCGGCTCGGGCGGCGCGGTGCTCGGCCGCTCGCGGGAGGCCGACGTGGTCCTCGACGACGCCAACGTCTCGCGCAAGCACGCGGAGATCCGGCCCTCGGGCGGCTCGTGGACCGTCCGCGACCTCGGCTCCACCAACGGCGTCAAGGTCAACGGCCGGCGGATCGACGGCGCCCAGTCGCTCAAGCCGGGCGACGTGATCGAGCTCGGCACCTCCCACGCGACCTTCGAGCTGGAGTAGCACCCCGATGCTCGACCCCGTCGCCGTGGCGCTGAAGTTCGGCTTCCTGGCCGTGCTCTACCTGTTCCTGCTCTGGACGGTCCGGTCCGTGCTGCGCGACCTGCGCCGGACGTCGGGCGACGGGCCGGCGCGGGGCTACGACGACGACACGGGCCTGCACCCGGCGAGCGGATCGGGGCCGGGCGGCGGCGCGGCCCCGAAGCTGCGCGTCGGGACGGCCGCCGGGCTGAAGTCGGGCGCCGCCTACGACCTCAGCCAGGGCGCGCTGCTCGGCCGGGGCGATCAGGCCGACATCGTGCTCGAGGACTCGTTCGCGTCGACGCGCCACGCCCGCCTCGTGCCACACGGGGATGTCATCGTGTTGGAGGATCTCGGATCGACCAACGGGACCTACCTGAACGACGAGCCGCTGCGCGGCCCGCAGCCCCTCCATCCCGGGGACCGGGTCCGCATCGGCGATTCCGTGTTCACTTTCGAACGCTGATGCTGCGCATCGCCGAGCACTTCCACGACTCAGACCTGGGCCGCCAGCGCCAGGGGAACGAGGACAACTTCTTCGTCCGGGCGCCCCTGTTCGTCGTCGCGGACGGGATGGGCGGGGCGCAGGCCGGCGAGGTGGCCTCCGAGCTCGCGGTCAAGCAGTTCGAGGGCGGGCTGCCCGACGGGCGCGACCCGTCGGAGTCGCTCGTCGAGCTGATCCAGGCCGCGAACGCGCGGATCCACGACGAGGCGCGCGCCGACGCGCAGCGCGCCGGCATGGGCACGACGCTCACCGCCGCCTACGTCCACGACAACACGGTCGTGGTCGCCCACGTCGGCGACTCGCGCTGCTACCTGCTGCGCGACGGCGACCTGATCCGCCTGACCCGCGACCACTCGCTCGTCGGCGAGCTCGTCGCCCGCGGCAAGCTCACCGAGGCGCAGGCCGAGTCGCACCCGCAGCGCTCCGTGATCACCCGCGCGCTCGGCGCCGGCGCGGACGTGGAGGTCGACGTCGAGGTCTTCCCCGCCCGCGCCGGGGATCTCTTCCTCGTCTGCTCGGACGGCCTCACGGGCATGGTCCACGAGCCGCAGCTGAAGCCGCTGCTGCTGCAGGACGGCTCGCTCGAGCAGGTCGGCCGCTCGCTGATCGCCGCCGCCAACGAGGCGGGCGGCCGCGACAACATCACCGTGATCCTCTTCCGCCTCGAGGACACCGGCGCGGGGTCCGACACGGCCGGCGGCGCGGTGACCGTCGAGTCCGAGTCGATCCGCACGGAGGAGTACGACACGTTCGCCGGCGAGGCGCTGCCGCCGCGCCAGGGCGTGAGCCGCCCGAGCGCGGAGGCCGACGCCGCGGAGGCGGAGTACCGGCGCACCGGCACGGTCGCGCTCCAGGCCATCCCCGCGACGGAAGGCGGGTCCGCGGCTCCGGCCCGCGAGCCACCGCCCGAGCGGACCGCGCCCCTTCCAGGCGGCGCTAAGCCCGGGCGCCGGAAGCGCCGGCGCCCCGGCGGCGGCACCGTGCTGCTGCTGCTGGGCCTGGTCCTCCCGCTCATCGTCGGCGGCTGGCTCGCCACCCGCGCCGTCTACTTCGTGGGCACGGACCCCCGCGACGACAACACCGTCGCCATCTTCCGCGGGCTGCCGTACGAGCTGCCCTTCGGCATCGACCTCTACGAGCGCTGGTACACGTCCGGCGTGACGCTCGAGCAGGTGCCCGAAGCGCGCCGGGAGACCTTCACCGACCACCAGCTGCGATCGCGCGACGACGTCGAGGACCTCGTTCGCGCCCTCGAGCGGGGCAACCTCGAGTGAGCGCCCGCAACCGCGAGCTGCTCGCGCTCATCCCGGCCTCGCTCCTGCTCACCGCGGGCTTCGCGGCGCTGTTCGTCCAGCACTCGCAGGAGCTGTCGAACGTCTCGCTGACCTACGGGGCGGCGTTCCTCGCGCTGTGCCTCGCCGGGCACCTCGTGATCCGCTTCACGCTGCCCGACGCGGACCCCTACATGTTCCCGCTCGTCGCGGTGCTCGCCTGCTTCGGGCTGGTGATCATCTATCGGATCGACGAGGAGCTGGCGCGCGAGCAGGCGCAGTGGTTCGTCGTCGGGCTGATCCTGTTCGCCGCGACGATCGTCTTCCTGCGCGACTTCCGCGTGCTCGAGCGCTACCGCTACACGGTCGCGGTCGCCGGCCTGTTCCTCCTGCTGCTGCCGCGCGTGCCCGGGATCGGGCAGCAGGTCAACGGCGCCTACCTCGGCGTCGGCATCGGCCCGATCTCCTTCCAGCCGGCGGAGTTCGGGAAGATCGCCATCGTCATCTTCCTCGCCGCGTACCTGCGCGACACGCGGCAGATCCTGATCCAGGGATCGCGCCGGGTGCTCGGGGTGACCATCCCGCCGCTCAAGCACTTCGGCCCGCTGCTCGTGGTCTGGGGCGGCGCGATGATCCTGCTGGTCTTCATCCGCGACCTCGGCTCGTCGCTGATGTTCTTCGGCGCCTTCCTCGCGCTGCTCTACGTGGCCACGAACCGGCTGTCGTTCGTGACCATCGGGCTCGGCATGTTCGCCGTGGGCGCGTGGTTCTTCGCCTCCACGGTCGGCCACGTGCAGAACCGCATCGACACGTGGCGCGACCCGTTCGACCGCGCCCTGTACGACCGGCCCGGCGGCTCGTACCAGATCGCGCAGTCCCTCTTCGCCCAGGCGGACGGCGGGCTGTTCGGCGTCGGCTTCGGCCAGGCGCTGATCACGCAACCCGGCGGCGGGGCGATCCTGCCGGCGCCGCAGACGGACCTGATCTACGCCGTGATCGTCAACGAGCTCGGCCTCGTCGGCGCCTGCGGGCTGCTGCTCGTCTACCTCCTGTTCGTCGAGCGCGGCTTCAAGACCGCGATGCTCGCCCGCGACTCGTTCTCCAAGCTGCTCGCCGCGGGCCTCACCGCCGTGTTCGCCCTCCAGGTCTTCGTCATCGTCGGCGGCGTCACCAAGGTCATCCCGCTCACGGGCGTGACACTCCCGTTCGTCTCCTACGGCGGCTCCTCGATCGTGGCGAACTTCGTCCTGCTCGCGCTGCTCCTGCTCGTGTCGGACAGGGCCCGCAGGGAGGCGCGCGCGTGAACGCCCCGGTCCTGCGCCTGTACGTGCTGGTGATCGTGCTGTTCGCGATCCTCGTCGGCTTCACGTCGCGCTGGACGGTGTTCGACGCCGACTCCCTGCGCGACAACGAGCTCAACCGCCGTGCGCTGCTGCAGGAGCAGAAGATCCGCCGCGGCGCGATCCGCACGCAGGACGGCGAGGCGCTCGCCCGCTCGGTGCCCCGGCCCGGCGACACCTGGGGCCGCCGCTATCCGACGGCCGACCTCTTCGCCCACGCGGTCGGCTACTCGTTCACGACGATCGGCCGGGCCGGCATCGAGCGCTCGCACAACGACGAGCTGACGGGCCAGACCGACGAGCTCACGGGCGTCCTCGACTCCCTGCTGGGCAAGGACGACCGCGGCGACGCGGTCGTCACCACCTTGCGCACGCGGGCGCAGGAGGAGGCGGTCGCCGCGCTCGAGCAGTCCGGTCACAAGGGCGCGCTCGTGGCGCTGGACACCAAGACGGGCGGCGTGCTGGCGATGGCGTCCGTCCCGAGCTACGACCCGAACACGATCGACGACCCGCGCCGCTTCGCCGAGCTCAACCGCGACACGGAGAACGCCCCGCTGGTCAACCGCGCGACGCAGAACGGGTACCCGCCGGGCTCGACGATGAAGGTCGTCACGGCCGCCGCGGCGCTCGACACGGGCCGCTACCGGCCCGACTCGCAGGTGAGCGGCGAGAACGGCAAGCCCATCTCCGGCGTGCCGCTCAACAACTTCGGCAGCGAGGACTTCGGCGACGTCGACCTGACGTTCGCGCTGACGAACTCGATCAACACGGTGTGGGCGGAGGTCGGCGAGAAGCTCGGCGGCCGTACCATGCAGCGCTACATGGAGCGCTTCGGGTTCTACGCCGAGCCACCGCTCGACTATCCCGACGCGCAGATGTCGGCGTCCGGCGTGCGCAAGAAGGGGGAGCTCGTGCCGGTCACGGACCCCTCGGTGGACGTCGGCCGCGTCGCCATCGGGCAGGGCGACCTGTTCGCCACGCCGCTCCAGATGGCCAGCGTCGCGCAGACGATCGCCAACGGCGGCGTCCGGCTGAAGCCGCACTTCATGAGCCGCGTGATCGACCCCGACGGGCGCACGGTCGAGGAGGCCGAGCCGGAGGAGGCCGAGCGGGTCGTTTCACGTGAAACGGCCGCCCAGCTCGCCGACATGATGCGCCAGGTCGTGCGCGAGGGGACGGGCACCGCCGCGGCGCTCGAGGGCGTCGAGGTGGCGGGCAAGACCGGCACCGCGGAGCTCAACCTCGAGGGCCTCAACCAGCCGTGGTTCATGGGCTTCGCGGGCGACGTCGCCGTCGCCGTCACGCTGGAGCGATTCCAGGGCGGGACGGGCGGCATCGTCGCCGCGCCGATCGCGCGCCGCGTCCTCCAGTCGCTGGGGCAGTAGGTGCCGGAGCTCACCCGCGACACGATCGTCGACGGCCGCTACCGGATCGTGCGGAAGCTGGGCGCGGGCGGGATGGCCGAGGTCTACTGCGCGGAGGACCAGCAGCTCGGCCGCCAGGTCGCGCTGAAGCTGCTCTACCGCCGGTTCGCCGAGGACGACGAGTTCGTCGAGCGCTTCCGCCGCGAGGCCTCCGCGGCCGCCGGCCTCCAGCACCCCAACATCGTCCAGGTCTTCGACCGCGGGCAGTGGGACGGCACCTACTACATCGCGATGGAGTTCCTGCCGGGCCGGTCGCTGAAGCAGATCGTCCGCGACCACGGCGCGCTCGAGCCCGCGCTCGCCGCCGACCTGACGATCCAGATCCTCCAGGCGGCCCGCTTCGCGCACCGCCGCGGCATCGTCCACCGCGACATCAAGCCGCACAACGTCATCGTCGACGACGAGGGCCGCGCCAAGGTCACGGACTTCGGGATCGCCCGGGCGGGCGCCTCGGACATGACGGAGACGGGCTCCGTGATGGGCACGGCGCAGTATCTCTCGCCCGAGCAGGCGCAGGGCCAGCCCGTCGACGCGCGCTCCGACCTCTACTCGATCGGCGTCGTCCTCTACGAGCTGCTGACCGGCGTCGTCCCGTTCGACGCGGAGTCGCCCGTGACGATCGCGCTCAAGCAGGTCTCCGAGGCGCCCATCCCGGCCATCCAGCGCAACCCGGCGATCCCGCCGGCACTCGACGCGGTCGTGCTGCACGCGCTGCGCAAGGACCCGAACGCCCGCTTCCAGGACGCGGACGAGTTCATCGCCGCGCTGGAGCAGGCGCTCGCCGGCCGATACGTCGAGCGCACCGTGGTCGAGGAGGAGATCGCGGAGGACGACAGCTGGAAGCGATGGCTGATCGGGGCGATCATCGTCCTCGCGCTCGTCGCGATCGCCATCGGCGCCTACCTGCTGCTGCGCTCGGAGACCAAGGAGGTGCCGAACGTCGTCGACAAGCGCGCGGAGAACGCCACGCAGATCCTCCAGCGCGAGGGCTTCGAGGTGAACGTCGTGCCGATCCAGTCCGACACGGTCGAGGAGGACCGCGTCGCCGGCCAGGATCCCGCGCCCGGCGAGGAGGCCGAGGTCGGCTCGGAGGTCACGATCAACGTGTCGACGGGGCCGGGCGAGGCGCTCGTCCCGCTCGTCCAGGGCCTGCCCGTCGACGAGGCCGCGGACCAGATGCGGGAGGCCGGCTTCAAGACCGAGCGCCGCGACGAGTTCTCCGACACGGTGAAGAAGAACCGCGTCATCTCGACCTCGCCGCCGGAGGGCCAGTCGGTGCGCAAGGGCTCCACGGTCACGCTCGTCGTCTCGCGCGGCAAGGAGAAGTCCGCGGTGCCCGACGTCGTCGGCCAGTCGCAGGACCAGGCTGAGGCGACGCTGCGGGACGCGGGCTTCGAGGTCTCCACCACGGAGCGCGAGGACGCCGACGCCGAGCCGGGCACCGTCCTCGAGCAGGACCCGGCGGCCGGCACCCAGGCGGCCAAGGGCGCGCGCGTGACGCTGACGATCGCGACGGCGCCCGCCCAGGTCGAGGTCCCGAGCGTGATCGACGAGACGGAGGACGACGCCCGCCAGGCGCTGGAGGACGCGGGCTTCGGCGTCCGCGTCGTCGACGAGGACGTCGACACGCCGGACGAGGACGGCATCGTCACCGGCCAGGACCCGGGCGCCGGCGACATGGCCGACCCGGGCAGCCGCGTGACGATCACCGTCGGCCGCTTCAACCCGCCGCTCAATCCGGACCCCGAGCCCACGGACACGCCGGTCCCGGAGGAGCCGCCGGCGTGAGGGTCGTCGTCCTCCATGGCGGCCGCTCCTCCGAGCACGCCGTCTCGCTCGCCTCCGCCGAGTCGGCGATCGGCGGCATCGCGGCCGCCGGCCACGAGGCCGTGCCCGTGCTGCTCGAGCGCGGCGGCGCCTGGCTCGGACCGGACGGCATGCGGCTCGCGCTCGAGCCGGGCGGCGGCCTGCTCGGCGCCGACGTCGCCTTCCCCGTCCTCCACGGCCCGTACGGCGAGGACGGCACGGTCCAGGGCCTGCTCGAGCTGCTCGACGTCCCGTACGTCGGCGCGGGCGTGCTCGCCTCCTCGCTGTGCATGGACAAGGTCGTCTTCAAGGACGTCCTCGCCGCCGCCGGCGTGCCCCAGGTCGGCTACGTCGCTATCCGCGAGGCGCGCTGGCGCGACGAGCCGGACGCGATCCGCGCCGAGCTCGCCGCCCTCGGCCTGCCGCTGTTCGTCAAGCCCGCCCGGCTCGGCTCCTCCGTCGGCATCGCCAAGGTGCGCGCCGAGGACGAGCTCGCCGCCGCGCTCGAGGGCGCGTTCGCCCACGACGGGCTCGTGATCGTCGAGGCCTTCAGCGCCGGCGTCGAGGTCGAGTGCGCCGTGATCGGCCACACGCGGGCCGAGGCCTCCGTGCCCGGCGAGGTCGTCCTCCTGGGCGGCGCCGAGTGGTACGACTACGAGGCGAAGTACTCCGAGGGGGGCGTCCGGCTGCAGGTGCCGGCCCGGATCCCGGACGAGGCCGCGGCGACGGTCCGCCGGCTGGCCGAGGACACGTTCCTGCGCGTGGGCTGCGCCGGCCTCGCACGTGTCGACTTCTTCGTCGAGGACGACGGCCGCGTGCTGGTCAACGAGCTCAACACGCTCCCGGGGATGACGCCCACGTCCGCCTTCCCCAAGCTGTGGGAGGCGAGCGGGCTGCCGTGGCCGCAGGCCGTCGAGCGGCTGCTCGCCATCGCGCTCGAGCGCCACGCCGCCGAGCGGCGCCACGCGCACTAGCGTTCGGACTTCGGCGCCGAGAGCGTGAGCTGCGTGATCGCCACGTCGTTCTCGTCCGGCGGGAGCTTGGTGATCCAGACGAGGTAGTAGCGGTACTCCTTGTCGCCCGTGTCGAGCTCGAAGCGCTGCTTGCGCTTCTCGACGGTCCCGCCGCCGATCTTCGTCCAGACGTCGCTCGGCCACTGGTCGGCGGGCGGGCGCTCCGTGGCGCCGTAGATCTCCATCTCCCAGCCGGGGACCTCGGTCTGGATCTCGAGCGCGCGCCCGTTCACGCCCGGGTCGGCGTCGATGTAGAGGCCGACGCCCGGCTCGCCGGTCGGCTTGTTGAGGGTGTCGTTCTGGTAGCCCTCGGTCGTCCACGCGGTGCCCGGGTCCTGGTCGACGGCCAGCAGCGCCTCGTCCGAGTGCTCCTCCTGATCGCCGAGCGGGTCGAAGTCGTTCGCCGACGTGCGCTTGACCGAGACGATCTGCTCGCTCGGGGCCGGGGTGCTCGTCCCGCCGCCGCGGCCGCGCTCGGCGCGCTCGGCCGCCTCGCGCGTGACGAGGTAGGTGACGGTGCCGGCCACGGCGATCATCAGCACCAGCAGCAGCACCGGGATCCGCATCCGCATCCGCAGCGGCAGCCGGCGGCGCGTCTTCGCCGGGAGCGTGCGCAGGACCGCGGTGGCCTCGCCGGTCGACGTGCCCGTGCGCGAGGCCTCCGCCGCCAGCGCGTCCTCGAGGTCGAGCTCGACCGTGTGGGCGTCCGGGTGGCGCAGCGCGAGGTCCTTCTCCGTCATGCGGTCGAGCACCGCGGCCAGCCGCGCGGAGACGTCGGGGCGCATCACCTGCACGTCCGGCAGGTCCTCGCGCACGTGCTTCATCGCCACGGAGACCTGGTTCTCGCCGTGGAACGGGACGTCCCCCACGAGCATCTCGTAGAGCACGATGCCGAGCGAGTAGATGTCGGACTGCCCGTCGACGTCGTGCCCGAGCGCCTGCTCCGGCGAGACGTAGTCCGTCGTGCCGAGCACGCGGCCGTCGGCCGTGAGCCCCTCCTCCTCGAGCGAGCGCGCGATGCCGAAGTCGGTGACCTTGGCCGAGCCCTCCTCGTCGACGAGCACGTTCTGCGGCTTGATGTCGCGATGGACGATGTTGCGCGCGTGCGCGGCGCCGAGCGCGCGGGCGATCTCGATCGCGTAGGCGATCGCCTCGTCGATCGGCAGCCGCCCCATCCGGCGGATCCGCTCCTTGAGCGTCTCGCCCTCGACGTACTCGAAGACGATGTAGGGCCGGCCGTCCTCCTCGCCCGCGTCGATCACGCCGACGATGTGCGGGTGGTTGAGCTGGGCGACGGAGCGGGCCTCGCGCCGGAACCGCTCGAGCTGGTCGGAGTCCGACGCGATCTCGCGGTGCATGAGCTTCACGGCGACCTGGCGCTCGAGCGTCGTGTCGAACGCGCGATAGACCGTCGACATCCCACCGGCGCCGATCTGGGCGTCGAGGCGGTACCGACCATTCAGGCACGTGCCGACCAGCGTGCTCATGACTGTGCCCATATTGTGGCCGATGACGGAGGCGTCGAGGGGGGCCTTCTCACGGAATCCATCGTGACTTCGCCGCACGTTCGCGAACCCCTACCGCCATCGAGGGAATGGGAGAGGCCATCTCCGCGTCTGGAGGAATGGCGGCCTTCACATATCGCCCGGACCTCGCCGGATGCTCGTGGCGTGGGGTCGCGCCCGGTGTGCCGGGTGGCCGCCATCAGGTGACGGGAGCCCGCTGCGCGCTGCGGGCTCCCTTCACCGCGCCCGCACGAGCAGCGTCTGCGCGGAGCGTCCCAGCCGCGCCGTCTCGTCGCTCAGCACTGCCTCCGCGAGGCCGACGCCGAGCGTCCCCGGCCGCGTCACGGCATCCAGGCACACCCACTCGCCCGCCGGCTCGCGGGTGAGGTGGACCGTCAGCTCCGTGTTGATGAACAGGAAGCGGTGGAAGTCGAGCGCGCAGCTCACGCCGTTGCCGGAGTCGGCCGCCACCAGCACGCGCGCGAGCGGGCTCGTCGGCTCGCCCTCGACCAGAGGTTGGCGCATTCGCATCCACACGGTCGCGGGCCCCGGCTCGACGAACGCACCCGCGACGAAGCGGTAGTCCATCGCGGTGTGGTAGCCGACCGGCTCGCCCGTGGGGAAGAACGGCCGCACCGCGCCCTGCTCAGGCCCGGGCGGCGGCGGGTCCTCCGGAACGACCACGGGATCCTCGTCGCGGCGCAGCCGCCAGGCCGTCGCGCGGGCGATCTCCGCGCCGCCGTCCGCGGCGCGCAGCGCGGCCTGCGCGAGCTCCACGTTCCGCCCCGGCCGCACGACCTCCGCCGTCACGGTGAGGGGCGCGAGCGGGATCGGCCGGAGCACCTCGACCGTGATCCGGCCCACGACCCAGCCGTCGCGCTCCAGCGCGCTGCCCAGCAGCGCCGAGGGCGGGCCGGCGTGCTGCGCGCCCGCGTCCCACGGGCCGCGCGTGAGCTCGGTCGGGTGCAGGACGTCGCCGGCGCGGCGGTAGAAGGCGGTCACGCCGCCGAAGTCTGCCCCTCCGGGTGCAGCCCGCGCGCCGCCAGCTGCTCGCGGAGCCGGAGCAGCGCGAGGTCCTTGGCCTTCACCTCGAGCATCACGTCGAACTCCAGGCCGGCCGCCGTCCCGCGCAGGAAGTGCTCGAAGCCGATCGGGTCGATCATGTCCGCGTGGGCGCGGAGCTGAGGGAGCACCCACGAGCGCTCGACGCGCCGGCCGACCCGGCGCGTGCGCTCCTCCATCGCCGTCTTGGGCGTGGAGTAGTGGATCTTGGGCACGACGCCGGCGGGCCAGGTGCCGAGGGCGAGCTCGAGCGCCTCGCGGTCCGGGATGCCGTCCGGGTCGTTGCAGTGGTGGTGGAGGATGTCCCACACCACCTTGAGGCCCGTGCGACGGTGCAGGTCCATGACGTGGCAGAGCGCGAACGTGCGGTCGTCGTTCTCGATCACGAGCCGGTCGCGGGCGCGGTCCGAGAGCGTCTCCAGGCCCTCCTCGAACCTGGCCAGGGCCGCGTCGAAGCCGCCCGCCGCGCCGCCGACGTGGAGCACGCAGACCGCCTCGGGGCCGGCGCCCATCGCGTCGAGCAGGTCGGCCTGCAGCTCGACGTCGCGGGCGGCCGCGGTGCGGACCGCCGGATCCTCCGAGTTCAGGACGACGTACTGGCCGGGGTGGGTGGAGAGCCGGACGTCCGCCGCCCGCAGCCGCTCGCCGAAGGCCGCGAGCTCCTCGCGGCACTCGTCCACCTGGCGGTGGAACTGCGGCATGTCGGGATGGGTCGCGTACGGGGCGAGCGAGGCCGTCATCCGGTACATCCGGATGCCGTGGCGCTCGCAGTGGTCGATCACCCCGTGCAGCGCCTCGAGCGACCAGCGCAGGTGCGGGCCGGACTGCCAGCGGCGCGTGTCGTGACTGGGCAGGCCCCCGTCGCCGAGGACCTTGACGGCGAAGCCGAGCCTCACACCCCGTCTACGGGTTGACGGCGCGCCCGGACCAGGTGCGCCAGTCGTCCGGCTCGTCGTCGTCCTTGCCCGCCTCCGCGGCGGGGTCGGGCTCGAGCTCCGGGGTCCCGGCCTCGGACGGCGCCTCCGCCTCGGGCTCGGGAGCGGGCGCCTCGGCCTCGGGCTCCGGCTCCGCGGCCGGCTCGGGCGTCGGCGGCAGGAACGAGCCCTGCGCGGGCTCCTCCTCCGCCGGGCCCTCCGGCTCCGAGCCCTCGTCCTCGCTCACCACGCCCTCGAGCGTCTCGCCCGCGAAGGGCTGGTCGGCCTCCTCGATCGCCTCTTCGATCTGGGCCTCCGCGCCGCTCATGCCGGCGTCGCGGTACGTCGCGTTGTCCGCGAGGTCGGCCTCGGCCTGCTCGAAGCCCTCGGACTCGCCCTCGCCGGCCTCGGCCAGCGGGCGGAACGCCTCGTCGGCGGGCTCGTCGAGGTCCCCGCCCGCGTACGTGACGGGATCGCCGCCGATGTGCGCGGCCTCGGCCGCGGCGGCCGCCTCCTCGGCGGCCTCGTCGATCGGCTCGTGCGCGCCGGACTCGTCGGGCTGCGGATCGGGCGCGGGCACCGCCGTCGCGGTGTTCGCGACCGGACCGCCGACGTCGTAGTTCGACGGCTGCGAGGGTGCCGGGAACGGCTCGGACGGCGCCGTCCCGCCGGAGCGCGACGGCAGCAGCCCGGCGACCTTGTCGCGCTTGAGCAGCGCGGCCGCGCCGGCCGCCACGACGGCGCCGCCGACGAGCAGCAGCTTGCCGCGCGAGCGCTTCGAGGACGACGGCGTGGAGCGCTCCTTGGCCAGTGCCAGCGCCGCTTCGGCGAGCGCCAGGTTACGCGCGGTCTTGCCTCTACGGCGGAACGGGGCCATGGATTTCCACTCCTCGGGAAGGTGCGTCGTCAAGAGTCGGAGCTGCACCCTGGACGGTACCCGCCCGAGGGTGCAGGCAACAGTCAGACCCGGGGACGAGCGGGTGCCGGGAGCGCGTCCGGGCTCGCCGTGGCGGCGGCCTGGTTCTCCTCCCGGACGGCGTTCCAGATCTCCTCCCGGTAGACGGGGAGGGAGCGGGGCGCCTGGATGCCGATGCGGACGGAGTTGCCGACGATCTCCATGACGTGGACGACGACGTCGTCGCCGAGCATGATCTTCTCGCCTGGCTTTCGGGTGATGATGAGCACGGGTGGTTTCCTCCTTGGAGGCCCGACCGGACGGAACGGTTGGCGCGGCGGTGCTACGCCGCGTGAGCGGCCACGGCCGTTCCAGACCACAATCGGCGCGCGGAGGTTGCACCTGAAGTCGGAGCGCTGGCCGGCGGCCCGGACGGCGCTGATCGAGCTCGGTCGCCGATGGCCGGCTCGTCTCGGTCCCCGACCCCGGCGCGGTGGCCGACCCGGCGTTCGTCCCGTCGCCCGCGGCGCCGCCATCCCGCTCGGCTCCGCGATCCCCGGTGACCTCCCCGCATAGGATCCCGCCCATGACGGGCTTCCGGGTGGACGGGCTGGCGTGCGAGCGGTGGGGCGAGGGCACCCCGGAGTACGTGCTGCTGCACGCGGGGATCGCGGACCTGCGGTCGTGGCGCGACGTCGCCCCCCGCCTCGACGCGCCTGCGGTGGCCTACGACCGGCGCGGATTCGGCGACTCGCCGCCCGGGCCGGACGGGTTCCGCCACCTC
>JBEVIG010000247.1:0-11859 GCA_040510855.1 Solirubrobacteraceae bacterium
AGCACCTGGACCGCGGCCGCGTCGGACTCCAGGCGGCGGCTGCGCTCCTCGTCGCCCTCCTGCTCGGCCGCCGCGATGCGCCGCCGCAGCCACGCCGCCAGCGCGGTCGCCCCGAGGTGCTCCGCCGTCGCCGCCTCGTGCAGCAGCTCGCCGACGTGGCGCAGGTCGGTCAGCGCGCGCTCGCCCTCGACCGTACCGAGCATCCGCCCGGGCAGCCGCTCCGCGGCCGTGATCGCCTCGGCGAGCGAGGCGACGCCGTGCGTGCGCAGCAGCTCCGCCCACTCGTGCAGCCGTGCGTGGAGCGCGCCCCACGACTCCTCGCTCGCGCACGCCACGCGCTCCGCGTCCCAGCCGAGGAACGGCGTGAGCGCGGCGGTGTGGGCGAGCACGGCGTTCGCCGGCCGCTCGAGCGCGTCGAGCAGCTTGAGCCAGTCGCGCGCGGGCTCCGTGGCGAACACGCTCCCCGCGCCGCCGATCACCGCCGGGACGCCCGCCTCGGCCAGCGCGGCGCGGACCTGCGCGCCCGTGCGGTGCGAGCGGACCAGCACGGCGACGTCGCCCGGCGCGACGCGCTCCGTGCACAGCGTCGTGCCGTCGTTGCGCCGGGTCTCGAGTGTCGCGCCCGAACCGAGCAGCCGCGCGATGTCGCCCGCCACGTCGCGCGCGACGAGCTCGCGGGCCGCGGGCGCCGACGCGAACCCGGACGGCGTGAGCGCCACCGCCGGGTCGTCGCGCGGCAGGACACGCACGCGCAGGGGCGCGCCCTCCGGCGCGCCCGCGAGCCGCGCCTCCGCGTTGGGCGGCGCGGCGCTGACGGTGCGGTACGCGATCCCGGGGTGGCCGAGCTGCGCGCTCGCGAACAGCGCGTCGTACGCGTCGAGCAGCCGCTGGTCGCTGCGCCAGTTGACGTCGAGCGTCGCGTTCGCCCCCGCGGTCCGCGCGGCGTCGAGGTACGCGTAGACGTCCGCGCCGCGGAACGCGTAGATCGCCTGCTTCGGGTCGCCGATCAGCACGAGCGTCGTGTCGCCGTCCCCGAAGGCGGCGCGCATGATCGCCCACTGCACCGGGTCCGTGTCCTGGAACTCGTCGACGAGGACGACGCGGTAGCGCGCGCGCAGCCGCCGCGCGTTGGCGGCGCCCGAAGGTCCGGTGAGCGCGCCCTCCAGGCGGGTGAGGAGGTCGTCGTACGTGAGGACCCCGAGGCGCCGCTTGCGCCGCTCGAGCTCGGTCCGCGCCGCCTCCGCGAGCCGCACGCGCATCGCCGCGACCGTCTCCGGCCCGGCCTCCTGCGGCTCGATCGGCGCGGCGGGGTTCTCGACCGCGAGGCGCGCGATCGCGAGCGCCTCCGCGCGCGCGAACTGCGGCTGCCCGTGGCGGTGGAAGCGACGGATGTAGAGGTCGTCGACGACCTCCGCGAGCAGGTCCGAGATGTCCTCGACGACCGCCGCGCCCGCCTCCATGTCCCCCTGCAGCCCGAGCCCGGAGAGCACCTCCTGGCAGAAGCCGTGCGTGGTCGCGATCGTCGCTGCGTCGAAGTCGGAGAGCGCGCGCTCGAGCCGCGCGCGCCGCGCCTCGACCTCGCCCGGCTCCCCGTCCGCGAGGAGCCGGACGACCTCGTCGTCGCCCTCGCCCGGCCGCACGCCCGCGAGCGCGGCCGTCAACCCGGCCTCGACCGAGACGAGCCGCTCGCGCACCCGCTCGCGCAGCTCGCCGGTCGCCATCCGCGTGAACGTCACGAGCAGGAGCTGCTCGAGCGGCGTCCCCTCGGCGACGTAGCGCGCCGCCAGCGCCGCGATCGTGTACGTCTTGCCCGTCCCGGCGCTCGCCTCGAGCACGGTCACGCCGCGCGGGAGCGGCCCGCTGATGTCGAACGCGCCGACGGCGCCGGCCGTCATCGGTGCGTCACCTGCTCCCAGATCAGCGGCCCGGCCCAGAGGCGGCGCGCGTGACGCCCGAAGCGCGACGGCTCCTCGTCGTCCCAGTCCTCGTCGGAGCGCGCCGGCTCGGCGAGCAGCTCCGCGAACGTCAGCTCGCCGCCGAACGCGAGCCGGTGCTCGGGCTCCGCGTCCTCCTGCGGGAACCGCCAGCCCGACTCCCACGCGTCCTTGCCCGCCCTCTCGGCGTCGCCGCCCGCCGCCATCGCCTGCGCGTACGCGGCCGACGTGCGGCAGGCCAGCGGGAGCGGCTCGCGCATCCCGCGGTCGTAGAGGTCGATCAGCGCCGCGAGGTACTGCTGGGCGGTCTCGGCCGGCGGCGCGACGATCCGCGCGACGGTGAGCCGCGCGCCGTCCGGCGCTCCCGGCTTCTGGGGCCGGCCCACGGTGACCGCCTCCCACTCGGTCCCCGGGTGCGCGACGGCCAGCGCGAGCAACCGCACCCAGGCGGCGATCCGGCTCCGCGCGCTCACCCGCGCGAACGCCGCGGTGAGCAGCAGGTCGCCCGTCACGCCGGGCACCGCGCCGTTGAGCGCGCGGCCGCCCGCGAGCGCGACGCGCACGTCGACCGTCCGCGCCTCGCCCCGCCGCAGCGCCAGCGCGTGCTTCGCGATCGTCTCGACGGTCGGCCGCAGCCGCTCGAGCAGGTCGTCCGCGAGTCCCTCGGGCGGGAGCGCGCCACGCGCCCGCTCGGCGGCGACCGCGGCATCGAGCTCGACGCCCCGCAGCCGCGCCTCGAGCAGCCGCTGGCCGACGCGCCACTGGTCGAGGTGGCCGAGCTCGACGGGCAGCGCGTCGTCCGCCTCCTCCTCGTCGCCCGCGAGCCGGACGCCGAGCCGGCCGCGCAGGAACTGCCGCACGGGCCGCTCGGCGAAGCGGACCAGGTCGTCGAGCTCCACGACCGGCGCCGGCGCGGGCGGCAGCGGCCCGCGCAGGAACGGCGCGGGCTCGGTGCGCGGGCCCGTGAGCGCCTCGGCGCCCTCCAGCGTCACGCGATCGAAGCTCCACGGCGCGCCCGCCTCGAGGTTGTCCGGGTCGAAGGGCTGGAGCGGATGGCGGCGCACGACGGCGTGGCGCGCGCGGCGGCTGTCCTCGGCGTCGATCCGCACCGTCCGGTCGATCGTGTCGAGCAGCTCCCCGACGGGCACGGCCGGCGGGCGGACCGCGTTCGTGCGCTCGTCGTTGCCCGTGTACGTGACGATCAGCCGGTCCGACGCCGCCATCAGCGCGTCGAGCAGCAGCTGCCGGTCCTCGAGCCGCGCGTCCGGCTCGCCCACGTGCGGATCGTCGAGCAGCAGGTCGTCGCCGTCGCGCGGCGCCTTCCGCGGGAACGCCGCGTCGTCGAGCCCGAGCAGGCACACGACCCGGTGCGGCACCGAGCGCATCGGGACGAGCGTGCAGATCGTCAGGTGCCCCGTGCGGAAGTTCGCCCGCGTCGGCTTGCCCTGGAGCCGCTCGGCGAGCAGCGCGCGGACCTCCTCGAGCACGAGGTCGACGGGCTCCGCGCCCTCGGCCTCCTCCACGAGCTCGCCGAGCAGCCGCTCGAGCTCGCCGCGCTGCCAGGCGTCGCGCTCCGCCGCCGCCGTCAGCGCGTCGGCCGCCTCTGCGAGCGCCTCCGCCCACGCCGCCAGCGGCTGCGCGCGGCGCAACGTGGCGAGCACCGCCGCGAGCCGGTCGAGCAGCTCCGCCAGCCGCCCCGCGAGGTCGATCGCCCCGCTCTCGACGCCGAGCGGGAGCACGCCCTCCCACAGCTCCTCGTCGGCCAGCGCGACGCCGGCGAGCAGCCGGTCGAGTCCCGCCCGCCACGTGCCGGCGGCGAGCCGGTCGAGCTTGTAGGGCTCGCGGTCGGCCGCGTCGAGCCCCCAGCGCACGCCCGCCTCGCGCACCCACTCCTCCGCGCGGGCGAGCTCGTCGTCGTCGAAGCGGAAGCGGCGGCGGACCGGCGGCCGGTCGGCCAGGTCGAGCACCTGCGACGCGGTGAGCCGCTCGCCCGCGAGCTCGAGCAGCCGCGCAACCACGCCGAGCAGCGGGTTCGTCTGCCGCAGCGCCCGGTCCGCGAGCCGGACCTGGAGGAACGGCTCCTGCTCGCCCGTGCCGAACGCGGCGTGGATGAGCGGCGCGAACGCCTCGATGTCGGGGCACATCACGATCACGTCACGCGGCTCGAGCGTCGGGTCGTCCGCGAGCGCGTGCAGGACGGCGTCGCGGAGCACGTCGACCTGTCGCGCGCGGCCGTGGCAGGCGTGGATGCGGATGCTGCGGTCCTCCGGGTCGAGCACCGGCCGCGCGTCGGCGAGGTCGGGCAGCGGCGGCCCCGGCGGCGGCTCGTCCGCGCGGATCCCGGCCTGGACCGCGGCGAGGAGGCTCGGAGCCGCGGGCGGCGAGGAGTGGTGGTGCGCGACGTGCTCGCCCGCGCGCTCGAGCACGAGTTGCAGCTCACGGACGTCGTTGCCCCACGAGGCGAGCAGGCGGTTGCGCGGTGCTGCCACCGTCGGGTCGGCGCGGCGGCTCGTCACCACGCCGTGCTCGTCCGCGGCGATCCGGTCCCACAGCGCCGGCGACGGGTGCAGGAGGAAGAGGTGGACCTCGCGCGCGACGGCCAGCGCGCGCAGGACGTCGAGCCGCGCCGCCGGCAGCCGGGTCAGCCCGAAGACCGCGAGCCGCGGCGGCAGGTCGAGCAGCTCGGGCTCCGCGGCGATTCGCGCGCTCGCGCCGGCGATCCGCTCGGCCGGGTCGGCGCGGCCGATCCGCGCCCGCAGCCGCCGCCACAGCTCCGGCTGCCACCCGTCCCCCTCGCCCGCGGTCCAGCTGCGGACCAGCTCGGGGCGGTGCAGCGCGTAGCGGTCGAAGAGCGCGGCGAGGTGGCGGACGGCGGTGAGCCGCCGGGCGCGCGGCTCGGCGCCGCCCTCGAGGTGCTCGCGCAGCGTCCGCAGCCACGGCTCCTCCAGGCACTCCTCGACGACCTCGAGCAGCGTCCACGCCATCCGCTCCGGCCGCCACGGGTCAGCCGCGGGGTCAACCCCGGAGCCGGCCGCGACCGCGTCGGCGAGCAGCACGCGCGGCGACGGGAAGAGCACGTTCGCGCACACGCCGTCGCGCCGCCCCGGCGAGGCGCCGAGCCCGTTGGAGAGCCGCTGCGCCACCCAGCGCTCGACGCCGCGCGTCGGCACGGCGACGAGCTCCGGCGCGAACGGGTCGGGGAGCGGGTCGGCGAGGAGCGCGCGCAGCGCGTCCACCAGCCCATCGGCCCGCTCGGCTCGGTGGAGGTGCAGCATCGTCACGATTCACCCTATGAGTCGCAGCGGACCGTCCGGGGCTGACAGCCTGATCGAGGGCACGCCCGGCTCGCTCTTCGAGGGCGAGGTCGACATCGTGCGGCTCCGCTGGTCGAGCGACGAGACCGGCTTCGCCGTGGTCGAGGCCGACCGCGACGGCGACGAGGTGGTCCTCGTGGGGACCCTCGCCCACCTCGAGCCCCGCGAGCGGGTGCGCGTGCGCGGGACCTGGCAGGAGGACCGCCGCTTCGGCCTCCAGGTGCGCGTGCTGGTCGCGGAGCCGCTCCCGCCCTCGGGCGACGCCGCCCTGCTCGTCTACCTCAAGCGCGTGAAGCACATCGGCGCGGGCCGGGCGGGCAAGCTGCTCGACCGGTACGGCGAGGGCGTGCTCGACGCGATCGACCGCGACGCCCGCGGCGCGTTCCGCTGGGCGGGGCTCAACCCGCGCCGGACCACCGAGGCGGTCCGCGCGTGGGACTCGCTGCGCTCGACCCGCGCGCTGCACCTGCTGCTCGCGCCGCACGGGCTCGCCTGGCTCGTGCCGCGGATCGAGAAGGAGCACGGCGAGCGCGCGTACGCCGTGGTGCGCGACCGGCCCTACGACCTCACGAGCGTCTTCGGCGTCGGCTTCGCCACCGCCGACGTGATCGCGCGGGCGGCCGGCGTGCCGGAGGACTCGCCCGCGCGGGCGCGGGCGGCCGTGCTCCACGTGCTCGCCGAGGCCGAGCGCGAGGGGTCGACCTGCCTGCCGGTCGCCGAGCTCGCCGGCGCCGCCGCGGCGCTGCTCGGCTTCACCCCCGAGGCGGCGCTGTTCCAGCGGATGGCCGAGGACGGCGCGCTGGTCCTCGAGCCCGACGGCGACGAGGTCTGGGCCTACCGCCCGGCGACCGCGGCGCTCGAGGCCGAGCTCGCCGCCCAGGTCGCGGCGCTGCTCGGCTCGAAGCCCGTGCTGAAGCTGCCCGGCGAGCCGCCGCCCGCCGATGTGGTCCCCGCACCCGAGCAGGCCGCGGCCGTGCGCGCCGCCTTCGCCTCGCGGCTCTCCGTCGTCACGGGCGGCCCGGGCACCGGCAAGACCGCGACGATCAAGCTGATCTGCGCCGCCGCGACCACGCAGAAGGCCTCCGTCCTGCTCGTCGCCCCGACCGGCCGCGCGGCACGCCGGATGGCCGAGTCCACGGGGCTCGACGCCTTCACCGTCCACTCCGCCCTCGGCTGGATCCCGGGCCAGGGCCCGACGGTCGAGGTCCTCGACGCGCGCGTGCTGATCGTCGACGAGACCTCGATGGCCAACCTGGAGCTGCTCGTCACGCTCCTGCGCGCGGTCGGCTCCCGCACGCACGTGGTGCTCGTCGGCGACGCGGACCAGCTCGCGCCGGTCGGGGCCGGCAAGCCGTTCGCGGAGCTCGTCGGCGCCCGTGCCGTGCCGGTCGCCGAGCTCACCCACATCTTCCGCCAGGCGGCCGGGAGCATGATCGTCCGCGGCGCCCACGCCGTCCGCCACGGCGACCCGCCCTCGTTCGCCCGCGAGGAGGGCCTCGTCCACGACCTCTTCCTCGTCGAGCGCGACGACGCCGCCGACGCGCTCGAGCAGATCGTCTCGCTCGTCTGCGAGCGGCTGCCGGGCCACTTCGGCGTCGACCCGGTCACCGACGTCCAGGTCTTCGCTCCCGTCTACCGCGGTGCGCTCGGCATCGACGCGATCAACGCGCGCCTGCGCGAGGCGCTCAACCCGCGGGGCAAGCCGGTGCTCGGCGGCCGGCTGCGCGTCGGCGACAAGCTCATGCTCTCCGGCCGCAACCTCCACGAGCTCGGGCTGATGAACGGCTCGATCCTGCGGCTCATGGAGCACCGGGAGGACGCGGAGACGCTGCTCGTCGAGGCCGACGGGATCGCGATCGCGCTCCCGGAGGACGAGGCGCCCAGGCTCCAGCTCGCCTACGCCTGCTCGGTCCACAAGGGCCAGGGGATCGAGCTGCCGGTCGCGGTGCTCGTCGCGCACCCCGCCGCCGGCGGCCGCTTCCTGCGCCGAGAGATGCTCTACACGGCGATGACGAGGGCGCGGCAGGCCACGCTCGTCATCGGCCGGCGCGACGTCGTGGCGCGCGCCGCGGCGACGCCGGACACGTCGCGCCGCCACTCCCGCCTGGTCGCGCGGTTGCACGAATCCGCCGACCACTGACCGATCCCGAATAAACGGTAACTCTCTCTCAAAATGCGGTTTGTGACATATATGAACGAATTTGTTTGCACCAATATGTTCACACTGGTAGCGTCGCCGCCGCCGGTGCCGGGAGCGCCGGCTCAGCCCGCCGGCGCTCGCTGATTTCACATCAGCTCACAACACAGGGGAGTGAACGCGGCGTGACACGCATGCGACTCGCGTGTGCCGTGGCCGGGGCGTCCTTCGCCCTGTCCTGCGGCATGGCGGCAGGAGCACACGCGGCCTACAACCCGATCGTCCCGAGCCAGGCGGACCGGACGATCACCCTCACCGGGAAGCGCATGACCATCGAAGAGGTGGTCGCGATCGCGCGACACGGGGCGAAGGTGCGGCTCGCACCCAAGGCCCGGCAGCGCTCGGAGGACGCCTACGAGCTGCTGCTCCAGGGCGCCAGGCAGGGCCTTCCGATCTACTGGTTCAACCGCGCGCCGGGCTCGGGGCGGGAGACCGTGATCTTCGAGGGCGACCCGCTCTCGCCCGAGAACGAGCAGCTGCTGCTGACCCGGCAGCTCGCGACGTTCAAGCGCGGGGCGAGCTCGGGCATCGGGCCGGAGGTCTCCGACGAGGAGATCACCCGCGCGATGATGGCCGTGCGGGCGAACACGATGGTCTACGAGGCGGCGTCGCCGCAGCTCACCCAGGCGCTGCTCGATCTGCTCAACAAGTGGATCTCACCTGTCGTCTACTCGCGCGGCTCGCCGGGCGAGGGCGACCTGCCGCAGATGAGCAACGTCGGCGCGACGATGGTCGGCGCGGGCCAGGCCTACCTGCGCGGGCAGAAGATGCCGGCGGCCGAGGCGCTCGCCCGCTCCGGGCTCGCGCCGCTCAAGCCGTTCGCGGCCGACGACGCGGCGCTGACCAGCACGAACGCCTACTCGGCCGGCCAGGCGGCGCTGCTCGTGTACGACTCGAAGCGGCTGCTCGACTGGTCGGACCTGACGTTCTCGATGAGCATGCTCGGGTTGAACTCGAGCGTGACGCCGCTCGCGGCGGTGCCGCAGGAGGCGCGCCCGTTCCCGTTCCAGAACTGGCAGGCCAAGCGGCTCCTGAAGCTCATCAGGGGCAGCTACCTGTTCGACCTGGAGCCGGACGGCAAGCGGATCATCCAGGACCCGCTGAGCTTCCGTGACTACAACCAGCGCAACGGAGCGGCCTGGCAGGAGTGGGCGCAGCTCAAGAAGAACATGCTGATCCAGATCAATTCGTCGGATCACAACCCGGCGGTCGTCCCCGGCGCCAAGCCGAGCGACTCCTGGGAGCTGAACACGCCGTGGCTGAAGCAGTACTACGTCAACAGCGGCGGCCAGAAGGGCTTCATCCTGTCGAACTCCAACTTCGTCGCCATGCCATGGGCGAACGACATGGAGGCCTTCACGATCGCGCTGGCGCAGACGATCGCCGGGTCGGTGCAGCGCGACCTGCGCTTCCCCGACACGTTCTTCACGGTCGTCGCGCCGGCCGACGTGCTGTCGGCGGACGTGCTCGCGAAGGCGGCGCCGCAGGCGCAGAGCTACACGATCTCCGACCTCATGGCGGAGGTGCAGCAGCTCGCCAACCCGATCCCGGCGCAGGGCAACGCGCTGGTGCGCAACGTCGAGGACATGGAGAACTTCACCCGCCAGAAGGTGGCGCGGGCGAGGCTCGCCGTGGACAACGCGTTCCGGCTCGTGGCGCAGGAGTCGCTCTCGGCGACGTACTGGATGAACGTGCGGGCGGCGCAGAAGCCGTCGCGCAGCTTCGGGACCGCGCCCGCGGCGGCCTGGCAGGCCCTGCGCGCCGTGATCCCGTGGCAGGCGGACAGCCGGCCGGAGATCCCGGCGGGCGAGCTCGCCTACGCGTTCATGGTCGCCAACCCGGCGAGCACCTTCATGGGCGGGGACAGCGATCCCGCCGACGAGGTGCGGATGTCGACGAAGCGGATGCTCAAGAAGCTCAAGGTCCGCCGCGCGAGCCTGCGCGCGCAGGCCAGGAACAGCCGCTGACCGCCGCTCGGCGGCCCGGGCCGAGCGCCCGGGCCGCCGGCCGCGCGCGATCGGCGGGCGGGAATGCGGGCGGGGGCTGGGGAGTCCTCGATGACATGACCCTCCCCATCCTCATCCTCTTCGGCGCCGGCACGCTCCTCCCGTGCCTCGGCCTCTGGCTCGCGGACGAGTTCGACCGCGTGAAGCGCGCCTAGCGCCGCTCGGCCGGCGGGACGGCTCAGCCGGCCGCCATGGCCGCCGGGTCCCACGACCCGCCGGTCTTGTACGCCCGCTTGGCCGCCTGGTAGCGCTGCAGCGCCTCGGCCGAGTCGACGTCGCCCAGCGTCGGATGGTCCGGCACGAGCGGCGCCGCGACCTCGACGCGGAAGCGCTTCGCCAGCACCGCGGCCAGCGCCTTGACCTTCATCTCGCCGAACCCGGGCAGCGCCTCGAGGTTCGCCTTGAGCTCCTCCGGCGTCGACGCGTCCGTCCACACTCGCGCCGCGTCGCCGTCGTAGCGCTCCTCGACATGTGCGGCCATCGCCTGCACCCGGCCGGCCATCGCGCCCGGGAAGCGGTGGATGGCGGGCCGCTCGCGGAAGATCGGCTCCAGGTCGGCGTGGGCGACGGCGCCCGCGTCGAGCGTCCCGAGCCGCTCCCGCAGCACGAGCGGCCCCGAGAACGCCTTCGGCACCGGGACCTGCTGGTCGAGGACGAACCCGACGAGCAGCGCGAACGGGTCCTGGGCGATGAGGGCGTTCGCCTCGTCGGAGTCGGTGAAGTGCAGGCGGTCGGTCACCCGACGGATCCTACGCCCCCGCCTCAGGCGGCCGTCTCGGCCCGACGGCGGCGGATCGGGCCCGAGGCCTCGCGCAGCGGGCCGCCCTCGCGCCCCGCGCGGTGGGCGATGATCTCGGCCAGCACCGCGACCGCCGTCTCCTCGACCGTCGAGGCGCCGATGTCGAGCCCGCACGGCGCGAACACGCGCGCGATCCCCTCGTCGTCGACGCCCGCCTCGCGCAGCCGCGCGTTGCGGTCGTCGGTCGTGTTGCGCGAGCCGAGCGCGCCCACGTACCCCGCACCGGTCGCCAGCGCCGCCCGGACGGCCGGCACGTCGAGCTTCGGATCATGGGTGAAGACGAGCACGGCGTCGCGCGGCCCGAGCTCCACGCCCTCGAGCGCCGCGTCCGGCCACGCGGCCACCGTCTCGGCGAACGCGGAGAACCGCGGCGAGGCGAGGAACGCGCGGCGCGGATCCGCGATCGTCACGCGGTACCCGCTCGCCTTGGCCAGCGGCGCCAGGGCCGCGCTGAAGTCGATCGCGCCGAAGATGACCATCCGCGGCGGCTCCGCGAACGCGGCGACGTGCACGCGCAGCCCGGTGCCGAGCGTCGCGCCGTCCTCGCCGAACGTCCGCACGGTCGAGTGCCCCTGCACGACGAGCCCGCGCGCCTCGCGCTCCACGTTGCCCTCGAGCAGGTCCGGGCCACCCAGGCTGCCGACGCGCCGCTCGGCGTCGACGTAGAGCTTGCTCCCCGCCGCCGGCCCGTCGAGCAGCGTCGCTATGGCCGCCGGGCGCGCCTCGACCAGCGCCTCGAGCGCGCAGAGCGTCGCCTCGCGCGCCGGCTCGCCGCGCAGCTCGTGGATGAAGATGTGGACGATCCCGCCGCACATCAGGCCGACCGTCCCCGCGAGCTCGTCGGAGATCCCGTAGGTGACGAGCTTCGGCGGCGCCCCGCCGTCGGTCCGCTCGAGCATCGCGAACGCCTCCTCGGCGATCGCGCCCTCGACGCAGCCGCCGGTGACGGAGCCCTCGAGCCCGCCCTCCTCGCTCATGTAGACGCTCGCGCCGACGTCGAGCGGCGACGAGCCGTCGACCGCGACGAGCGTGCCCGCGACCACGCGCCGCCCGTCGCGCACCCAGCCGGCCACGACCTCGGCGGTCTGCTGCGCCGCGCGCCTCACAGCCGGTACACCCGCTCCGCGGTGCCGCCCAGCACCGCCGCCCGGACCTCCTCGGGGCGGCCGGCGAGCGCCTGTCGCCACGCGGCCATGAGTGAACGGTAGTCCGTCCACAGGCTCTCCACGGGGAAGTTCGAGCCCCACATGCAGCGGTCGGCGCCGAACCACTCGAGGCACGCGTCGGTGACGAGCCGGATCAGGTCCGGGTCGACGCGGTGCACGAACGTCCCCTGGCCCGTCAGCTTCGTCACGAGGTTGGGGAGCTCGGCCAGCCGCTGCATCCCGTCGCTCCACGGCTCGACGTCCGCTTCGCCGGCCGACTCGAGCATCCCCGAGTGCACGAGCACGAACTGGACGTCGGGCAGGTCGGCGACGAACTGCGCCGCGTCGGCCATCTGGTTCGAGAAGACCTGGAGCTCGAAGACCCAGCCGTAGTCGGCGAGCCGCGCCACGTTGCGGCGCAGCACCGGGTCCTTCATCCGGTCCGGCGCGGACGCGAAGCGGTA
>JBEVIG010000248.1:0-7259 GCA_040510855.1 Solirubrobacteraceae bacterium
TATATCCCGCCTACGAACAAGAGACGGCATTGTTGGGGCAAAGGCCCGGTGTCGTCAGCGGCCGGAGGCGGCTCCGGGGCGCCCGCGGCCGCGCGGCGCCCGCCGTGGGAGCGCCTCCATGAGCGGCTCGAAGCCCGCGGCGAGCTCCCGCGCCGGCGGCCGGTCGCCCGGGTCGCGGGCGAGCCCGGCGCGAAGGAGGTCGACCAGCCCGGCGGGCAGATCGCGCGGCGGCTCGTGCAGCGGCGCGACGAGCTGCGGGAAGCGCTCCTCGGGCGCGGAGCCGCGCCCCCGCGGGTACGGGGTCTCCCCCGTCGCCGCGCGCCACAGCGTCGCGCTCAGGCCGAAGACGTCGGCGGCCGGCCCGATGCGGCCCTCCCACTCGGGCGTGCCGCACTGCTCCGGGGCCATGTAGGCGTCCGTGCCGAGCACGCCGCGCGTGCGCGCGGCCCGCTCCACCGTGCGCGCGATCGAGAGGTCGATGATCCGCGGGGGCACGCCCATGATCAGGTTGTCGGGCTTGATGTCGAGGTGCACCCAGCCGGCGCGCTCCATGTACGCCAGCCCGGCCGCGACGTGGAGCCCGAGCGGGATGAGCTGCACCAGCGGGAGCGTCGGCTCGGCCTTGAGCAGCCGCCGCAGCGGCGGCCCCTCCAGGTGCTCGACGAGCAGGTGCGGCATCTCGCCGTCGAGCACGGCGTCGAAGCCGCGGAGGATCACGGGGTGCGAGAGCGCCGCGAGCGCCTCGGCCTCCCGCGCCAGGTCGCGCCGCGCGTCCTCGTCGCCGGCGACGTGCGGGCGCAGCACCTTGGCCACGAACAGCGCGAAGCGCTCGTCGTCCCACACGAGCGCCACCTCGTAGCGACTGCCGCCGCCGAGCCCCTTGAGGATCGTCCGGCCGGGGGCGATCGCGTCGCCCTCCGCCCAGTCCCAGCTCGAATCGCCTCCCACGGCCCCGCATCCTGGCAGCATGCCCGCCGATGCCCGCCGCCGCCTGCACGATCGTCGACAAGCGGCAGCTCGCCCACGCGCGCGTCACGGCGCGGTCGTTCGCGCGCCACAACCCGGGCGTCCCGTTCTTCACGGGCCTCGCGGACCGCGTGGACGGGGCGTACGACCCCGCCGCGGAGCCCTTCGCGACGATCGAGCTCGCCGAGCTCGGGCTCCCGGCCGGGGCGGCGATGCCCTTCCGCCTGGCCGACGACGAGCTCGCCTACGCGACGACGCCGTACCTCATCGAGCACCTGCTCGACCGCGGGTACGACCGCGTGCTCTTCTTCAAGCGCGAGAGCCTCGTGACCGGGAGCCACGCGCCGAGCCTCGCGCTGCTGGACGACGCGTCGATCGTCCTCACCCCGCACCTGCTCGAGCCGCTCGCGGGCGAGGAGAGCGGGCGCGAGCTCGACGTCCTGCTGGCCGGCACCTACAACGTCGGCTTCCTCGGCATCGCCGAGTCGCCCGCCGCCCGGGCGATGCTGCGCTGGTGGCAGGAGCGACTGCGCGAGCACTGCCGCCACGACGTGATGCACGGCCTGCACTTCGAGCAGCGCTGGGTCGACCTCGTCCCCGGGATGTTCGACGGCGTGCGCGTGACCCGCGACCCGGGCGCGAGCATCGGGCACTGGAGCCTGCCCGAGCGCCGCGTCGAGGTCGCCGGCGAGGAGGTTCGCGTCGACGGCCGCCCGTGCCGGCTCGTGCGCTTCTCGGGCTACGACCTCGACCACCCGGAGGCGGCGACGCGCTACGACGACCGCCTCGCGCTCGCGGACGCGGGCGGCGACGCCGCCCTGCTCTTCCACCGCTACCGCGAGCTCGTGCTCGCCGAGGGCCACGTCGGCACGCGCACCCTCCCCTACGCGTTCGCCGCCTTCGACAACGGCGTGCCGGTGCCCGCCGTGGCCCGCGCGCTCCACGCCGCGCTCGGCCCCCGGGCGGCGGCCTTCGGCGATCCGTTCGCGACCGCGGGCCCCAGCTTCTGGTCGTGGCTCATCGGCGCCGACGAGGAGCTGGGCGGCGTGACGCGCCTGTGGGCGAGCGTCGTGCGCTCGCGCCCCGACGTGAGCGCCGCCTACGCCGGTGCGGACGGCCTCGACCTCCGCGGGCTCGGCGGCTGGGCGGAGAACACGGGCCGCGCCGAGCACGCGATCCCGGACGGCTTCCCGCTGGCGGCGGCATGACCGGGCTCGTCGCCACCACGATCCTCACTGCGAGCCGCGCGAGCGGCGCCCGCGTGCTGGCCGAGAGCCTCGCCCGTCACCACCCCGGCGTGCCGCTCGTCGGCGCGCTGGTCGGGCCGCCGCCGCCGGGCGGCCTCCCCTTCCCCGCGATCCCCGCCGGCGGGCTCGGCGCGCTCGTCCACGACGACGTGATGGCCGTGTGCTGCTCGCTCAAGCCCGCGCTGCTCGAGCACCTGCTCGCCCGCGGCCACGCGAGCGTGCTCTACCTCGACCCCGACCAGCAGCTGCTCGCGCCGATCCCCGACGTGCTCGAGCGCGTCGAGCGCCACGCGATGGTCCTCACGCCGCACCTCGTGCACCCGTACGACGCCCGGCGCGAGCTGCTCGTGCTCGAGTCCGGGACCTACAACGGCGGCTTCGTCGGCGTCTCCGACCGCCCGGAGACGCGCCGCTTCCTGGCGGCGTGGGCCGATCGCGCGCGCCGCCACCCCGAGGTCGCGCCGGGCCGCGGGCTCAACTACGACCAGCGCTGGCTCGACCTCGCCCCGGGTCACGTCGAGGACCTGCACGTCCTGCGCGACCCGGGCGTCAACGTCGGCCACTGGCGGCTCCCCGTCGCGGAGCCGCCGCGGCTGATGCACTTCAGCGCCTTCGACCCGGAGCGCCCGGACCGCGTGAGCCGCCACTCGGACGCGCCGCCGGGCGCGCTCGCCCCGCTCCTCGCGGGCTACGCGCGCGCCCTGCGCGCGGCCGGGTGGGAGCACACGCGGGCGCTGCCCTGGCGCTGATCCCAACCTTCCACCCCGAAGGGCAGTTGTGCCGCGCCCGAGCGGTGGGAGAGTCGCGGCATGCGCACCCCCGCCTTCATCCTGCTCACCGTCGTCGTCCTCTGGGCCGCCCCCGCGGCCGTGGCCGCGCCGCCGCCCAACGACGCCCGTGCCGCCGCGCAGCAGCTCAGGCTCCCGGCGAACGTGCAGGGCACGACGGTCGACGCGACCTCGGAGGAGGCTGAACCGGCCGGCTGCGCCGGGCCGGGGTCCGTCTGGTACGGCTTCACCGTCGGCAGCCCGCAGCAGATCCTCGTGGCGCTCGACGCCGGCGGCGACATGGACGCCGCGGTCGAGGTGTTCGCGCGGGCGCGCTCCCAGCTCGAGTCGCTCGGCTGCCAGGCCACGAACCGCCGCGGCGAGGCGACGCTCGACCTCGACGCCGCCGCGGGGACGTCGTACCTGATCCGGGTCGCGCCGCTGGCGAACTCCGTGCGCGAGCGGTTCCGGCTCCGGGTGGTGGCGCCGGACGCGCCCGCGCGCGCCCCCGGCGATCGGCTGCCCGCCGCCGGGACGAGCGGCACGCTCGACCGGTTCGCGAACGGCGACGACGCGTGGGCGGTGCAGATGCGCGAGGGCCGCACCTACCGGATCAACCTCGTCAGCCGTGACGGCTGCGTGCGGGGCGCGCTGTTCGCGGCGGGGAGCTTCCGGGGCGAGACCGAGGCCCGGCTGGGCTGCGACGACCACGTCGTGTACACGCCACGGCGGTCGGGCACCTACACGGTCCTGCTGGAGGCGCCGCGCGGGTCGCGCGCCCGCCTCGCCTACCGGCTGCGGGCCGGCCTCGCCGGACCGGACGACTCGGCGCCCGGCGTCCCGCTCGCGGACGACCGCCGGGTGCGCGGGACGCTCGCCGGGAACGAGCTCGACGCCCTCGACATGTACCGCTTCACGATCGCGCGCCGCGCCGACCTCAGGCTCCGGCTCGACACCAACGCGGGCTTCGACATGCGGCTGATGTCGTCGACGGGCAACCGGCTCGGCTCCGGGACCGGCGAGCTGGTGCGCCGGCTGCGGCCCGGGCGCTACTTCGTCGTCGTCCGCGCGCGCGACGGCGCCGCCGGCCGCTACACGCTCTCGCGCCTCGCGCGGACCATCACCCGCGCGCGCATGACCGTCAACGGCGGCCGGCACCCGACGCTCGCGCCGGGCGAGACGGCGAATCTGTCGCTGCGCGTCACCCCGCTCGCCACGGGCCGCGCGACGCTCGCCGTGGAGCGCTACGACCCGATCGAGGGCTGGCTCTACTTCACGACCTACCACGTGCGCGTCTCCGGCACCGCGGCGACCGTCGCCTTCCGGCCGCCGTTCGTCGGCCGCTGGCGCGTCAGCGGGAGCTACGACGGCACGCGGACGTCGAGCCCGAGCAGCGGCGGCACCGCCCGGTTCGACGTCCTGGAGCCGTTGGAGTGACCCGCGCTAGCGCGCGAGCTGGCGGGCGATGACCACGCGCTGGATCTCGTTCGTGCCCTCGTAGATCTGCGTGATCTTCGCGTCGCGCATCATCCGCTCGACGGGGTACTCGTTGACGTAGCCGTAGCCGCCGAGCACCTGCACGGCCTCGACCGTGACCTCCATCGCCGTGTCGGAGGCGAACAGCTTCGCCATCGAGGAGTACAGCGCCAGCTGCGGGTCGCTGCGGTCGGCCAGCGCGCACGCCTTGTAGAGCAGCTCGCGCGCGGCCGCCGTGCGGGTCTGCATGTCGGCGAGCTTGAACTGGAGCCCCTGCAGTTCGATGATCGGCTTGCCGAACGCGATGCGCTCCTTCGCGTAGCCGACCGCGTGGTCGAGCGCCCCCTGGGCGATGCCGACGGCCTGCGCGGCGGCGCCGAGGCGCGTGCGCTCGAGCGTGCCGAGCGCGACGGAGAGGCCGCGGCCGACCTCACCGACGACGTTCTCGTGCGGGACGCGGACGTCCTCGAACACGGGCTGGCCCGTGGGTGAGCCGTGGATGCCGAGCTTGTGCTCGTACTTGGGCACGGAGACGCCCTCGCGGTCGGCCTCGACCACGAACGCGGTCGAGCGCCGGCTCTCCCGGTCCGTGACCGCGAACACGATGTAGAAGTCCGCGACGCCGGCGTTGGTGATCCAGTTCTTCGTCCCGTTGATCACCCACTCGTCGCCGTCGCGCACGGCGCTCGTGCGCATCGCGCCCGCGTCCGAGCCGGCGTCCGGCTCGGACAGGCAGAACGCCGGCGACCACTCGCCCGTCGCGCAGCGCGGCAGGAACCGCTCCTTGAGCTCCTGGGAGCCGAAGCGCTGGATCGGGAGCGTGCCCAGCTCCTGGATCATCAGGATCAGGGCGCACGCCGCCGAGGCGCGGGCGATCTCCTCGACCGCGACCTGCAGCATCAGCGTGCCGGTGCCCGTGCCGCCGAACTCCTCGGCGAACGGAAGGGCGAGGACGTCCTGCTCGCCGAGCAGCTTGCGGATGTCCCATGGGTACTCGTCCGTCCGGTCGATCTCGGCCGCGCGCGGCGCGATCTGCTCCGCGGCGATCTGGCGGATCGTGTCGCGGAAGTCCTTGTGCTCCTGCGGGAGGTCGTAGATCTCCGCGGTCATCGGCGCGGCAGCGTGTTCGCGATGAGCTTCGCGATGATCCGGTAGCCGCTCGTCCGCGCGTGGATGTCGCGGAACTCGCAGTAGTAGGTGAGCTCGCAGACCTTCGCGACCGGCTTGGGCACCATGGTGCCGCTCGGGAGCGGCACGAGCTCGTCGAGCGGGCCGTAGGCGCCGGTCTTCTCCGTCACGTCGACGAGGCGGCCGCCGGCGGCCTCGTAGGCCTTCGCGAGCGTCGGGTTGATGAGCTGCTTGAAGGCGACGACGGAGAGCTTCGCGAGGTTCTGGTCCGCGTTCTCCCCGACCCACTGGCCCAGGATCACGTCCGGGTAGGTGATGCCGACGATCCGCGCCTTCTTGCCCGCGGCCTTGCGCAGGCGCTGCGCGATCTCGGTGACGTTCATCTCGATCGTCTTCACGGCGGCGCCGACGCAGGCGATCGGGTCGGCCGCGCGCGCGCACGCGGTGACGTCGTTGCCCCCGATCGAGACCGTGATCAGCTTCACGCGGTCGCGGTGCTTGCGCAGGAACGCCTCCGCGGCGTGGATCTGCGTCGTGCCGGCGTAGTCGCGGCCGCCCGGGCCGGGCCCGCGGCAGACGGAGACGCGGGTGAGCAGCGACGTGGAGGTCTCCCCGCCGCAGCCGAAGTTGACGAGCTTGAGGTCGTAGCCGCGCCGCTTCGCGAGGCCGGGGAGCTGGTAGGCGAAGCCGTTGCGGGTGTTGCGCCCGCCCTCCGGCGTGGCCTGGTAGCCGGTGGCGTAGGAGTCGCCGAGCGAGACGTAGAGCTGCTTGGCGGGCTTGGCGCCGGCGGCCGCCGGCAGCGCGAGGATCGCGGCGCCCACGGCGAGGGCGACGGTCAGGGTTCTGATCAAGGGCATCGCGCTGAGGATAGGAGCGCCTCGCCTACCCTTCCCCGCTTGCCCCTCTCGGTCCAGCTCGGCATCCTGCTCGCGGTCGTCTGCGCGTTGTCCTCCGTCGTGGGGTTCCTCCTCAAGCACCGCGGCGCGGTCGCGGCGCCCGCCGTCGAGTGGCGGCGGCCCGTGCACAGCACGATCGAGCTGTTCCGCTCGCCCGTCTACGTGATCGGCTGCGTGGTCGCGACGACGTCGTGGGGCTTCCACGTCGGGGCGCTCGCGCTCGCCCCGATCTCCGTCGTGCAGTCCGTGATCGCCGGCGGGCTCGTGCTCGTGACCGTGCTCTCGGACCGCGTGTTCGGGCTCGAGGTGACGCGGCGGGAGTGGATCGGCGTGGCGCTGAGCGCGGCCGGGCTCGCCTTCCTCGCGGCCACGCTCGGGGCGACGGGCGACTCCGCCCACGCCGACTACGACGGCTGGGCGCTGCTCGCCGCGGTGGGGCTCGGCACGCTCGTGGCGATCGCGCTCGTCGCCACGCGCGGCGCGGACGGGCCGGCGCTCGCCGTCGCCGCCGGGCTGCTTTGGGCGAGCTCGGACATCACGATCAAGGCGCTGAGCGGCAAGACCGAGGAGCTGGGGCTCGGCGTCGTCCTCCACCCCTTCGCGCTCGTGATCCTCGTCTGGTCGCTCGTCGGCCTGCTCGTCTCGGCGCGCTCGCTGCAGCTCGGGCCCGTGGTGGCGGTGATCGCGCTCACCAGCACGACGGCCAACGCCGTGACGAGCGCGGCCGGCCCGAACCTCTTCCAGGAGCCGCTGCCGGACGAGCCGCTCGCGCTGTTCAC
>JBEVIG010000249.1:0-11731 GCA_040510855.1 Solirubrobacteraceae bacterium
AGCAGCTCGGTGCGGTGCGACAGCGCGGCGACCTCCTCGCGCAGCGCGTCGAGCGCGGCGTCGGGGCCGGCGGTCGCGTGCACTGCGGCGCGGAGGGCCTCGAGCTCGGCGCGGAGCGCACCGACGGCCTCGACGGAATCGGCCTCCTCAGCGGCGGACGCGGCCAGCTCTGCGCGGAGCGCCTCCAGCGCGGCGACGGCCTGCGAGTCGCCGTCGCGGGCCTCGGCGACCTCGGTGCGGAGCGCCTCGACGGTCGCGCGGGCCTCGGCCTCCGCGGCGCGGACGGCCTCCAGCTCGGACTGCAGCGCCTGCTGGGACTCGGCGGTGCGGACGGACTCCTCGCGCAGCTCGTCGGCGACGGTGCGCAGGGCGTCGAGACGGGCCTTGGCCTGCTCGCCCTCGCGCTGGAGCTCCTCCAGGCGGCGGCGGTCGTCGCCCGCCATGGCCTCGCCCTCGGCGCGCCCGACGGTGACCTCCCCCACGCGGTCGCGCAGGCGCTCGGCGTCGCGCTGGACGGCGTCGATGCGCTCCAGCGCGGCGGCCAGCTCGGAGCGGGCGGCCTCGAGCTCGCGGTCGTGGTCGCGCTCGACGCGCTCGAGCGCGGCGTTGAGCTCGCCGCGGGCGGCCTCCGCCTCGGCGATGCGCTCCAGCGCGGCCTGCATCTCGGCGTCGCGCGCCTCGCCCTCGCGAGAGCGCTCGGCGCGGATCGCGGTCTCCAGCTCGGCGAGCCGCGCCTCGAGGTCGGCGCGGGCCTGCGCGGCCTCGGCGACGGACGCGGAGAGGCGGGCCTCGGCACCGGCGGTCGACTCGGCGCGGGCGGCCTCGAGCCGCTCCAGGCGGGCGAGGAGCTCGGCGCGGGCGGCATCGTCGTCGCCGGCCTCCGCCTCGGCGCTCTCGCGGTCCAGCGCGGCGCGCTCCAGGCGCTCCAGGCGGGCGAGCAGCTCGATCCGCTCGCGCTCGGCCTCCGGGTCGGCGGCGCCTGGCGCGCCGGGGGCGACGTTCAGGCGCTCCAGCTCGGCGCGGGCCTTCTGGGCCTCGCGCTCGGCGGCCTCGGCGCGGCTGCGCCCGGCCTGCGCCTCGCGCTTGGCCTCGGCGACCTCGCCGGGCAGCTTGCCCGCGACGCGCTCGAGCTCGTCGATGCGCTCGAGGGCGGAGAGCAGGCGGCCGACGACCGCGGCGGCGTCGTCGAGGTCGTCGATCGATTCGCCCTGGACGCCGGGATCAGGGTTGGTCAGCGCCTCCTCGCGCTCCGCGTCCTGCCGGGCCCGCTCCTCGGCGCGGCGGACGAGCTCCTGCTCGACCCACGGCGTCGGCGCGAGCGGGCGGAAGGCGACCATCGTGCCGGCGGTGCGCCAGCCCTCCCAGTTCTGCGGCTCCGCGTCGAGCGCCGCGCGCAGCGCACGGACGACGACGGGATGCTGCTGGCGCATGCGCAGCAGCATCAGGTTCATCGGGAGCTCGAAGGACAGGTCCTCGAGGAAGAGCGAGAAGTCGAAGCCCTCGTCGAGCTTGACCGGGATGAAGACGGCCTCGAGCGGGAAGCTCTGGTCGCTCGGGTCGTGCTTGGCGTCGACCTCGACGAGCGCGCGGGCGTGCGGCGGGTCGCCGGCCGCGAGGAAGCGCCGCCACTGCTCGGCGTCCTCGCTCAGGGGGCCGGAGAGCAGGTTGTCGAAGAACGAGTGGCCGAGGGCGTCGGGCGCCTCCTTGCCGAACAGCATCTCGGCGGGCTCGGACCACTTGGAGACGGCGCCCTGGCCGTCCGTGAGCAGGAACCAGCCGCCGATGATCTGCTTGAGCAGGCCGTCCAGCGGGTCCGTGCTGACGTGCTCCTGCTCCGCGCCGTCGGGCGGCGCGGGGGGCGGGGTCACGTGGGCCTGGGGATTGAACGTGCCTGGGGGCGGAGTCGGTGTCGAGGTGTCCATGCCGGAACGGGCGGAAGGGAACGGTTGCCCCTTAGATCGCCCGATCGGGCCCGAACCTTGACTCCCGTTGTAACCAGCCCTCCAGCAGGACGGCCGCCGCGCGCGAGTCCTCGGCCGCCGATCCCGCGCGCTGCTGCGCCATCCGGGTGGTGAAGCGCTCGTCGTAGAGCTCGACCGGGACGGTCAGGAAGGTGGCCAGCTTCGCGGCGAACGCGCGGCTCTCGGCGGTCTGCGCGGTGTCGCGGCCCGAGAGGGAGAGCGGCAGCCCGACGAGCACGAGCACGGGCTCCTGCTCGCGGACGGCGGCGAGCAGGCGGTTGAAGCCCTTGCGGGTCGCGGGGTGCCGGATCGCGTCCAGCGGCGTCGCGAGCGTGCCCGTGGGGTCCGAGACCGCGACGCCGCAGCGGCCGGAGCCGTAGTCCAGGGCGACGACGCGGCCGGTGATCTCGACTTCGGCCTTCGGATCTCGCAAGCTCGCTCCTCCGGACGACGTTACGTGAGCGCCTCCTCGATCTCCTTGCGGGCGACCTCGAGCGCCTCCGGCAGCTTCGCCGGGTCGCGGCCGCCGGCCTGGGCCATCGTGTCGCGCCCGCCGCCCCCGCCGCCGACGACGGCCGCCGCGGCCTTCACGATCGCGCCCGCCTTCACGCCGCGCTCCACCGCGCCCGGGCTGGCCGAGACGAGCAGCGCCACGCGCCCTTCGACCGCGCTGCCGAGCACCACGACCGACGGGTCGCCGAGCTGGCCGCGCAGCTTGTCCGCCGCGTCGGGCATCGCCTTCGCGTCGGGGAACTCCGCGCTGGCGACGAGGACCCGGACGCCCGCGACGTCGGTCGCCGCGTCCGCGGAGACCGAGGGCGCCGCGGACGCGCCCGCGCGCAGCTGCTTCGCGAGCTCGCGGCGCTCCGCCTCGCGGTCGGCGACCGCCGCCGCGACGTTCTCCGGCGTGGTCCGCAGCGTCGACGCCGCCTCGCCGAGCACGCGGTCGTGCTCGCGCAGCAGGCCGACCCCGGCCGGGCCGGTGATCGCCTCGATGCGGCGCACGTTCGCCGCGCTCGAGGTCTCCGTGGTGATCTTGAAGAGGCCGATCTCGGCGGTCGTGCGGACGTGCGTGCCGCCGCACAGCTCGCGCGACCAGGTGCCGTCGCCGACCTCGACCATGCGCACCACGTCGCCGTACTTCTCGCCGAACAGCGCCGTCGCGCCGAGCGCCTTGGCCTCCTCGAGCGAGGTCGTGATCGCGCGGACCGCGTGGTCCTCGAGGATCCAGCCGTTGACGCGGTCCTCGATGTCGCGGACCTCGTCCGGCGTGAGCGGCTTGGAGTGCGTGAAGTCGAAGCGCAGCTTGTCCGGGCCGACGTAGGAGCCCGCCTGGCGCACGTGGCTCCCGACGCGCTCGCGCAGCGCCGCGTGCAGCAGGTGCGTCGCCGTGTGGTTGCACGCCGTCGGGCGGCGGTGCGCGGGGTCGACGCGCGCGATCACGCGCTCGCCCTCGTGCAGCTCGCCCTGCTCGGGCTCCAGCACGAGCGCCTGGTCGTCGCCGAGGCGGACGACGTCGACGACGCGCGCCCGGCAGTCGCCGGACTCGCACTCGACCACGCCGACGTCCGCGATCTGGCCGCCGCCGGTGGCGTAGAAGGGCGACTCGACGAGCTTGGCGAGCACGCGGCCGTTCTCATGGTCGACCGCGCCGACCGCCGTCGCCTGCTCCAACCGCTCGTAGCCCGTGAACGTCGTCGGCCCGCCCGCGGCGTCGGCGAACGCGCGGATCCGCTCGCGGTCCGCGTCGCGGCCGCCGCGGCCCGTGCTCGCCCGGGCGCGGACGCGCTGCTGGTCCATCAGGTCCTCGAAGCCCTGGGCGTCGACGCCGAGGCCCTGCTCGCCCGCGAGCTCGACGGTGAGCTCGAACGGGAAGCCGTAGGTGTCGTGGAGCTGGAACGCCTGGTCCGCGCCGATGCCCTCGTCGCCGGCGTCCCTCGCCCGCGCGATGTGCTCGTCGAGGATCCGCGTGCCCTGCTCGAGCGTCTGGCCGAACTGCTCCTCCTCGCGGGCGAGCCACATGTCGACCGTCTCCCCCTCCGCGTGCAGCTCGGGGTACGCGTCCGCCATCAGCTCGCGGACGACGCCCGAGAAGCGGGTCAGGAACGCGTCCTCGATCCCGATCCGGCGGCCCTGGAGCAGCGCGCGGCGCATGATCCGGCGCAGCACGTAACCGCGGTCCTCGTTGGAGGGCACGACGCCGTCCGCGACGAGGAACGACATGCCCCGGGTGTGGTCGGCGAGGATCCGCATCGCGCGGTCCGTGTCGAAGTCCTGGCCGTAGCGGCGGCCCGAGAGCTCCTCGCCGAGGCGGATCAGCGGCAGGAACTGGTCCGTCTCGAAGATGGAGTCCGTGCCCTGCTGGATGAGCGCCATCCGGTTGAGGCCCAGGCCCGTGTCGATGTTCTGCTTGGGCAGCGGCGTGAGCGTGCCGACCGGCTCCTGGTCGTACTGCATGAAGACGAGGTTCCAGTACTCCAGGAAGCGCTCGTTGTCGCCGCCGGGCAGGTCGTCGGGCTTGCCCCACGCCAGGCCGCGGTCGAGGTAGAGCTCCGAGCACGGCCCGCACGGTCCCGTCGGGCCGGCCTGCCAGAAGTTCTCCGAGCGCGGGCAGGGCACGATGCGCTCGCGCGGCACGCCGATCGCGAGCCACGCCTCGATCGCCTCCTCGTCCGGCCCGAGGCCGAGCTCCTCGTCGCCCTCGAAGATCGTCACCCAGATGTCCTCCGGCTTGAAGCCGAAGCCCTCGAGCGACATCTCCCAGGCGAACGCGACCGCGCCCTCCTTGAAGTAGTCGCCCAGCGAGAAGTTGCCGAGCATCTCGAAGAACGTGAGGTGCCGCGTGGTCGTGCCGACGACCTCGATGTCCGGCGTGCGGAAGCACTTCTGGCAGGTCGTGAGCCGGTGGTGCGGCGGTGCCTCGACGCCCTGGAAGTACGGCTTGAGCGGGTGCATGCCCGCCGTGGTGAGCAGCACGGACGGGTCGTAGCTGGCGGGGATCAGCGATGCCGAGGGCAGGCGCTTGTGGTCGCGCTCGGCGAAGAAGGTGAGGAAGCGCTCGCGGATCTCGTCGGACGTCATCGTGCGGCGAGTCTAGGACGCCCGCGCCGCCGGACTCGAACCCGTCAGGCGATGACGCCGTGCCCGACGACCACGTCGCCGCGCAGCAGGCACGCGATCTGGCCCGGTGCGGCGCCGTCGACGGGCTCGTCGAGCGCGAGCCGCAGCGTGCCGTCCTCCCCCGCCTCCGCGCGGCAGCCGAGCGGCGCGGTCCGGTAGCGGAGCTTCACGCGGTCGACCTCCTCGCTCGGCCGGTGCAGGACCGCGTCGCGCACGGCGACCGCCGTCGTCGCCAGCGCCTCGCGCGGGCCGACGACGATCGTGTTCGCCGCCGCGTCCTTGCGCAGCACGAAGACGGGCTCCGCGCCCGCGACCCCGAGCCCCTTGCGCTGGCCGACGGTGAAGAGGTGCTGGCCGTCGTGCTCGCCGACCGGGCGGCCGGCCGCGTCGACGATCGCCCCGCGCCGGGCGCGCGGCCCGCCGTGGCGCTCGAGGAACGCGCGCTTGCCGGTGCCGGCGAGGAAGCAGAGGTCCTGGGACTCGCGCTTGTCCGCCACGGGCAGCCCGGCCGCGCGGGCGAGCTCGCGGACCTCCGGCTTGCGCAGGCCGCCGAGCGGGAAGCGCATCCGCGCCACGGACGCGGGCGCGAGCCCGGCGAGCATGTAGCTCTGATCCTTGGCCGGGTCGGCGGCCGCGCGGAGCAGGCCGTCGCGGCTGACGCGGGCGTAGTGGCCCGTGGCGAGGTCGGCGGCCCCGAGCCGGTCCGCGAAGGCGAGCATCGCGTCGAGCCGGACGTCGCCGTTGCAGCGCACGCACGGGTTCGGGGTGAGCCCGGCGGCGTGGTCGGCCACGAACGGCGCGACGACGCCCGCCGCGAAGGCGGCGCGGAGGTCGAGCGTGAAGTGCGGGAGCCCCATCCGGTGCGCGACCGAGCGGGCGAGCCGGACGGCGTGCGCCGAGCAGCACGACGCCTCCGCGTCGTTCGCGGCGTCGCGCCACAGCTCGAGCGTCACGGTGACCGTCTCGCGCCCCTCGCGCGCCACGAGCAGCGCGGCGACGGCGGAGTCGACGCCGCCGCTCATCGCCACCAGGGTGCGCGCGGGCCCGGGCGTCAGCGCGCCCGCGGCCGCCACCGCGGCGCCGAGCGCGACGTGGAGCGCGTCCGCCGCGAGGTCGGCCGCGTGCAGCTTCCCCGGCGACAGCCCGCCCAGCTCGGCCGCGATCGCCTCCGTGCCGACGCGCGCGGCGTCGAGCACCCGCGCGCCCTCCACCAGCGCGACGGCCGCCGAGCCGGCCGCGATCGCGGCGCCGCAGCCCGACGCCTCGAACCCCGCGGCGGCGACGCGATCGCCGTCGAGCGCGAGGTCGATGCGCACGAGATCGCCGCACGCGGCGCCGCCGGCCGCGCCGGAGAACGACGCCGGGGGCACGTCTCCGCGCCCCCGGGGGTACTCCAGATGCTCCCTGAAAGCCTCGGCGTCCACGCGCCGAGTGTAGGTCTCTCTACTTCTTGCGCGAGTTGCGCAGCGCGTCCGTGACGGCCTGGTCGATCGTCTGGCGGTCGACGTAGCCGACGAGCGACTCGACCTGGCGGTTGCGGTCGATCACCACGACGGTCGGCGACTGCTCGACCTCCGCGCCGCGGGTGATCTGCTGGTAGCTCGCCACGCGCTTGATGTGCGTCGCGTGCGCCAGCACCTTGTTGTGGTGCCGGTCGATGCCGGTGAGCGCCTTGCGCACGGCCTTGTCCTCGGCGGCCTTCGGCTGCCAGAAGAGGATCACGACGACCTTCTCGTCGCCGAGGGCGCGCAGCACGCGCAGGGGCAGGCCACCCTCGACGGCCTGCTTCTTGTCCAGCTTGGCGGGCGCGCCCTCCACGGGCTGCGCCGCATCCGCCGTCGCGGGAGCGGCGGTGACGTTGTTCGTGGCGGGCGCGGCGGCGGTGGTACCGGCGCCGCCCGCGAGCTCCTCGGCCCGCGCATCCTGGGCGGCCGTCGCCTCGTTGGCCTTCTCGACCGCCTTGCCCGCCAGGCTCGTGGCCTCTTCGCCGCCGGCCTCGACCGGGGGCTGCACAGCGGTTGCAGGCGTCGACGCGGCAGGCGCGCCGGACTCGGTCTTCGGCCGGAGGAACAGCATCCAGGCGGCCATGAAGGCGACCGCGCAGACGAGGAGGATCCGGATGGGCGGGGAGATCTGGGACATTCCTCTCCCGTTGTCGGCAGGACCCCCCTCCGGCCTTAGCGGTCTTCGGCGCTTGGGGTGACGAACCCAGCTAGCCGGTCCGCGGCGGTGCCGTGACCTTCAGCCCGAGCTCGCCGAGCTGCCCCGCGGAGACCGCCGCGGGAGCGCCCGTGAGCGGGTCCGAGCCGCTCGCCGTCTTGGGGAAGGCCATGACGTCGCGGATCGAGTCGCGGCCCGCCAGGATGGCGGCGATGCGGTCGATGCCGAGCGCCAGGCCGCCGTGCGGCGGCGCGCCGTAGCGGAGCGCGTCGAGCAGGAATCCGAAGCGCGACTGCGCCTCCTCCTCCCCCATGCCCAGCGTCTGGAAGACCTGCTGCTGCACCTCGGGGCGGTTGATACGGATCGAGCCGCCGCCGATCTCGACGCCGTCGAGCACGATGTCGTAGGCGCGCGAGCGCAGCGCGCCCGGGTCCTCGAACGAGCCGGTCGGCGCGGTGAACGGGTGGTGCAGGGCGTTCCAGCGCTGCTCGGCCTCGTCGTACTCGAACATGGGGAAGTCGACGACCCAGAGGACGTCGTGGCGCCCCTCGGGCACGAGCCCGAAGCGGCGCGCGAGCTCCAGGCGCAGCTCACCCAGCGCGGTCGCCGCGACGTGCGGCTTGTCGGCGACGAGCAGCAGCAGGTCGCCCGGCGAGCCGGCGAGCCGGCGGGTGACCGCACCGACCTGCTCCTCGGTGAGGAACTTGGCCGTCGGGGAGCGCCAGGTGCCGTCCTCCTGCACGAACGCCCAGACGAGCCCGCCGGCGCCGTAGCGCTTCACGTGCTCGGTGAGCGCGTCGAGCTCGGAGCGCGGGACCTCGCGGGCGCCGGCGTTCAGGCCGCGGATCACGCCGCCGCCGTCGAGCACGCTCGCGAAGACCTTGAACTCCGTGCCGGCCAGCTCCTGGCCGAGGTCGGCGAGCTCCAGGCCGAAGCGCGTGTCGGGCCGGTCGGAGCCGAAGCGGAGCATCGCCTCGTCGTAGGAGAGCCGCGGCCAGGGCGGCGGCGCCGTGACCGGGAAGCCGGCCTCCTCGAAGACGCGGGCCATCACGCCCTCGATCGTGGCGATGACGTCGTCCTCCTCGACGAACGCCATCTCTAGGTCGAGCTGGGTGAACTCGGGCTGGCGGTCGGCGCGCAGGTCCTCGTCACGGAAGCAGCGGGCGATCTGGTAGTAGCGCTCGAACCCGGCCATCATCAGCAGCTGCTTGAAGAGCTGCGGGGACTGCGGGAGCGCGTAGAACTCCCCCGGGTTCATCCGGCTCGGGACCAGGAAGTCGCGGGCGCCCTCGGGGGTCGAGCGGGTGAGGATCGGCGTCTCGAGGTCGAGGAAGTCGTGCGCGTTCAGGTACTCGCGCATCGCGCGCACGATCGTGTGGCGCAGGACCAGCGCGTCGCGCATGCCGCTCCGGCGCAGGTCGAGCACGCGGTGGCGCAGGCGGAGCATCTCGTCGACCGGCCCGTCCTCGTCGACGGGGAACGGCGGCGTCTCGGACTCCGCGAGCGGCTCGGCCGTCGTGACGTCGACCTCGATCTCGCCCGTGGCGAGGTTCGGGTTGACGTTGCCCTCCTCGCGGCGCACGATCGCGCCCTCGACGGCGACGACGTGCTCGGGGCGCAGCCGCTCGGCGATCGCGAACGCGTCGGGGGCGCTCTCCGGGTGGAAGACGAGCTGGACGATGCCGGAGCGGTCGCGCAGGTCGATGAAGATCAGGCCGCCGTGGTCGCGCCGGCGGTTGACCCAGCCGGCGACGTGGACCGTCTCGCCCTCGCGCGCGGCGGTCAGCTCGCCGCACCAGGCGTCGCGGTAGACGTTGCTGCGCGGAGGCCTCACAGGCCCGCCTTCGCGATGTGATGCATGACCGTGTCGGCCTCCACCGTCTGCTGGTCTCCCGTCTCCATGTCCTTGAGCGACGTGCCCTCGTCGCCGAGGATGGCAACGTAGCGGGCGCCCGCCCGGTCGGCTTGCTTGAACTGGCCCTTCACGGAGCGGCCGGCGAGTTCGAGTCTCGCCGACAGCCCGGCCCGGCGCGCGTCGGCGGCGAGCCGGAAGGCGGCGGTGCGGTACCGCTCGCCGGCGAAGCCGACGTAGAGGTCGAGCGCCGGCTCCGCGGGCGCGATCGTGCTCGCGGTGAGCAGCATCCGCTCCACCCCGGCCGCCCAGCCGATGCCCGGCGTCGGCGGCCCGCCGATCTGCTCGATCAGGCCGTCGTAGCGGCCGCCGCCGCCCACGCCCGACTGCGAGCCGAGCGCGTCCGAGCTGAACTCGAACACGGTCCGCGTGTAGTAGTCCAGCCCGCGCACGAGCGACGAGTCGACCTCGTAGGACTGGCCGACGGCGTCGAGCATCTCCTGGACCGCCGCGAAATGCTCCGCGTCCTCGTCGTTCAGGCGGTCGAGCAGGCGCGGGGCGTCCGCCATGACCTCCTGGGTGCCGCGGTGATCGGAGTCGAAGGCGCGCAGCGGGTTGAGGTCGATGCGCTCGACGACCTCGGGCGCGAGCCGCTCCTCGTGGGCGCGCAGGTACGCCTGCAGCTCCTCGCGGTAGGACGCGCGGGTCGCGGGCGTGCCGAGCGAGCCGATCCGGAGCCGGACGCCGCGGCAGCCCAGCGCCTCGAGCAGCTCGGCGAGCAGCAGGATGGCCTCGGCGTCGACGCCGGGGTCGTCCGAGCCGATCGCCTCGATGCCGACCTGCCAGAACTGGCGGAAGCGGCCCTTCTGCGGGCGCTCGCGGCGGAAGTAGCTCGAGAGGTACCAGAGCTTCACGGGCTGCGGCAGCTTGTGCATGCCGTGCTCGAGGTAGGCGCGGCAGACGGGCGCGGTGCCCTCGGGGCGCAGCGTGAACGTCTGGTCCTCGCCGCTGTCGAAGGTGAACATCTCCTTCTGGACGACGTCGGTCGACTCGCCGACGCCGCGCGCGAAGAGCTCCGTGGCCTCGAACGTCGGCGTCTCGATCCGGCGGTAGCCCGCGCCCTCGAGGATCCGGCGCGCGTGGCCCTCCAGCGCGGCGCGCGCCAGCGCGTCCTCGCCCAGCACGTCGAACGTGCCGCGCGGTGCCTGGATCCGCGAGCTCATGCGAGCTGCTGGAGGAACGGGTTGGACGCGCGCTCGCGCCCGATGGTGGTCGTCTGCATGTGCCCGGGGTACACGACGGTCTCGTCCGGGAGGGTCTCGGCCAGCGACGCCAGCGTGCGCATCAGGGTCGCGTGGTCGCCGCCGGGCAGGTCGGTGCGGCCGATCGAGCCGGCGAACAGCACGTCGCCCGAGAAGACGGCCTGCTCGGACGGGATCGAGTAGGTCACGTGGCCGGGCGAGTGCCCCGGCGTGAAGAGGACCTCGATGTCGAGCCCGGCGAGCCGGAGCGTCTCGCCGCCCGCGACGACGTGGTCGGCGTCGTAGGACTCGAACGGGCCGAAGCCGTCCCACGGGACGTAGCGCATGATGTCGGCGAGCACCGGCACCTCGATCTCGGGGCACCAGACCTCCGCCCCCGTCGCGCGGGCGACGGGCGCGACCGCGCCGACGTGGTCGAAGTGGGTGTGCGTGAGCAGGATCGCGGCGACCTCGAGCTCCAGCGCGCCGATCGCCTCGAGCAGGCGCTCGGCCTCGTCGCCCGGGTCGATCACGACCGCCTCCCGCGCGCCCTCGCGGCGGGCGATGTGGCAGTTCTCCTGCACCGGCCCGACGGTGAAGGTGCGGACGTCCATGCTCAGCGCCGCTTGCCGGTCTGCTGCTGCGGCAGGGCGCGCCCGGCCTTGATCATCCGGCGCCGCCAGAAGAAGCGGTCGACGTGGTAGCCGAGCGGCACGTAGATCAGGAAGGCGGCGACCGCCAGGATCAGCGAGCTCACGATCGACGGGTCGTTGCCGGCCAGCCCGAGCTGGAACAGGGCGAACAGCATGATCGAGGCGAAGCCGGCGCGCAGCGCGGCGCCGCCCCAGGTCGGCTCGGCGTAGCGCCGCTCCTCACGGGCGTCGCGGACGGAGCCCTTGCGCTGCTCCTGGTCGGTGGGCTTGCGCCCGGTCCGGCCGCGGGCCTCGATCGAGCCCGCCGCGTTACCGCGGTGCTTGGTCCGGCGCTTGCGCTTCGTCTGTGCCATGTGGACTAGGAATCTAGCGCCCGCAGGAGGGCCTCGATGGAGGCGGGCATGCGCAGCTCGACGTCCTCGGGCCAGCCGGCGAGCGCGGCCTCGGGCGCCGGCGCGACGAGCTCGGCGGCGCGGACCTCGTGGTCGGCCCGCACGAGCGCCAGGACGTCGGCGAGCGTGACCGCGCGATGGTCCTCCACGTTGGTGGAGACCTGGACCGCGTCGGCCTCCTCGAGGTAGAGCCCGAGCGCCTTGACGCCGGGCAGCTCGGCGCGCAGCCGGGCGGCGACCGCGCGGGCGTCGGCGAGCGTCGCAGGCGGGGCCAGCTTGAGGTTGTAGGCGAGCAAGGGCGGGCGCGCGGCGACGAGCGTCGCTCCGGCGGTCGGGTGCAGCCGCGCCGGTC
>JBEVIG010000250.1:0-6809 GCA_040510855.1 Solirubrobacteraceae bacterium
CGCCGCGCCGCGCGCCTTCGCCCGCGCGGGGGAGCGCACCGAGGCGATCCGGGCGAGCGCGGCCGGCGCGGGATCGGCGCCGAGGATCGCGTTGCGCAGCAGCGTCTGCGTCCCGTCGGTGAAGGCGCGGAAGTTCGGCTCGAAGCCGAACGCTACGGTCCGCCCGGAGCCGACCGGCTCGTCGACGATCGCCGCGGAGCCGCCCAGCGCGTCCGCGCCGTCCGCGTAGCCCGAGACGAAGAAGTCGTCCGAGATCGCGGCGGGGTAGCGCAGCGGCACGAGCGCGGCCGGGCCCTGGACCACGTAGCGCGAGTCCCAGAACGTCGGCAGCGACGGGCCGGCGCCCGCCAGCAGCGGGCTCGACCCGGCGGCCACAGCGCGGATCAGCGCGCCCGGCGAGCTGATGCCCGCGGCGCCCGCGTCGGAGAGCTGCGCCGAGGAGACCCCGACCGCCGCCGCGAGCACGGCGCCGTCGAGCCAGCCGACGTAGCGGCCGCCGCCGCGCACCCAGTCCCGGATCGCGGCCTGGCCGGCCGGCCCGAGGTCCTTCAGCGCGTACGGGTCGCCCTTGACCGACAGGTCGCGGGTGGCGTAGCCGTCGGGAACGAGCAGCACGTCGTGGCCCGCCAGCGCGCCGCCGGCGATGTCGGCCGCGCTCACGTCCTCGTAGGCCAGGCCCCAGCGGTCGAGCAGCCAGCGCAGCCAGCCCGAGGACTCGATGCCGCGCGTGAACTGCGGCGACATGGAGTAGAGCGCGATCGACGGCGCGCCCGCCGGCGGGGCGGGGACGCCCGGATCCGGCACCGGCCCGACGGCCTCGGTCGCCATCGGCACCGCCACGCCCGAGTAGCCACCGCCGACGTCGTAGAGCAGCGGCTGACTCCAGGCGGTGACGTCGTAGAAGTACGGGAACGGGACGTAGGTGTCCTCGTTGAGCATCGCCTGCACCCAGTGCTTCTGGCGCTGGTTCATCGAGATCACGTACGTACCGGCCGGGAGCGTCGCCGCCCGCGGCTCGCGCCCGTACTCCGTGAAGTCGGGCACGGCCAGCGGCGCCGTGAGCCGCCGCACGGCCACGTCCATCCGCTGGAGGCGCCGCACGAGCGACTGGACCTCGCGCGCCCGCGCGGGCTCGTCCGCCCGCACGAAGTACTGCCGGACGGTCAGGTCGGGCACGGGCTGCTCGATGGTGTTGCCCGGCTGCACGACCTCGTTGGGCTCGAGCTCGCCGGCCACGCCCTGGCGTCGCGCCTCGACCCAGCCGTCGTGCCAGCCCTGCAGGATCGCGTCCTTGTTCGCCGCCGCCTGCGTGAGCGACGTCCACTGCGTCAGGTACTGCTCGGAGACGCGCTTGTGCGTCGGGTCCGAATTCGTCTTCTCGAACGTCATTCCGGCGGCGCCGAAGCCCGTGGCGGGCACCGTGTCGCCGTAGCCCATGTAGAAGAGGTCGTACGTCGCGTAGTTGAAGTACGGGATCTTGCGGACGTCGAACACCTGCTGCATCGCGGGCCCGTAGAGGCCGTTGATCCAGCCGACCGCCTGGCTCGTGAGCTCGTGGTAGATCGGGTCGGCGTTCGGGGGGAAGAAGTAGCCGGCCGTGTTGCCCATCTCGTGGGCGTCGATGAACAGCACGGGCGGGAGCTGGCGCAGCATCTCGACCTTGCCGTCGGTCTCGGGCTGCGTGCGCGCGAACCAGTCGCGGTTCATGTCGAACCCGTAGGCGTTGCGGCGCGAGTCGGCCTCGCGGCCGTCCGGGTTCTGCGTCGGCAGGATCACCACGACCGCCTCGTCGCGGATCCGCTGCGCGGCGCAGTCCGTGCGGTCGGCCAGCTCCTGCAGGACGCGCAGCGACGCGTCGGTGCCGCTCTCCTCGCCGCCGTGGACGTTGCCGGCGATCCACAGGATCGCGGGGCGGCTCGCCGCGAGCGCGGCGGCCTCGGCGGCCGGCGTGGCCGGATCCATCAGCTTCGCCGTGTCGGCCTTGACCGCGGCCAGGCCGGCGGCGGAGAGCCGGTCGGGCTGCCCGACGATCGCGTAGCGCAGGTCGCGGCCCTGGACGCTCCGCGCCAGGGTGCCGGTGATCACGCGCGACGAGGCGTCGTCGACGGCCTTCAGGTAGCGGTCGGACTCGGCGGTCGTGACGTCGCGCTTGCCGAGGTCGAAGCCGAGGACCTGCTTCGGCGTCGGGACCTGGCCGGCGAACGTCGCGCCGAACGGGTCGCAGGGCGCCTGTGCGGCCGCGGGTGCGGCGAAGGCGAGGACCGCCCCGGCCGTCAGCACGGCGAGGCGTGGAATTCGGTGCATCGCTCCCCTCCAGGACGATTGCGTTGAAGGCGAGGACCCTACACGGGCAGCGGACGCGCGGGGGGACCCACGTAGACCGCGGAGGGGCGGATGAGCCGGCCCTCGCGCTTCTGCTCCAGGATGTGCGCCGACCAGCCGGCCGTGCGCGCGCAGGTGAACATGCTCGTGAACAGCTCGGCCGGCACCTGCGCGTGGTCGAGCACGACCGCCGACCAGAACTCGACGTTCGTGGCGAGCACGCGGTCCGGCTTGCGGGCCTTGAGCTCCGCGAGCGCGGCGGCCTCCAGCGCCTCGGCGACCTCGAAGCGGTGCGAGCCGATCTCGCGGCTCGTGCGGCGCAGGACGCGGGCGCGCGGGTCCTCGGCGCGGTAGACGCGGTGGCCGAAGCCCATCAGCCGCTCGCCGCGGTCCAGCAGCGCCTTGACGTAGCGCGCCGCGTCGCCCTCGCGCTCGACCTCGTCGAGCATCTTCAGCACGCGGCTGGGCGCGCCGCCGTGGAGCGGGCCGGAGAGCGCCCCGACGGCGGACGAGAGCGCCGCGGCGACGTCCGTGCCCGTCGAGGCGACGACGCGCGCGGTGAAGGTGGAGGCGTTCATGCCGTGCTCGGCGGCGGAGATCCAGTAGGCGTCGATCGCCTTGACGTGGTCGGGGTCCGCCTCGCCGCGCCAGCGGACCAGGAACCGCTCGGGGATCGAGGTGGCCTTGTCGACCTCGCGCTGCGGCACGGGCGGGCGGCCTGCGCCGCGGGCGGACTGGGCGACGAACGAGAGCGCCATCACGGACGCGCGGGCGAGGTCGTCGCGCGCCCGGGCGTCGTCGATGTCGATCAGCGCCCTGAAGCCCCACTCCGGACCGAGCATCGCGAGCGCCGCCTGCGTGTCGACGCGCGGGTCGCCCGAGCGGACGCTGAGGGGGTGCGGCTCCGCGGGCGGCAGGCCCGGATCGAGCGTTCCGTCGACGAGCAGGCCCCAGACCTGCTCGAACGGCACCTTGCCGACCAGCTCCTCGATGTCGACCCCGCGGTACCGTAGTGCGCCGCCCTCGCGGTCGGGCTCGGCGATCTCCGTGGCAAAGGCCACCACACCCTCGAGCCCCGATCTGACCTCCGTCATGAGACGCAGACTACGTGCCGTATGGTCCGACCTGCGCCGGTGGGCGTAGTGTTCGTCTCCTGACATCCATGGACGCGCTCGCCTATGCATCTGCCACCGAGGTCGCCGCGCGAATTCGCGGGGGCGAACTGAGCCCCGTCGAGGCCGTGGAGGCCTGCATCCGCCGCATCGAGCGGGTGGACCCGGACCTCAATGCCTTCGTGGAGGTCGACGGGGAACGCGCCCTCGAGGCCGCGGGCGCCGTGACGCGGGACGATCCGCGCGCGTTCGCGGGCGTGCCGATCGCGATCAAGTCGAACGTGCCGGTCGCCGGGCTCGCGATGGAGTTCGGCTCGCGGTTCCTCTCCGGCCACCGGCCCGGCCACAGCGCCTACCTCGTGCGCCGGTTGCGCGACGCCGGGTTCGTCGTGCTGGGCACGACGCGGATGCCCGAGTTCGGGATCCTGCCGACCACCGAGCCGCGGTACGGCGGCCCGGTCCGCAACCCGTGGGACCTCGCGCGCACGCCCGGCGGCTCCTCCGGCGGCTCCGCGGCCGCGGTCGCGGCGGGACTCGTGCCGATCGCCCACGGCAACGACGGCGGCGGCTCGATCCGGATCCCGGCCGCCTGCTGCGGGCTCGTCGGCCTCAAGCCCAGCCGCGGCCGGATCTCGCGCGGGCCCGACCTCGGCGACTCCTACCTCGGCGCGGACGGCGTGCTCTCCCGCACGGTGGCGGAGACCGCGCTGCTGCTCGACGTGATGGCGGGCTACGAGCCCGGCGACGCGAACTGGGCGCCGCGGCCCGCCGAGCCGTTCACGGCCACGATGCAGCGCCCGCCCGGCAAGCTGCGGATCGCGATGTCGCTCGACAACGCGCTGGGCATCGAGTGCGACGCCGACGTCGTCCACGGCGTGCACGAGGCCGCCTCGGTGCTGCGCGACCTCGGGCACGAGGTCGAGGAGGCCGGGCCGCCCGTGCCGGAGGGCATGGCCGACCTGTTCATCCAGGCCTTCGCGCCGCACGTCGCGCTCGGGATCGGGTTCGGCGAGCGGCTCGCGGGACGCCCGCCGGGCGAGGACGAGATCGAGCCGCTCTCGCGCCACGTACGCGACCTGGCGCTCGAGCTGCCCTCGACGGGCTACCTGGGCGCGGTGGCGCAGCTGCAGTTCCTGGCGCGCGGGATCGTCGCCTTCTTCGCGGACTACGACCTGCTGCTCACGCCCGTGCTGGCCCGCCGGCCGCTGCCGATCGGCGAGCTCGACGGCTCCGGGGACGATCCGGCCGCCGACCTGCTCCGCGCGGGCGCGTTCGCGCCCTACACGCCGCTCTTCAACGTCACGGGCCAGCCCGCCATCAGCATCCCGATCGGGTTCGGCGACGACGGGCTGCCCACCTCCGTGCAGCTCGCGGGACACCCGCTGGCCGACGACACGCTGCTCCAGGTGGCGGCGCAGATCGAGGCCGCGCGGCCGTGGGCGGGCCGCACGCCGCCGTTGTGAGCTTCACCCCGGCCCATCGCGGGGGCGCCGGGGCGCCGCTGGTGCTGCTGCACGGGTTCACGGACACGTGGCGCACCTGGGAGCTCGTGCTGCCGGCGCTCGAGGCGCGCCACGACGTGCTCGCCCTGACGCTCGCGGGCCATGCGGGCGGGCCGCCGCTGCCGGATCCCGTGACGTCGGAGGCGATCGCCGACGCGGTCGAGCTCGCGATGGACGAGGCGGGCTTCGTCACCGCGCACTTCGCCGGCAACTCGCTCGGCGGGTACGTGGCGCTCCAGCTCGCCGCGCGCGGGCGCGCCGACAGCGTGGTCGCGCTCGCGCCAGCCGGCGGCTGGGCCGAGGGCGACGAAGGCTTCCACGACACGCTCGCGCACTTCCGGACGATGCAGGAGCTGCTGGCGGGCGCGATGCCCCACGTGGCGACGATCGTCTCCACCCCCGAGGGGAGGCAGCGCGCGACCGCGCACTTCACCGAGCACCCGGAGCTCCTCTCGCCCGACCTCGTCGCGCACGTCATGCGCGGCGCGGCGGAGTGCCCGGGGGTGGTCCCGCTCATCGCGCACGCCGAGGTGGCGGGCTGGCCGCTCGACGCCGCGGCGATCCGCTGCCCTGTGCGTGTGGTCTGGGGCACCGCCGACCGGCTGCTCGAATGGCCGCGGACGGCCGCCCGCTACCGCCGCGACTGGCTCCCGCACGCGGACTGGGTCGAGCTCGAGGGCGTCGGCCACTGCCCGCAGCTCGACGTGCCGCTCGAGGCCGCGCAGCTCATCCTCGGCGTCACCGACCCGTGAGCGGGCGCGGCGTGACGCCGAGCGCCTCCGCGTCGCGCGTGCCGCCCGGCGTCGTCATGTCGACGGTCATGCGCCGGGCCTCCTCCCAGGTGAGCCGCGCGCCGGGGCCGGCGAGGGTCTCGTAGCCGCGGAGCGCGGGCGCGAGGAGCTGCGGCGGCACGCGCAGCGGCCGGTGTCCCGTGATGCGGCGGGCGTAGGTGCGCCAGCGCATGGTCTGCGGGCCCGCGAGCTCGTGGACGCCGGGGCGGTCGAGGGCGGCGAGCACGCAGGCGGCGACGTCGGCCGCGGCGATCGGCTGCACGGGCTCGTCGGCGGAGCCGGCGAGCAGCGGCACTCCGCGCTCGGCGCGGCCGTGGATCACGGACGTGCGCAGGATCGTGGCCTGCAGCCCCGCGACCTGGACCGCGGCCTCGGCGTGGGCCTTGGCGCGGAAGGCGCGGAGCGGGTGCTGCGTGCGGGCGCCGAGCGGCGAGAGCAGCGTGAAGCGCTCCACGCCGGCCTGCTCCGCGGCGAGGACCATCTGGAGCACGGCCATGCCGTCGAGCTCCTCGATGCTCCCCTTGGGCTGGTCGCGCCACGACGCGGCGAGGTGGACGATCGTGCGGACGCCCCGGAGCGCGTGCCGGAACGTGCCGGGGTCGGCGAGGTCGCCGAGCGCGAGCTGGACCCGCACGCGGTCGGATCCCAGACGGCGCGGATCGCGCACCAGGCACCGCACCGGCTCGCCCCGCGCGAGGAGGAGCGGCAACAGCTCCGCGCCGACGCGTCCTGTGGCACCGGTGAGCAGGAGCACGCCGCGGACCATAGAATGCGGACCTCGTTCCCCGCCGTACACGACCGAGGACCCGGTAATCGACAATGGCCTACGTCATCGCAGAGCCCTGCATCGGCACCAAGGACAACTCGTGCGTCGAGGTCTGCCCCGTCGACTGCATCCACCCGACGCCTGACGAGCCCGACTACGACAAGGTCGAGATGCTCTACATCGATCCGGAGGAGTGCATCGACTGCGACGCGTGCGTCGAGGCGTGCCCGGTGGACGCGTGCTTCGCCGAGGACCAGCTCCCGGACGAGTGGGCCGACTTCGCGCAGCGCAACGCCGCCTACTTCGCCGGGAAGTA
>JBEVIG010000251.1:0-15212 GCA_040510855.1 Solirubrobacteraceae bacterium
GGCGGCGGCGCCTCGCCCGGATCGGGCAGGTCGCGGCCCACCGGGACGCCGTCGAAGCGCAGGTCGGGCGCGCTGCCGAAGTTCGCCAGCACGAGCGCGCCGACCACGTGGTCGCCGACCCGCCGCGACGCGGACCCGATCCCGCCCTTCCAGCCGAAGCAGACCATCCCCGTGCCGGCGCCGACGGCGCCCTCGGCGACCGGCCCGGCCGCCGCGGCCGCGACCGCGCGGCCCGCGTCGGCGGCCTCGACCTGCACGGGCGCCGCCGTGCTCAGCCACGAGTCGTCGCACTCACCCACGACCGGGATCACGACCTCGTCGGCGACGAGGGGGTCGCTCTCGATCGCGACGGACACGGCGCCGTCGTAGATCCGGCCCACCGCCATCGTCGAGGTGAGGTAGACGGGCGTCTCGATCATCCGCCACTCCGAGGCGGTCACGAAGCCCGTCATCTCCCCCGCGCCGTTGAGCACGGCTGCTCCCGCCCGCAGCGGCGAGCCCACGAGGTCGTCGCCCGGGACGATCGCCGTCACGCCGGTGCGCGCGACCTGCGGCGCGTCGCGCCACACCGTGACGTGGCCCACGCGCACGCCCGGCACGTCGGTGATCGCGTCCTCCGGCCCGGGCTCCAGCCGGCCGATCCGGACGCCGCGGTCGCGCAGCCGCGGCCCGCGCTGAGGAGGAGGTCCGCTCACGGCGCAGGACCATAACCACCCGCGTCGTCCCGCGGGTGCATAGGATCGCGGCCTCGATGATCCCCGTCGTCTGGAGCGAGGAGGAGGCGCGGCACGACCCGCGCGCCGAGATCTGGGTCGGCGTGCGCACGCCCGCCACCGAGGTCCCCGCGCGCACGGACGCGATCCGCGCCGCGCTCGCGGACGCCGGCCACCCCGAGCTCCCCGCCCGCCCGCAGCCCGACGAGGCGCTGCTGACCGTCCACGACGTCGCGCTCGTGGAGTTCCTGCGCACGGCCTGGGCGGCGTGGGAGTCGGCCGGGTTGCCGGAGGACCCCGGGCAGGACCGCGTCGTGCCCTACATCTTCCCCCACCCCGGGCTGACCGCCACGCCCGGCGAGCCCGCTGCGACCTGGGCGCGGACCGGGATGTACTGCTTCGACACGATGACGCTGATCGGCCCCGGCACGTGGGAGGCCGCCCGCGGCGCCGCGGACGCCGCGCTCACCGCCGCCGACCTCGTCGCCGCCGGCGAGGCCCCGATCGCCTACGCGTGCACCCGCCCGCCGGGCCACCACGTCACGCGCACGGCCTACGGCGGCTCGTGCTACCTCAACAACGCCGCGCTCGCCTGCGTCCGGCTGCGCGAGGCGCTCGCCGGCCCGGTCGCCCTCCTCGACGTCGACGCCCATCACGGCAACGGCGCGCAGGCGATCTTCTCCGACCGGACCGACGTCCTCACGGGCTCCGTCCACGTCGACCCGGCCGCCGGCTGGTTCCCCCACTTCCTCGGCCACGCGAGCGAGACCTGCGGCGGCACCAACCGCAACGTGCCGCTCGCGCCCGGGAGCGGCGACCGCGAGTGGCTCGAGGCCGTGCAGGCGCTCGCGCGCTGGGCGCGCGGCACCTCGCCCGCCGGCCTGGTCGTCGCGCTCGGCGTCGACGCCGCGGGCGGCGACCCGGAGAGCCCGCTCGAGGTCACCGAGGACGGCTACCGCCAGGCGGGCCGCGTCCTCGGCGGGCTCGGGCTCCCGACGGTGATCGTGCAGGAGGGCGGCTACGCCCTGGAGACCATCGGCGCGCTGGTGCGCGCCACGCTGGCCGGCTTCGAGGAGGCAAGGGATGGATGACGCGCTGTGGGTCGGCCGCGACGAGGTCGAGGGGATCCCGATCGAGCCGCGCAAGGACGTCCCACCGCCGCCGCACTGGCGCCTCGAGGCGGTCGCGGCGACGGAGCGGCCGCGCTCGCTCGTGCTCGGCCCGGACCGCCGCCGCGCGGTCTTCGTCCAGGACCGCGAGACGTCCGACGTCTGGCTGCTCGACCTCGCCGACCCGACCCCCGGGCGCGTGACGACCGGCCGCGACCCGATGCCGTTCTGGGAGGACACGGCGCCGCAGCTCTCACCCGACGGCACGCGCGTCGCCTACGCCGAGGAGGGCGCGGTCAAGCTCGCGCCGACCGACGGCGGCCCGCCCGTCACCCTGCTCGCCGAGGCCGGCTCGCCGGTCTGGATCGACGACGCGACGCTCGTCGTCTCCGTCGAGCGCGCCGAGGACGCCTCGAGCCGGCTCGCCGTGAGCGACGCCGCCGACGGCTGGCCGCGCCGCCTCGCCACCGGCTCGCGCGGCGACCACGGCGACGAGTGGGGCGCCGCCGTCTCGCCCGACGGCCGCGAGGTCGCGTTCGTCTTCACGCCCCGCGACGACCTCAAGCGCTCCGAGATCCGCGTGGCCGACATCGCCACGGGCGCCGTCCGCGCGCTCACCGGCACGCCGGGGATGGCCGACCGCGGGCCGCAGTGGTCCCCCGACGGGGCCACGATCGCCTACGTCTCGGAGCGCTCGGGCTGGTGGGCCGTCCATCTGGTCGGCGCCGACGGGAGCGGCGAGCGGCAGCTCACGTCGGACGACGCCGACTGGTCCGAGCTGCGCTGGCACCCCGACGGCGGCAGGCTCGTGGGCGTCCGCGGCGAGGAGAACGCGTTCGCGCTCGCCACCGTCGACGTCGCGACGGGCGCGATCGAGCAGCTCTCGCCCGGGGGCTGCTGGGCGAACCCCGACTGGACCGCCGACGGCGACGTGATCGGCGCCTTCGAGGGGCCGGGCACGCCGCCCGAGCTGCGGCTCGTCACGCCGGGCGGAGCCACGCGCCCGATCCACGCGCCGGCGCCGCTGGCCGTCCAGCGCGCGCCGCACATCGAGCCCGAGCGGATCTCGTTCCCCTCCCGCGACGGCCTCGAGATCCCCGGCCTCCTCTACCGGCCGGTCAACTCCGGGGCGGGCACGCCGGTGCCGGTGGTCGTGCACCCCCACGGCGGCCCGACCGCCGCCCACATCGAGGACTGGGACGGCCGGCTGCAGTACTTCCTGGACAAGGGCTACGCCTGGCTGCACGTCAACTTCCGCGGCTCGACCGGCTACGGCCGCGAGTTCGAGCGCCGCAACCACGGCGTCTGGGGCGTCGAGGACACGTGGGACTGCCTCGCCGCCGCCGACTGGCTGCGCGAGCAGGAGTGGGCGGACGGCGACCGGCTCGCGATCGTCGGCGGCTCGTACGGCTCCTACATGGCGCTGCTGTCCGTCACCGACGACCCGCAGCACCGGTTCCGCTGCGCGGTCACGGAGTACGGCGACTGCGACATCGTCACGTCCTGGGCCCAGGGCGACCGCGAGGGCGTGCAGGACCTCGAGCGGATGATGGGGCGGCCGTCGCAGGCGCGCGAGGCGTACCTCGCGGGCTCGGCGGTCCACCGCCTCGACCAGATCACCGTGCCGCTCCTGATCGCCCACGGGGAGCGCGACGAGCGCGTCCACCCCAAGCAGAGCGAGGAGCTCGTGGCGGCGCTGCGGCGGCTCGGCGGCAAGACGTTCGAGTACGTCACGTACCCGACAGAGGCCCACGGCTTCCTGCGCGCCGGCCCCCAGGTCCACTTCAACAAGCGCCTCGAGCGCTTCCTCGATTGGTACCTGATGTGAGTTTCCCAGGGGGAAACTCACATTTTGGGGATTTCCCGGGGGGAAATCGCCCCGGGGCATTTGGAGTTCCCATGTGGCGTGCGTTAAGGAATGGCTTTGGACGTTCAGCCAGTTGCCCGACGGCGGCACGATCCTGAATGATCGCCGTCTGTCACTCCTGGGGGTTCGCGTGAAGACCATTGCCGCAATCGCCGCCACCGCTTTCGCCGTGGCGGCTCTCGTCCTGGGCACGGGCGGTTCGCCGCCTGCCGCCGCGCAGGACGGAGGGAAGCCGATCCTGACGATCGGCCTGCAGCAGGGCATCGACAACATGAACCCGATCCGCGGCTACACGGTCGCGGCGTTCGAGGCGTGGAACATGCAGTACGCCACGCTCACGGACAAGAAGGCGGAGGACTTCTCGATCGCGCCCGGGCTCGCCGAGTCCTGGGAGGGCGAGGGCCAGGAGTACACGTACACGCTCCGGCCGGACCTGAAGTGGTCCGACGGCCAGCCGCTGACGGCCGAGGACGTCGCGTGGACGATCAACACCTCGCGCGAGGAGGAGTGGCTCAACCACTTCGCCACCACCGGCAACCTCACGGCGGAGGCGCTCTCGGACACCGAGGTCAAGGTCACCTCTGACGTGCCGGACCCGAAGCTGCCGATCCTCGACGTCTACATCCTCCCGAAGCACGTCTACGGCGAGTTCGACAAGAAGGGCCGCACGAAGTTCGACGGGCAGACCTCCGTCGGCTCGGGGCCGTTCACGCTCGACGAGTTCAAGAAGGGCCAGTTCGCGCGCTTCAAGTCGAACCCGAACTACTGGCAGGGCCAGCCGGCCCTCGACGAGGTGATCATCCGCAAGTACAACAACGCGGACGCGATGGTCGCCGCGCTGCGCAGCGGCGAGGTCGACTTCGTCCAGAGCCCGCCCGAGACGCAGTTCCTCTCCCTCGAGGAGGACGATGACTTCACGACGCTGAAGGGCGCCCAGGGCGGCTTCGACGAGCTCGCCATCAATGGCGGCGACGGCCTCAAGAAGCCGCATCCGGCGCTCGAGGACATCGAGGTCCGCAAGGCGATCATGCACGCGATCGACAAGCAGACGATCGTCGATCGCGTCCTGCGCGGCCTGGCCGAGCCGGCCCAGGCCATGAGCGTCTCCGCCGACCCGAAGTGGACCCCGGAGATCCCGGCCGACCAGCAGTTCGACTTCGACCTCGACAAGGCCAACAAGATCCTCGACGACGCCGGCTACGAGGACACGGACGGCGACGGCGTGCGCGTGATGCCCGGCGGCGGCGAGCCGCTCAACTTCCGCTACGCCGTGCGCTCCGAGAGCGAGGTCTCGCCGCAGATCGCCGAGTTCATCACGGGGTGGCTGAAGGAGATCGGCATCGACACGACCCAGAAGACCTACGACGACGGCCAGCTCGGCGAGGTCATCGGCCGCGGCGACTACGACATGTTCGTCTGGGGCTGGACGCCGTACGTGGACCCGGACACGCAGCTCGGCTACTTCACGTGCGATCAGATCGCGTCGGACCCGGACGACCCGCTCAACTACTACAACGACGCGAACTACTGCGACCCGGAGTACGACAAGCTCTACAAGCAGCAGAAGGTCGAGCTCGACCCCGAGAAGCGGGTCCAGATCGTCCACGACATGCTCACCCGGTTCTACTCGCAGGCGGTCTACCTGCCGCTGTACAACCAGGCGGACCTGCAGGCCTACCGCACGGACCGCTTCGAGGGCTTCCAGCGGCAGCCGGCGGAGACCGGCCCGGTGCTGTTCTCCAACACCTCGCCGAGCTACGCGACGCTGAAGGTGCCGGCGGCGACGTCGTCGAACACGGCGGCGGGCGGCGGCGGCGATGACGGCGGCGGCAGCGCCGGCCTGATCGCCGGCATCGTGATCGCGTTGATCGCCGTGGGCGGCGTGGCCTGGCTCGTCATGCGCCGCCGCACCGCCGACGAGCGCGAGTGACAGCACGATTCGTATTGAAGAAGGGGCTGGGGTCGCTTGCGACCCTGGCCTTCGTCGTGGTCTTCAACTTCTTCCTGTTCCGGGTCCTCTCCAACGACCCGGTCGGGACGCTGTTCCGCGGGAGGAACCTCAACGACGCGCAGAAGGCGGACCTGCGGCGTGAGTTCGGCCTCGACGGCTCGACGCTCGACCAGTTCTGGGCCTATCTCAAGCAGACGGCGAGCCTGAACTTCGGCCGGTCGTACGCGACGAACGCGCCGGTGGTCGACGAGATCTGGGACAAGGCGGGCGCGACCGTCGCGCTCGTCGGCGTCTCCACCGTGCTCTCCACGGTGTTCGGGATCCTGATCGGCATCATCGCCGCCTGGCGGCGCCGCTCCGCGGCCGACTACACGTCGACGACGGTCACGATGGCGTTCTACTCGATGCCCGACTTCTGGGCCGGGATGCTGCTGCTGTCGCTCTTCGGCGTGACCCTCGGATGGTTCCCGATCGGCGGCCTGCAGGACCCGACGTCCGATGCGACCGGCATCGCGCTGCTCGGCGACCAGATCCGCCACATGTTCCTGCCCGCGCTCACGCTCACGGTCGCCTACCTCGGCGAGTACGCGCTCGTGATGCGCGCCTCCCTGCTCGACACGATGCGCGAGGACTACCTCACGCTCGCGCGCGCCAAGGGCCTGCGCGACGTCAAGGTCCGCAACCGCCATGCCGTCCCGAACGCGCTCCTGCCGGTCGTGACGCTCGCGGCGATCAACTTCGGCTTCATCCTCTCCGGCGCGATCGCGGTGGAGACGATCTTCTCCTGGCCGGGGCTGGGCTTCGCGACCTACGAGGCGATCCACGGGCCGGACCTGCCGATGCTGCAGGGCCTGTTCCTGTTCTTCAGCGCGTCGGTGATCCTCTTCAACTTCTTCGCCGACATCCTCTACGCGTACCTCGACCCGCGGGTGCGGACCGGATGAGCGTCGCCGCCGCGCCGACCGACCCCCGTCGCATCGCCTGGACGCGCCGCCGCCGCGCGCTCGCCTCGGCCTGGAGCGACCTGCGCAAGGACAAGGCGGGGATGGCGGGCCTGATCATCCTCACGCTCTTCATCCTCATGGCCGTGTTCGCGCCGCTGCTCGCGGACAAGGACGGGCTGCGGGCGATCAACTCCCTCGACAACGACCCGTGGCTGCCGCCGTCGGAGTTCCCGCCGATGGGGACGGACGCGCTCGGGCGCAGCGTCTGGACGCAGTTCGTGTGGGGCTCGCGGATCTCGCTGCTCGTCGGCTTCGCGGCCACGATCCTCGCGATCGTGATCGGGACCGTGGTCGGCGTCGCCGCCGGCTTCTACGGCGGCCGCCTCGAGGGCGTGCTCATGCGGCTGACGGAGTGGTTCCTCGTGATCCCGTTCCTGCCGCTGGCGATCGCGCTCGCGGCCGTGCTCGGGCCGTCGCTGCGCAACATCATCCTCGTGATCGGCATCACCTCATGGCCGTCGACGGCGCGGCTCATACGGGCGCAGGTGCTGACCGTCAAGCAACGGCTCTACGTCGACCGCAGCCGCGCGCTGGGCGCCTCCGACGGCCATCTCATGGCCCGGCACATCCTCCCGAACATCGCCGGGCTGGTGCTGGCCAACACGACGCTCACCGTGCCCGTGGCGATCCTGTCCGAGACGACGCTCGCCTTCCTCGGCCTCGGTGACCCGACGAACGCGTCGTGGGGCAAGATGCTCGAGGAGGCCTTCCAGCAGGGCGCGCTGACCGAGCAGGCCTGGTGGTATTACATCCCGCCCGGGGTCGGCATCCTCCTGGTCGTGCTCGCGTTCACGCTCGTCGGCCACGCGCTCGAAGAGGTGCTGGACCCGCGCCTGAGGGGGATCGAGGAATGAGCGCGCCCGTCGCCACCGAGCCGCTGCTGTCCGTGCGCGACCTGCACGTGAGCTACCCGACCGACGCGGGGCGGCTGCCGGCCGTGCGCGGCGTCTCGCTCGACCTCGCGCCGGGCGACACGCTGGGGCTCGCGGGCGAGTCGGGCTGCGGCAAGTCCTCGCTGGCCGGCGCGCTGCTGCGGCTGCTGCCCAGGGGCGCGAGGGTGAGCGGCGAGGTGCTGCTCGAGGGCGAGGACGTGCTGACGATGAAGCCGGGGCGGCTGCGCGCGGTGCGCTGGTCGGGCATGGCGATCGTGTTCCAGGGCGCGCTGCACTCGCTCAACCCCGTGCAGCGGATCGGCGGCCAGATCGGCGAGGCGATCGAGCTGCACCCGTCGGACAGGAAGGGGAAGACGTCGACGCGCGTCGGCGAGCTGCTCGAGCTGGTCGGCCTGCCGGCGCGGCGGGCGCGCGACTACCCGCACCAGCTCTCGGGCGGGCAGCGCCAGCGCGTGCTGATCGCGCTCGCGCTGGCCTGCGACCCGAAGCTGCTCGTCGCCGACGAGCCGACGACGGCGCTCGACGTGATGGTGCAGGCGCAGATCCTGCGCCTGCTCGACGACCTCCAGGAGCGGCTCGGGCTCGCGACGCTGTTCATCACGCACGACCTCTCGACGCTCGTCGCCGCGTGCCGGCAGCTCGCCGTGATGTACGCGGGGCGGATCGTCGAGGAGGGCCCTTCCGAAGAGGTCTTCGCGCACCCGAAGCACCCCTACACGCGAGCGCTGGCGGCGGCGTTCCCCGTGATCGGCGACCCGGCCTTCCGGCGCAACCCGTCCGGCCTGGCCGGCGACCCGCCCGACCCGCGCGAGCTGCCGACGGGCTGCACCTTCCACCCCCGCTGCCCGGTCGCGCGCGATGCCTGCACCTCGCTCGACGTCGAGCTCTGGCCCGCCGGCGACCGGCGGCGCGCCGCCTGCATCGAGGTGCTGCCGGCGTGAGCGCACCCCTGCTCGAGCTCCGCGACCTCCACGTGCAGTTCCGCAACCGCAACGGATCGATCGCGCGCGCCGTCGACGGCGTCGACCTGCAGCTGGCCGAGGGCGAGGTGCTGGCGCTCGTCGGCGAGTCGGGCTGCGGCAAGACGACGCTCGCGCGCACGATCGTCGGTCTGGAGCGGCCCGTCAGCGGCGAGGTGCGTCACCGCGACGCGCCGCTGCGCTACGACCGCAAGGGCAGCAAGGCGTACCGGCGCCAGGTGCAGATGGTCTTCCAGGACCCGTCGGGCTCGCTCAACCCGCGCCAGACGGTCTACGAGGCGGTCGCGGAGGGGCTGCGCATCCACGGGCTGGGCGAGGGCGAGGAGGAGCGCGTCGCGGGCGCGCTCGCCCGCTCCGGCCTGCGCCCGCCCGAGCGCTTCTTCACCCGCTACCCGTACGAGCTCTCGGGCGGTCAGCGCCAGCGCGTCGTGATCGCGGGCGCGATGGTGCTCGAGCCGTCGCTGCTCGTCGCCGACGAGCCCGTGTCGTCGCTGGACGCCTCGGTGCGCGGCGAGATCCTCGCGCTGATGCAGCGGCTGGTCCAGGAGACCGGCGTGACCATCCTCGTCGTCACGCACGACCTCGGGCTGGCGTGGAACATCGCCGACCGGATCGCGGTGATGTACCTGGGCCGGATCGTCGAGCAGGGCACGACCGAGCAGGTGCTCGGCGCGCCGCAGCACCCGTACACGCGGGCGCTGCTCTCCGTCGTGCCCGAGTCGCACAACATGGACCCGCAGATCCTCGTCGGCGAGGCGCCCGACCCGACGCGGATCCCGCCGGGCTGCCGCTTCCACCTGCGCTGCCCGCTCTACGCCTCCGGCGAGGCGGAGCGGCTGGGGATCGCGGACCGCTGCCAGGGCGAGGACCCGACGCTCCCGGCGGGCGAGCACGTCGCCGCCTGCCATGCCGTTCCCGACCGGGAAGGAGCCCCCGCGTGAGCCAGCGCCTGACCTACACGAGCGGCAGCGCCGCGCCCGAGACCGACGCGCGGTTCGAGGCGGCGCTCGAGGCCGCCCGCTCGGGGCCCGCGGACCCGCTGCCGCACCTGGTCGGCGGCGAGCGCTCGTTCGCGGGCGAGGTGTTCGAGCGGCCCGACCCGTCGCGCACCGACGCGGTCGCGTCGCGCGCGCACGCGGCGCCGCCGGAGCTCGTGGCGGACGCGATCGAGCGGGCGCGGGCGGCGCAGGTCGCCTGGCGGCGGACGGCGCCGTCGGACCGCTGCGCGCTGCTGCGGCGCGTCGGCGAGGCGATCGGCGAGCGGCACATGGAGATGGCCGCCGCCGTCTCGATGGAGGCGGGCAAGAGCCGCACGGAGTCGATCGCCGAGGTGCAGGAGGCCATCGACCTGATCGAGGCCTACTGCGAGCAGATGGAGCGCCACGGTGGCTACCGCGTCCCGCTCGGGCAGCTGACGCCCGAGGAGACGAACGAGAGCATCCTGCGGCCGTTCGGCGTGTTCGGCGTGATCGGCCCGTTCAACTTCCCCGTCGCGCTCGTCGTCGGCATGGCCTCGGGCGCGCTGGTGGCGGGCAACACCGTCGTCATCAAGCCGTCGGAGCAGACGCCGCTGTCGGGCGCGCTCGTCGGCGAGTGCTTCGCCGCGGCGGAGCTGCCCGAGGGCGTCGTGGCGCTCGTGCACGGCGGCGAGGCGACCGGCCGGGCGCTCGCGGAGGGCGCCGTCGACGGCGTCGTCTTCACCGGCTCGGCCGAGGTCGGACGCGCGCTGGGCAAGCGGTTCGCCGACGGGCCGTTCGCGCGGCCGGCGATCACGGAGATGGGCGGCAAGAACCCGGCGATCGTCGCCGCGTCGGCCGACGTCGACGCCGCGGCGGCGGGCATCGCCTCCTCCGCCTTCGGCTTCTCCGGGCAGAAGTGCAGCGCCTGCTCGCGGGCGGTCGTGGTCGACGCCGCGTACGACGAGCTCGTGTCGGCGCTGGCGGCGCGGGCCGAGGCGCTCGTGATCGGCGACCCGTCGGACGCGGGCGCGTTCACCGGGCCGGTCGTGGACGACCGGGCGGTCGCGCGCTTCGCGGACGCGGCGGGCGCGGGCGGCACCGTGGTCGCGGGCGGGCGGGAGCTCGACCTCCCCGGCTACTACGTCGCGCCGACGGTCGTCGCCGACGTCCCGGCCGGCCACCGGCTCACGCGCGATGAGCTGTTCGTCCCCTTCGTGGCGGTGACACGGGTCGGTTCGTTCGAGGAGGCGCTCGCCGAGGCCAACGCGGTCGACTACGGGCTCACCGCGGGCGTCTTCAGCCGCGAGCAGGCCGAGCTCGACGCGTTCCTCGACGGGATCGAGGCGGGCGTCGTGTACGTGAACCGGCGCGCGGGCGCGACGACGGGCGCGTGGCCCGGGTTCCAGTCCTTCTGCGGCTGGAAGTCCAGCGGCTCGACGGGCAAGGGCGGGCTCGGCCCGTACTACGTCGCGCAGTTCATGCGCGAGCAGAGCCGCACGATCGTCTCGCTCTAGGCGCGTATGCCCTGGGCGGGGCGGAACCGGTCGTCGGGATCGACGGCCTGCTTGATCTCGCGCAGGCGCGGCAGGTTGGAGCCGTAGTAGGCCTTGAGCGGGTTCTTGATCTTCAGGTCGCAGTAGTTCTGGTACGCCTGCCCGTTGCCGAACGGGGCGATCAGCTTGCGCGCGCGGCCGACCTCGGCGACGGCGGTCCCGATCGGGCCGTACTTCGCGATCTGCACGCTGAAGAGGACCTTGCGATGCACGAACGCGGTCGCGTCGGGAGCGGGGCGGGACACGGCGCCGCCGTAGGAGTCGCACAGCAGCGTCGCGCCGGCGTCGGCCGCCTGCACGAAGGCGCGGCGGCCCGCGGAGGGCACGGGATCGGCGAAGTAGACCGAGCTGGCATCGAAGGGCTGGCGCGCGATCGCCGTGCACTGCGCCACGCTCGCCCCGGTCGCGCAGCCGGCGAAGCGCCGCAGGAGCGCCATGTGCGAGGCGGCGCTCGTGCTCAACCGCGCGCCGGAGACGCGGGTCAGCGGGCCGAGCAGCGCCCGCATCTGCGACTCCGACCCGAGGTACTGGCCGAACGCCTGCGCACCGGTCGGCGTGAGGCTCAGGATCGACATCAGCTTCGGCGACGTCTCCGGCGCGAAGCCCTGGAAGGCGGCGAGCGCCTCGGCGCGCTGCGAGGCGGGGTAGGTGACGCTGTACCACGCGCCGTCCGTCGCTCGCACGGGGTCGATCTCGAAGGCCACGACGATTCCGAAGCTCCCGCCGCCGCCGCGCAGCGCCCAGAAGAGGTCCTCGTTCTTGCTCGCGGTCACGCGGCGCTTGCGGCCGTCGGCGGTGACGACGCGGATCGCGGTGATGCGGTCGAGCGCGAGGCCGTCGGCGCGGCCGGAGAGCCCCATCCCGCCGCCGAGGGCGTGGCCGCCGACGGCGACGTTCGGGCACGAGCCGGCCGGGAAGGTCAGGCCGCGGCGGGCGAGCCGCGCCTGGGTGGGCAGGAGCCTGCCGCCCGGGCCGATCACGACGTTCCCGCCGTCCACGGCGACGGTCGTGAGGCCGCCGACGTCGACCACCACGGCGTTCTTGCTGGTGGAGCTGCCGTTGTAGGCGTTGCCGCCCGACCGGGCGACGAGCGGCACGTCGTACTTCGCCGCCCACTTCACGACGGCCTGGACGTCGGCGCTGTTCGCGACCTTGACCACGGCCGGCGGGCGAATGCCGTCGTAGCGCGTGTTGAACAGCACGCGGGCCGCGTTGTAGCCGCTGTTGCCCGGCGCGAGCACCTGGCCGCGGACGGCGTTGCGCAGCGCCCGCAGCTGGCGGCCGGGCAGCGGAGCGGCCACCGCCTCGGCGAGCGGGCCGAGCGTGAGGAGCGCGGCGCCGGCCGCCGCGCGCTGCATGAAGTCCCGGCGAGTCGTGCCGTCCATCGACCGACCCTACCGGCGGGCGGGGGCGCCCCGTCAACCCTTCCGGCGCATCGCCATCCCGGTGAGGATGTCGAGCGCGGCCCGCTCGCCCGCCAGGGCGGTGATCCCGCTCGGGTCGAACGGCGGGCAGACCTCGACCACGTCGGCGGCGCACAGGTCGGTCTCACGACCGACGCGGCGCAGCGCGGCGCGGAGCTCGCGCGTGGTGAGGCCGCCGGGCTCGGGCGTGCCGGTGCCGGGCGCGAAGGCGGGGTCGAGGACGTCGATGTCGACGGTGAGGTAGACGCGGGGCGCCCGCTCGGCCACGTGGGCCAGCGTGTCGGTGAGCACCGCGTCGAGGCCGCGCTCGTCGATCTCGTCCATCGTGTGCCAGCGGAAGCCCGCGCCGCGCATCCAGTCGAAGTCCTCGGGTGCGGGCCAGGTGCCGCGGAGGCCGATCTGGACGATGTTCGCGCCGTTCAGCGCGCCCTCCTCGACAGCGACGCGGAACGGCGTGCCGTGGGAGATGCGGACGCCGTAGAGCTCCTCCCCCGTGTCGGCGTGGGTGTCGAAGTGGACGACGGCGTAGCCCTCCGCGCCGAAGCGCTCGGCGAGCACCCGCAGCGTGGGCAGCGAGAGCGAGTGGTCGCCGCCGAGGACGAGCGGCATCGCGCCGGCGGCGAGCACGCCGCGGAGCACGTCGGCGAGCTGCTCGTGCGAGCGGAGCAGGTCGCCGGGGGCGGGCTCGGCGTCGCCGTGGTCGACGACGTCGAGGACGGCGAACGGGTCGATGCCGGAGCGCAGGTGCGGGCGGCCGTAGCGGCCCTCGTCGTCCCAGTCGCGGATCGCCCGCGGGCCGAAGCGCGCGCCGGGGCGGTTGGAGGTGCCGTCGTCGAACGGCGCACCGACGACGGCGACGTCGGCGCCCTCGAGCTCGGCCGGGTCGAGGACCAGGGGCTGCCCGCAGAACGTCGGGCTCAGGCCGGCGTGCATGGGCGGCTCCCCGCGGCCGAGCCGCGGCGCCGCAGGGTGGCGCTCGTCCATGCCGCGGGACCCTACCGGCGCGCGAGCCAGGCGCCGGTGAGGCACAGGAGGCCGCCGGGGATGGCGAGCAGCGGCGGCGTCTCGGACAGGATCAGCCAGCCGAGGAGGATCGCGAGCGGCGGGACGAGGTAGGTCGTCGATCCCATCCGCCCGGCGCTGGTGTGCGAGAGCGCGTAGGCCCAGGTGGTGAACGCGATCGCGGTGGGGACGACGCCGAGGTAGACGATCCAGGCGATCGTGCCCGCGCTCGCGTGGCCGAGCTGGTCGATCATCGACGGGCCGAACGGGAGGCAGACGGCGGCGCCGACGAGGCACGAGAGGAGCGTGACCATGAGCGGCGAGTTGTGCTCCAGCAGCGGCTTCTGGGCGACGACGCCGCCGGCCCAGGTGGCGGCGGCGAGCACGCACAGCGCGGCGCCCCAGCTCGGGGCGAGGTCGCCGCCCGCGGTGGCGAGCCCGATGGTCACGGCGCCGGCGAAGGCGACCGCGCAGCCCACGAGCAGCGTGCGCGGGAAGCCCTCGTGGAGGACGACGCCGGCGAGCAGGGCGATGAAGACGGGGCCGACGTTGACGAGCATCGCGGCCGTGCCCGCGTCGATCCGGCGCTCGGCCTCGTTGAGGGCGATGTTGTAGACGCCGAACCAGAGCACGCCGCAGATCACGATGCGGCTCCAGTCGCCGCGCGCGGGGAGCTTCGACGGGCGCAGCGCGAGCAGGCCGCCGAGCGCGAGGCTCGCGACGAGGAGGCGGGCGAGCGCCAGCGGGCCGCCCGCGAGGTCCTCCCCGGCCGCCCGGATGCCCACGAACGCCGAGGCCCAGAGGACAACGGTCACGAGCGCCGCGATGAGCGCGAGCGTCTCGGTGGACGTGCGCTCCGGGCGCTCCTCGGTCACCGTCACGGTCCGCACCATACGGACATGACGCTTCGGTCCCCGTCGAAATGTCCGCTCGGTACGTTCACCGGCGATGAGCGACGGTTCGAATCTGGCCCGCGTGGCGGGCGCGCTCGGCGAGCGGACGCGGGCGAGCATGGTCATCGAGCTCCTCGGCGGCGAGGCGCTGCCGGTCTCCGCACTCGCTCGCGCCGCGGGCGTCGCGGCGTCGACCGCGAGCGGGCACGTCGCCCGGCTCGAGTCCGCCGGGCTCGTGACGGTCCGGTCCGACGGGCGCGAGCGGCTCGTCGCGCTCGCGGGGCACGAGGTCGCCGAGGCGGTCGAGGCGCTCACGCTGCTCACGGGCGAGTCGGAGATCCGGTCCCTGCGGGCCGCGGACCGGCTGGCGGCCGAGCGCGCCGCCCGCTCCTGCTACGACCACCTGGCGGGCCGGCTGGGCGTGGGCGTCTGCGACGCGCTGTGCGCGTCGGGGGCGCTGGAGCCGGGCTCGCTCGCGCTCCGGGACGCCGGCGTGCTCGAGCGGCTGGGCGTCGACGTCGAGTCCGCGCGCGACGCACGGCGGCCGCTCACGCGGACGTGCCTGGACTGGAGCGAGCGCCGCCCGCACCTGGCGGGCGGGCTGGGCGCGGCGCTGCTGGGCTCGCTGCTCGAGCGCGGCTGGGTCGCGCGGCGGCCCGGCGGGCGGGCGCTGCGGGTGACGGACGCGGGCGCCTCCGGGCTGCTCGAGGTGCTGGGCGTGGACGCGGCGCACCTCGCTGCAACGCACGGCGGCCGCGTGGTGTGAGATCGCCCGCGCGTCGACGTCGGAACCCTCGGCGAACCTCGGGGCCGTCCGACGCTGACGTGCGTCCGTGATGTCAACGTCGGAACGGGCGGCGATCC
>JBEVIG010000252.1:0-7332 GCA_040510855.1 Solirubrobacteraceae bacterium
CGCTCGACGATGGCTGGGCGGCGCACGCGTATGCGGACGACGGCACGCTCCACGTCGACGACCGGCGCGTCCCGCTGGTCCGCGACGACCGGCTCGCGCGCACCCTGCGGCGCTGGGTCCGCACGCGACCGAAGCAGCTCGTCGCCCGCGTGCTCGGGCGGACGTACTGAGCGATGGGCCCGCCGCCGGTGAGCGTCGTGCTGGTCACGCACGGCGCCTGGCACTGGACGGAGCGGGCGCTGGCGGCACTCGAGGAGCACACCGCGCCGGGCCACGAGGTCGTGGTCGTAGACAACGCGTCGCCGGACGGGACGGCGGAGCGGCTCGCCGCCGATCCCCGCGTCCGGCTCGTCCGCAACGCGCGCAACGAGGGCTTCGGGCCCGGCTGCAACCGCGGCGCGGCCGAGGCGGCGGCACCGCTCGTCTGCTTCCTCAACACGGACGCGCTCGTGGAGCCGGGCTGGCTCGAGCCGCTCGTCGCCGCCGTCGATCCCGCCCGCGGCGTCGGGGCGGCCGTTCCCTGCGTGCTCGAGCTCGACGGCCGGGTGCAGTGCGCAGGGGCGCTGCTGGCCGCCGACGGCGGCGTGATCGAGTACGGCAACGGCGGCTCGCCCGGCGACCCCGAGCTCGCGTTCCCGCGCGTCGTCGACTTCGGCCCCGCCGCCTGCCTCCTGGTCGACCGGGCCGCGTTCCTCGCCGCGGGCGGGTTCAAGGACGACTACGCGCCCGCCTACTACGAGGACGCCGACCTCTGCCTGGAGCTCGCCGCCCGCGGGCTGCGCACGGTCTACGTGCCGCGGTCGCGCGTGCGCCACGCCCGCTACGGGAGCGGCGACCTCGCCGGCGCGCAGGCGCTCTCGGCGCGCAACCGCCCGGTGTTCGTCGCGCGCTGGGCCGAGATGCTGGCGGAGCGGCCCGCGTCGCTCTGGCCGGCGAGCCCGCAGCGGGTGCTGGCTGCCCGCGACGCGCCGGCCGGCGGCCGCATCCTCGTGGCCGGCGCCGAGGGCGTGCTCCCGGCGCTGCTCGCGCGGCGGCCGTGGATGCGGGTGACGCTGGTCGGTGGGGCGCCGGCGTGGCGCGACCGCGGAGTGGAGGTGCTCGACGGCCCGGTCGTGGGGGTCCTGCGTGCACGGCCGCAGCACTACGACGCGATCGTCGCGGACGAGGCCGCCGTGCCCGCGGCGCTCGCCCGCGCGTTCCAGCCGCTCGCCGCGCTGGTCCCGCCGGCGGAGGCGTCCGGCTCGGCCGACGCGCTCCTCGCGCGCGCCGGGATCGCCTAGCGCCGCCGCCGCAACGCCCGCGCGAAGCGGCCCGATCCGGCCGGCTCGGGCGGCTCGGCCTCCGCCGCGCGCTCGCGCGCCGCGGCCGCCTCGTCCCGCGCGGCGTCGCGCTCGGCCTCCGCGTCGGCCAGCGCGGCGCGGAGCTGCGCGACCTGACGGGTGCGGGCGGCGAGCGCGGTCGCGGTCAGTGCGCTCTCCGCGTCGCGCAGACCGCCGAGCACGCGCGCGGCGCCGTCGAGCGAGCCGCCCGCGCAGAGCGTCGCGTAGGCGGCCGCCACCTCGGGCGGGACGTCCGGGTCCTCGAGCAGCGCGCCGAGGCCGGTGGCACTCCGCCGCCGTGCGGGGTCCACCCCACGCGCGGCGGCGGCGACCGCCGCGTCGCCGGGCTCGCGCCCCAGCGCGAACGTCCCGGCGCGCCGCAGCGTCTCGGCGGGCGCGGCGATCAGATCCTCGTAGCGCACCGCGATCCGCTCGGCGCCGGCACTCCCCGCCAGTGCGTCGGCGGTGTACCGCAGCCACATCCGCAGCCAGTGGGCGCGGCCGGGCTCCGTGTGCCGGCGCAGCATCGACGCCGCGACGTCGGCCGGGTTGCGGACGCAGACGATCACGCGCAGGCCGGGCACCGCCGCGCGCCAGAACGGGAGCAGCAGCGCCGCACGCGGGTCCTTGAAGCCCCACGGCGGCCGCGGGAAGGTGGCGGCGACGAGCGCGGCCGCCCGCTCGCGCGACCCGGTGAACCGGGCCTCGCGCTCCCAGCCCTCCGCGACCGGCGCCGGATCGGAGACGTGGCCGCCGAGCATCGCCAGCAGCTCGTCGTCGAGCGCGACGAACGCGGCCTGCTCGAAGTAGCCGTCTGGGTTGTCGTCGGGGTCGGACGGGATGAGCGTGGCGGGGTCGCCGAGCTCCAGCCCGAGCCCCGCGAGGAGCTTCGTCAGGAGCGAGGTCCCGGAGCGGTGCATCCCGACGATGCAGACGCCGCGCATGGGACCAGTGTGGCGAACCGGATCACGGGTCGGCGTCGCCGCGCAGGATCAGCAGGAGCGGCTTGCTCACCGCGGGCGGGAGGTTGTCGACGTGCGACTTGCGCGCGTCCTCGACCATCTTGTAGAGCGCGAGCCGGCTGTGCAGCGTGAGCCCCTTGGCGGCGGCGCGCAGCTCGCCCGGGATCTCCGTGGGCGCATCGCCGTAGGTGCCGATGTGCGTGAAGAAGCACTCGTCGAGGAAGCGCTCCATCGCCGCGTACTGCGTCGCGGAGCGCGAGGTGATCATCGCGTAGACGCACGCGCGCTTGCGCTGGCCGGGGATGTTGTGGTCGACGTAGACCATCGTGGCGGCGTTGAACTGCAGGCCGGCGCGCTCGTCCGCGCTCAGCGCGGTGTACGCGTCCTGCAGCTTCTCGGCGTTGCCGCGGGCCAGCTCCTCGTAGAGCTTGGCGATCCGCGGGCTCTTGCCCGGGTTGAGCCCGCCGGTGTACTCCGACTTGGTCGGCGCGTCGAGCGCGCCGAAGATGCGCTTGGCCGCGTCCGCCCCGCAGGCCTCGATCTTGCCCTTGATCATCGCGCTGGACCGGGCCTCGACGCGCTCGGCCGCGGTCATGTGCGCGATCGCGACCATCACCTCGTCGACCGCGCCGTACGGATCGGTCGCCGCCGGCCCGAGCGCGGTGAAGAAGCGGTCGAGCCGTATCGAGTTCGTGAGGTTGAAGCCGTCGGGGCGCTTGTGGTTGTCGATCGAGACGCGGAACGGGTCTCCCGCGGGGAGCGTCCAGTACGCGTTGCGCAGCAGCGTGTAGCCCTGCGTGTCCGCGAGGCTCGTGCCGATCAGGTGCTTCTTGATCATCGCCGCGCGCTTGTCGAGGTCCTTCTCCTCGGCGTACGGGCCGAACTGCTGGACGAAGTAGGCGCGGAACTCGTCCTTGTACCGGTCGAAGCTCGCGGCGTCCGTCTTGGTGTCCGGGTGCTCGCCGTACGCCTTCACGAGGATGTGGCTGCACTCGTGGATGAGCGTGTGCTTGAAGTCCTCCTCGGTGCGCCATGAGCCGCCCGTGTCGCGGCCGCGGATGATGATCGTCGAATCCCCGCGGATCGTGCCCATCACGTTGGGCCCCTTCTCGAGCGTGCCCGCGGGCGGGTTGGCGGGCGTCGCGCCGAGCGCGGGCTGTGTGGTGCCGGTGAAGAAGTACGTGACGCTCCCGACGGCCTGGCCGCGGGCGGCGCGGATCGTCTCGGAGTCGCTCCGCGGCGTCATCGGCGTGAAGCTCACGCGCGGCGACGGGCCGCGGAGGAGCTGTGCGGTGTTCTTCACCGTCGGGTTGTCGTCGGTCTTCGCCATCACGTCGACCGCCTTGCCGATCCGCGTGATCGTCTCTGCCGCGTCCGCCTCCGCGGCCGCCTGGCCCGGGACCTTTGCCGCCGCCGGGGCGCCGGGGGCCGCCTGCTGGGGCTCGGCGACCGCCGTCTCGCCGTCGTGATCCTCGTGGCGCTGGAGCATCCGCCCGACGGCCGCGTTGCCGATCTGCCCCTGCAGCGCGAGCAGCTGCTGCGGGCTCTGCGGCGGCGCGGTGACGCGCGCCGCGGGCGCCGGCGCGGGTGTCGCCTGCTCGCGCTCCTCGGCCGCCGCGGCCTCGCGGTCGCGCCGCCCGATCACGGCGCCTCCAGCCGCAGGCTGTCGGCCATCCGCTCGAACGCGGCGCGGAGCTCCTCCGGCGCCGACTCGTCGAGCCGGTAGCCCGCGCGCACCGCCTCGCCGTCGTCCTCCCAGAAGCGGAAGCGCAGCCGCTCGTGCCGCGTCGGCTCCTCGACGTGCCCGCGCCCCTCCACGAGATCGCGGGAGCCGAGCGTCACGACCCGCAGCCGCAGCTCGTCGTCCTCGTCGCCCTCGACCTCCACCTCGTCGCCGAACCCCTGCTCGAGCGCCAGGAGGTCCTCCGCCCGGCGCCCCGCGGCGGGACCGTGGCTGACGCTGAAGGCGCCGAGCTCCGGCTGCGGCGCCCAGGCGAGCATCTCCCCGTCCGCGACGCCCGGGTCGGTGACGAGCTCGGCGCCGTCGGGCAGGAGCAGCTCGAGCCTCCCGAGGACGGTCTCCACGTGCGCCGGTCGCATCACGTCCATCCTCCTCTCGCCGTGCACCCCGCGGCAAGAGCGGAACGGGCGGGCCTTCGGGCACGCCGGGCGCGCGACAAGAGCACCGATCAGCGGATGTCTCGGCGGACGAGCACCGTCAGCACGCGACCCGTCTCGTCGTCGACGTCGGCGAAGACGCTCACGCCGTCGGGCCCCGGGTAGCCGAAGCGCTCGAAGGCCGGGCCGGGCATCCGCGGGAGCGCCGTCGGCTCGCCGAGCGCCGCATCGAGCTCCGCTCGCGGCGGTCCGTCGCGGAGCGTGACCTCGACGTAGTCGACGCCGTCGGCGCCGGCCACCGAATCCATCAGTTGCCGCACGAGCGCGATCACTGGACCACCTCGATGTCGGCGTCGTCGAGCTCGATCGGCTCGTCGGGGTCACGATATGGGGTGAACTCGCCGGTGGGCCGCCCCATGTCCGCGGCCTCGGCGGCGTCCTCGGCCGCACGCTGGCTCTTGAGCATCGCGTCGTACTCCGCCTGGACCTCCCAGGCGTCCTCCTCCTCGGGCAGCTTGCGGTAGGCGTCGTAGTTCGCCGCGCGCTTGGCGGCGTTCTTCTCGACCTGCGCGTTGCGCGAGGCCGCATTGAGCTCTGCGACGCGGAGTTCCTTCTGGATCGCGGCCTTGTCGGCGGGTGCCGCGGCCGCGAGCTTGTCCTTGAGCTCCTGCACCTTCTTCATCGCCTTCTCCATCTCGAGCAGCTGCTTGCGATGCATGCCCAGCTCCTTCAGCACGGCGGCGCGGTGCCTCCCCCCTGTCTTTCCGTAGAAGCTCTCGAACCACTTCTCGGCGTTCGCGAAGCCCGGGTCCCCGGCCTTGATCGGGCCGAGCCCCTTCGCCGCGGCCACCGCGTCGGCGTGGATGCTCATCTTCGCGACGATGTCGCCCTCGCTCATGCCACGGCCGAGCGCCAGCCGCGCCATGTCCATGTACTGCTGGGCGTGGCGCATCTCGTGCACGCCGACCGATCGCAGGTACTCCCAGGCGGCGTTGCTCGCCTCCTTCGCGGTGAGCTCCTCGGTGCCGTAGATCACCTCCCACTTCTGTGAGTCGAAGAACGCGCCGCGGCCCTCGGTGTAGCCGATCGTCGGCGGGCGGATCCTCCGCTGCGTGCCCCAGGCGACGGCGCCCTCGTGGATCTTCGCGGCACGCGCCTCCTTGGTGGCGAGCGTCGCGAACTCCTGCGACATCTCCTGAGCCGAGTCGTAGGCGCGCTTGATCACCTGCGTGATCTCGGCGGCCGAGTCGGCCGCGGGCGCCACGACCTTGAGCGCGCGCTCTGGCGGCAGCCCCGTCTTCGCCGCCGCGAACGCCTGCGCGTCCTTCAACAGGTCCTCGGGCGGCTTGACCGACGGCGCGGCACCGGGCGATGCTCCGCCGCCCGACGGTGCGGGCGGGCGCGGGACGGCATCGGGCCCGACCCGCTGCGCCGCCTCCTCGCGCGCCTTCTTACCGCCCAGCGCCTCGCCCATCTCCGCCACGAGCCCGTCGGAGTACGCCTGCGCGCGCTTCGCGGCCGCCGAGCCCGAGCCGAGCTGCGCCTTCGCGGCGTCGAGCCCGCCGACGGTGTCGAGCGCCTTCGGCGGGCCGAGCACGTCGAGCGCGTTCTTGAACGCGTTCTCCTTCTCCGCCCCGGCGAGCTCGCCCAGCCGCGCCGCCTTCGCCGCGACGTCGTCGGCCGCGCCCGCCACCTTGATCGCCTTGCCGAGGTCGGCCGCGTCGAGGAAGGCGAAGACGGTGTCGAGGATGGCCTTCACGCGCGCGGCGTCGACCGCCTCCTTGCTGACGAGGTCGTGCTCCTTCTTGCCGGTCCGCGCCTCGCGCAGCGCCTGCTTCTTGACGTAGTCGTCGACGCTGATGACCGCCTGGGTCCCGCCGGCGGCCGCGCCGACCGCCGTGAGCGCGAGCGCCATCCCGCCCGTGGCGAACACGCCGACGAGCGCGGCGACGAGGCCGATCGTCGTGAGCGCGCTGTCGATCGCCTCGCTCGCGTCCGCGTCGTCCTTGATCAGCTTCTTCGCGATCGCGTTGTCGATCGGCGCGGACCACCGCTCGTCGGCAAGGACCTGCGGGAACAGCAGCCCGAGGTCGTCCCACTCGTAGTCCGACCCGATCTCGTCGAAGACCTCGTCGAGCTTGCCCGTCAGCACCCGCATCGCGGTCTCGAGCTTGCTGAGCGCGACCTCGTCGTCGTCCGCGGCGAGCGAGCCCGCCTCGTCGGCCTTCGCGGCGTCGTCGTCAAGGCCCTCGGCGTTGAGCAGCGCGAACAGCGCCGGGCTCGTCGCCTCCATGTGGGCGATCGCGGCCTCGAGCTCGGTCCAGTGGCCGTTGACCTCGTCCCAGGGCTTGAAGCCCGCCTCGGAGGAGGGCTGCTGGGGCTTGCGGTCGGGGTTGAAGGTGACGACCTCGTAGGCAGACGGCGCGCCGCTGGCGCCCTCGTCGACGGCCGAGCCGTTGACGCCGACGCGGATCCCGAGCAGGTCCTGCTTCGCCCGTAGCGCGCGCTGCGCCTCCGCGGCGAGCGCCTTGACCTCGCCCAGCCGCTTCGCCTGGTCCTCAGGCGTGCCGGCGCTGTCGAACGACGCGTCGGTGGGGATCCCGAGCTTGGCCTGCTCCTCCATGACGAACTGCTTGTTCTCCGACAGGTGGTTCCGCGCCCGGCCCTCGACGGACGCCTTGAACGCCTCGCGCTCGTCGTCGAAGGAGTCGAGGAGGTCGGGCGCGACCTCGATCGAGGAGAGGAAGAGCTGCTCGTGCTTGTAGGCGACCCCCGGCCAGCCCGAGTGCGAGGTCCAGAGGCCGCTCACCGTCACCGTCTCGCCCGCGGCGATCGAGGCCGGCAGGGCGTCGATCTTCTCCTCGTCGTCCAGCGTGCCGACGTCGAGCGTCGGCCCGCTGCCGTGCTGGCCGCCGTGCGGCGCCGCCGGCGGG